>SFLG01000107.1 GCA_004553485.1 Bacteroidales bacterium | reverse complement strand
AGAAGACCATGCCCGTCAAAGCCGCCCCGCGCATCGGCCGCAACGACCCCTGCCCCTGCGGCTCAGGCAAAAAATACAAAAACTGCCACGGCAAAAACGTCTGAGGCAGCCCACTGACGTCGCAAGAGGCTGTGTCGTAATTAAGGTTTACGGCGCAGCCTCTTTATGTGTGAAAAGTTTGCGCTGAATTTTGCGACGGAAATTAGCCGTTCAGAACGAGAACTGGCAAAGGAGCCCGAGGCGGTTTGCCGTGCCTGTCTCGCCGTTGTAATTTGAGCGTTTGCCGTGCAGATACTCTATGCCCATACGCAGGTCGTCGGTGAGGTCGTAGAAGGCGTTGGCGCAGTAGAACATGCCGTAGCGGTACGAGTCGCCACCAAGGTTTGAGCAGTCAAACACCTGGCAGCGGCTGGCCGAGGCGGTGGCGAAAAATTTGGGGGTAAAGTGCAGGTAAAGGCCACCGGTCCAGGTCATCGAGGGGATGGTGTGCAGATGTCCCGGTGCACCGGCCTCGGGGACGAGGTCGTAGCCGTTGTCGGCGATGTCGGCGGCGAACGAGCTTATGCCCTTGCCGTACGAGAAGTGGCCGAAGGGCTGGAACATACCCTCGCGGAAGATGAAGCTGGCCTTGACACCGTAACCGGCGCTGAAGCGGTTCTCGCCGCTGAGCAGGTCGCGGTAGCACAGGTCGCGGAAGAGGGCTGCCAGGCGCACGTGGCTGCCGGGCTTCCACGAGTACTGCACGTATGCGGGGATGACGGGCACGCGCTGGGGGATGGACTTGGTGACGGCGGTCTCCACGCCGCCTATCATCCGCGTGGCCTGGGTCATGCTGACGTCGGGGATTTCAACGCCGGTGGCGGCGGTGAAACCGTGCCACGACGGGGTGGTGTAGCGGAAGAGCACCTGCTTGTCGTCGATCTGTCCGCAGGCTCCCTGCGGGTCGATGGTAGGCGCCTGGGCGACGGCATCGACAAAGGTGGACGTGGTGAGTCCGAGGGTGAAGTGTCCCAACTGGGCGTAGGCCTGTTTGAGGCGCGCCCCGTATTTGCCGTTGTCGCCGTTGAATTTGAGCTGGAAGTAGACCTTGAAGGTGCCGAAATAGGGCATCTTGCCGGCCAGGTTGGCGGTGAGGCTGCTGCTGCCCAGGTTGCCGGCGAGACGCTGGCGCAGCTCGGGGTTGGCGGGGACGGCGATGTCGTACGGAGCAAACCCGGGGGCGTCGACACAGCCCTTGAAGTCGTAACTGCCGATGGCATACAGCGAGCCGCCGACACCAAAGGCTATCTTGCCCTCGCGGTCAAGCATCATAAAGCGGGGCGCATCAGGGTCGTTGAAGTCGAGATACTCGCACGAGTAATACACGGCAAGCACTGCCGAATCGGCCTTGGACGGGTCGCCGTAAAGTATGACGGCACGGCTGGGGATAAGGGTGGAGGCGCCTTTGCCGTCGGGTGCATTGCCCGTTTTGGCCACCGGCTCGCCATACGATGTCGCGGGCACAACAGCCGCGCACGTCAGCACAAGGGCCATCAGCAGTGAAGTACTGATTTTCATAACGTTGTGTGTTTTATATAATATTATGATTATATTGTGTTCTTCTGCAATGTGTGTGAACGTTGCGTAATGTATGAACTTGCCGAAAGCACGTCGCTCTTGTTTTATAACAACCGCCCTCCGCTTTGGTTTGCATACAAAAAAACACATTTTAACTTACTTTAATTATAACCCGTGGCCGTTACTTGCCGTTTTATTGTTACATTTGCAATAAAACAAGTTACATAAACCACAAACTTACAACATGAAAATCAGAATTATGTGCCTCGCGGCCCTGGCAGCCTGTGTCGCCTCTGCCGCCGCCGGCAACTACAAGGTTACGGTCAACCTCACCCCCGACGAGGATGGCGCGATGGCTTTTCTCGTCAACTACGACAACGGCAAAAAGATCGACTCGGTGATGGTGGACGAGGGCAAGGCCGTCTTCTCGGGCACCCTCGACGCTCCCGTAATGGCGCGCCTCACCCTTGACGGCAAGCGCAGCGACGTCTTCTTCATCGAGGACGGCGACATCCTCTTCGACCCGGCCAAAAACACCGCTACGGGCGGGGCGCTCAACGGCAAAATGAACGACATCAACGCCCATGTCAACGAAATCGTCGCAAAATATCAGGCCGCCATGCAGGCCAAGGACGAAGCTGCCGCCGAGGCCGCTTACAACGAGTACCAGGCTTACGTGCAGCAGCAGGCAATGGCCAACATCGACAATCTGCTGGGTCTGAGCCTGTTCCTCGACACGGCATACGGCATGGAGCCCAACGAGCTGAAGAAGGTCGTCGACGAGCACCCCGCCCTGATGAACAGCAAGCGCGTGCAGAAGCTCATCGCCGCCAACAACGCCAAGCTGGCCACACAGGCCGGTGCCAAGTTCACCGACTTCGAGGTCACCTACGACGGCAAGACTCACCGTCTCAGCGATGTCGTGGGCAAGGGCACACCCGTCCTGGTGGACTTCTGGGCCTCGTGGTGCGGACCCTGCCGCCGCGAGATGCCTAACCTCAAGGCCATCCACGACAAATACGGCGACCGCCTGAAAGTGCTCGGCGTAGCAGTTTGGGACGAGCCCGACGACTCGTTCGCCGCCGTAAAAGAGCTGGGTCTTCCCTGGGAAGTCTGGGTAAACGGCCAGACGGCCCCCACCGACGCCTACGGCATCAGCGGCATCCCCTGCATCGTCGTCTTCAACGGTGACGGCACCATCGCCTTCCGCGACCTCGTCGGCGAAGACCTCTCCGCCGCCCTCACCAAACTCCTCGGCGAGTAACCGCCCCCACGGCGAATAACCGCCCCGGCACCACGGCAAGCAGCCTGCCCCGGCCACCCCGACCCATCACCCCCATCTCTATACCGTCCAAGCGTAGCGCCACCCGGCGCTACGCTTTTTTAATAACATACTCCACATACATCACATACACTACACACATCACATTCACCCCCCCGCCCCATCAACACAACAAGGCCGGCACCCCGTTTGGGATGCCGGCCTGTTGTGACTCATACAGGATTCAAACCTGTAACCTTCTGATCCGTAGTCAGATGCTCTATTCAATTGAGCTAATGAGCCATGCTTAGCCGGTATTTGTGACTCATACAGGATTCAAACCTGTAACCTTCTGATCCGTAGTCAGATGCTCTATTCAAATTCAATTGAGCTAATGAGCCATTGCCTTTCCGGCTTTGCGTCTGCAAAGTTAGCACTTTTATTTGATTTGACCAAATCCTACCCCAAAAAATTTTCGCTACCCCTCACAAAACTTGGGGTTGTGGGTTTTTCGGCATTTTTGTTTACCTTTGTATTATAGTTTTTTGTGCTTAAGGGAACTGTTATTCATCGCAATGCTTAGGTTAGGCTGCAATATGATTGTTCGGTGGCTGATGCCGGTGGTGCTGGCGTCGGTGATGCTGTGGCCGGGCGCGGCCCGGGCGGACAAGGGGCACAGGCTGGACAAGAACGTCATGGCCGACCTTGAGCAGCTGGACAAGCTGCTGAAAAACCGCGACGACGATTTGGCCATCCGCCTCAAACGCATCGAGGCGCTGAAGGCAAAGGCTTCCGGGCGACCCTCGGCTACGGGCTTCCGCGAAATTTCAGACGCGTACGAGGACATCAACTACGAGGACATCAACAGCGACTCGGCAATAGTATACCTGGAGCGCGCGATGGACATCTGCACGGACAGCCTCGAGCTCAACCTCTGCCGTATGCGCCTTGCCGCCGTCCTGCCACTGGGATGCTTCTTCGAGGATGCCGAAAACGTTTACGCCGACATAGACACCACTCTGCTGTCGCAGGAGCAGATGGTTGATTATTACCGCTGTGGCCGCGATATGTACTACAACTTCGCCGACTTCTTCCAGGACAGCGCACGCAAGCCCGAGCTGCTGCGCGAAAAAGTGGCGCACTACCAGAGTCTGTACCTGAACGCCCTGCGCGACGGACCCGACGACAACGACTTCCGCATCGCCCTGGGCGAGCATCTGCTCTACCAGTGTCGCTATGACGACGCCGCCACCGTGCTGCGCGACGTGCTGCAGACCGAGTCGGGCGACACACACATCCGCAGCCGCTCGGCCACCCTGCTCTCACGCGTGGCAAAGCACAAGGGTGACACTCCGGCATACATCCATTACCTCACGCTGGCCATCGGCGCCGACATACACCGCGGCAGCGTCGACCTGCCGTCGCTGCACAACCTCGCCATGGCTCTGCACGGCATCGGCGACGAAGACCGCGCCTACCGCTACATGCACATCGCCGCCGAAGACGCCAACCGCTCGGGCGTGAAAGCTCGCCAGCTGCAGGCCTCGACGGCGGCGACGCTCATCCAGGACGAACACGTGGCGACGCTCGAGCGCAGCCGCCTTGTTCTTACCATAACGCTGATAGCCCTGGCGGTGACACTCGCCATCATCGGCGTGATACTGCTGAGGGCGCGGCGCGAGACACGCAAGCTGCGTGCGGCAAGTCGCTCTCTCGACCTGGCCGCCCGCAAGAAAGAAGTGCACATATCGCAGGCACTGTCGCTGTGTCTGCTCTACATGGACCGCATGCGCCGTATCTCGCTATCGGCATGCAGCAAACTCGCGGCGGGCAAGACCGATGAGGTGACGCGCATGTTGCAGGCCGACAAGCTGATGAACGAGCAGACCGAGGCCTTCTTCAACGTCTTCGACGACGCCTTCCTAAGCATCTACCCCACCTTTGTGCGCGACGTCAACGCCCTTCTCCAACCCGACAAAAAAATCGAGCTGCGCGAGGGCGAGCGCCTCAACACCGACCTGCGCATCCTGGCCTTCATGCGCATGGGCCTCGACGACACGGGCCGCATAGCCCAGATACAGGGATACTCGGTAAACACCATCTACGCCTACCGCAACAAACTCCGCAACCGCGCCATCAACCGCGACACCTTCGAGGAGGACATAATGAAAATCGGACT
>SFLG01000106.1 GCA_004553485.1 Bacteroidales bacterium | reverse complement strand
GCGTTTATATGTGTTGTAGATGGCTTGCGGCAAGGCACAGAGTTGCACCTTGTCGGCAACGTCCTCAAACTCTGCCTCCCATGGGTCTTCGCTCGGCGAAAACACATACACCTTGATAGGCTCGGCATAGTCGGTCGATGCGATGAGCGGCACAAGTTCGGCGATGACTTCCTCTCGATATATCACGAGCATTTGTTTTTTGCCATCGTCGAAGAAGCGGAACACGTGCTGTCCGGCAAACTGCTTTTTCTCGGTGTAAAGGTCTTCCTTAATGCAGAGCATATCGGTGGAGAGATTCACAAGGCGTCGCATATTTTGCACCGAGCGGCTACGACCCACAAAAGCAGTGCGGTAGTAGCGGAGATTGTTGTCGTGAAGTCCTTCCACTGCCTCGCCGTTGGGCTTGGTGTAGCCGTTAATCACACGCTTGTTGCGCTCGTAAGTGACATTCTCGCAGATATCATTCTCATTGTTGGTGCAGAGTATGCAAGTGCGCTTGCCCCCATCCTCGGCATTAAGTTGCATCACAGCATGTAGCGTGGTGCCACTGCCGGCAAAGAAATCGAGAACATAAATGTTATCTTCCTTATTCGAATAACCAATTAGTTTTGAAATTAATTCACAAGGTTTTGAAAAAGAAAAATCAATACCTAAATCAGATAAAGTAGATGTTCCCAACGAGTTAATGCAGTCATCTATATAATTTGGAGGAATTTTTCCTTTTTCTTCTGCATCTGTTTGATATCTTTTTGTATATACATTCCAATGTGATGGCTCCCCAAATTCATTTACTAATGAGGCTTTCTTTACTTTTTTGAATACAAGAAGGTCTTTTTGTCTAAGATATGAATCCCATGACCAAGCCAGCATTTATCATCATTGTCTTTAGGTACAATGAACGAGCCATCAAAGATATCTTCAGGAAATGTATTTCCTGGAGGTATAATAAAACTTCCATCAGGACATTGAATGTAATATCTTTGATTAGGTCTTGAATCAAGCGACCCTTGAAAAAGAGATTTTGTATCTTCATAATACTCACCTTTTCTCGGACCACTTATTTCAATATGAGGAAATTTTGCAGTATTTGCAGAGTGAAATTTTCCTAATAAGTTTTTATTTTTTGCATAAGTAAGAACATAATCAATTGCAGGAGAAAAGTGCGTGCCTTTTCCGTTTCCTTTTTTTTGTACACGAGATATGATAGCGACCTGATTATTTTCACCGAAAACATCATTGCATAATAGAACTAATTGTGCAACTTCGTCAGAGCCGATACTAATAAAGATCACTCCATTTTCCGTAAGCAGTTTCTTGGCGATGCGGAGACGCTTCGACATAAACGACAGCCATTTTGAGTGGCGGTAACTGTCCTCGGAGTCAACGTAAGAGTCGTTGTAGATAAAGTCTTTGTTGCCTGTATTATAAGGTGGGTCGATGTAGATAACGTCGATTTTTCCGGCGTGGGCGTAAGCGAGCGTGGAAAGTGCTTCGAGGTTATCACCCTCAATGATTATATGATTAGGAGCATCGGGGTTGTCTGAAATTATCGAGTGGACTTTATCATCGTTACGCTCCACAAGCACCGGCAATTCCTCGCGCAGACGGTCTTCCACATCTTCGGGCTTGTCTTCCCACACAAGTCCATAGGTTTTGCTCTCGCGGAGCAAGTCAAGAAGTGCAGCTCGTTCGTCATCAGTGATGCCGTCGAGCGTCTGCACTCGTTCTATAAGTTTTCTTCTGTCGTCTGCTTTCATGTATTTAAGAAAGTTTGATGTGTTAATAAGCCGATTAAGGCGTTTAGTTTTGTGAGTTATCTGTATTAATTGCGAAGTTACGAAATATTTTTTAACTAAGATACCGAAAGCTATATGTTTAAGGGCATATATAGTGTCTCGCAGGTTCAACTGGCAAGTGCAAAATTAGCGATTTGTTTGAAAAACTCGGTCTTTGGGTTAGAAAAACCGAGTTTTTGCGAGGTCTGAGGTTCAGTTTTTTGCGACGTTCTTAACATATTGGTCAGGGGTGTCGTTGAAGTTTGATTTTGGGGGGTATATTGGCGGATAAGTTTGTTGTCGTTTTCAACAGCGCCTTTCTGCCGGGAGCAATAGCTGTCGGCAAAGTAAACCGTCACATCGTCAAGCCCTTTCATGCGTAAACCGGCAGTTATGTCCGGATGGGCCGCGAACTCGCTGCCATTGTCCGTGGTAATGGTTTTCAAGTACTTGCGATAGGCATACAGCAGTTTGACGACAGTTTTCGCCAATGGCTTGGCTCTCTTGCCGTATGGCAACTTCTCCATCGTAACGAAGCCGGTCATACGCTCAGGCAGAACGAGGATGGCGTGCCCGTAAGCATCGACAATGAGATCCATCTCGAAGTCTCCGAACCGTTTTCCGTCAGCTTCGGCCGGTCTGTCTTCATACACAGCAGCGCGCATCCGAGGGCGGCGTTTCGGGTTATGGGGAAAATTTCGTATCTTTGTGTTGGGATTCGGGCGGCGGCCGACGGCGGGCGTCCGGGTCTGTCGGGGCGGAGAAGCCGCCCGGGCTCTATTATTGTAGATTACATTTTTGAGATGGAATTGTTAGGTTCTCTTTTATATATGATCAATGAGATGTCGCCCTATATCATGCTGGGCTTTCTCATTGCGGGCATAATGCACGCGTTTATTCCGCAGCGGGTGTTTGCACGGCACCTGTCGGGACGCGGCTGGAAGTCGGTCGTGAAGGCTGCGGCGGTGGGTGTGCCCCTGCCGCTGTGCTCGTGCGGCGTGCTGCCCACGGCGATAGGCATGCGGCGCAACGGCGCCTCTAAGGCTGCCTCGACGTCCTTCCTTATCTCCACTCCGCAGACCGGTGTCGACAGCATCGCCGCCACATGGTCGCTGCTCGGGCCGGCCTTTGCCCTTGTGCGCCCCGTCGCCGCTATCGTCACCGCCGTTTTCGGCGGCCTGGCAGTGGGCAGAAGCGAGGAGCCGGTCGAGGCTTGCTGCGACGCAACGGCCCCCGAGACCGAGGACGGGCAGGAGCGTCAGTCGTTCGGCGCAAAATGCCTCAGCGCCCTTAAATACGGATATGTCGACCTTGTGTCGAGCATCGGCGGTTGGCTCGTCATCGGCCTTGTCATCGCCGCGCTGATTACGGTGTATGTGCCCGCCGACTTCTTTGCCGTCATCGGCAGCCGGCCTCTGCTGTCGATGATAGCCGTCCTGGTAATCGCCATACCGATGTATGTCTGCGCCACGGGCTCGATACCCATCGCCCTCTCGCTGATGATGAAGGGACTATCGCCCGGCACCGCCCTTGTGCTGCTAATGGCCGGACCGGCCGCAAACTTTGCCTCGTTTGCGCTGATTTCGCGCGAGATGGGACGCAAGTCGGCCCTCATATACCTTGCCTCGCTTCAGCACCGTCTGCTCGGGCATTCTCGTGCTGCTGTTGGCTTACGCGCTTCTCAAACCTAATCACAAACATATCAGCAACACTACCGAAATGACAAAGGAATATATCGTAAAGGGCATGAACTGTACCCACTGCCAGGCCACCGTCACCAAGGCCATCAGTAACGTCAAGGGCGTGGAAAAAGTCGAGGTTGTCCTGCACCCCGGCAAAGCCATCGTCGAGGGCGACTTCAGCGACAAGGACATCGCTGACGCCGTCCGCAACGCCGGCTTCGATGTCGTACTCTAATGGCCCAAAGGACCTTTAAAGACCCTAACGACCTTAAGGACCTTTAAAGACTCTAACGACCCAAAGGTCTCTAAGCTTTCTTATAACTCTCACCCGGGGATGCCGATATGGCGGAGAAACAGTACATAGCCATCGACCTGAAGAGCTTCTACGCCTCGGTCGAATGTGTTGAGAGGGGCCTTAATCCGCTCGACACATGCCTTGTTGTGGCCGATGCCTCGCGCACCGAAAAGACAATCTGCCTGGCCGTCTCGCCCGCCCTCAAGGCCTTCGGCATCGGTGGCCGCGCCCGCCTGTTCGAGGTGGTGCAGCGCGTAAGGGAGGTCAACCGACAGCGTGGCCGCGCGGGCTCGAGCACATCAGGGGCCGAGCTTGCACGCCGCAACGACCTCGCCGTCGACTACATGATTGCGCAGCCGCGAATGAAACTGTACGTCGACTATTCGACCCGCATCTACGACATTTACCTGCGCCACATCGCCCCCGAGGACATCCACGTCTATTCCATCGACGAGGTCATCATCGACGCCACCGCCTACCTCGACACATACAAGCTGTCGGCACACGACTTGGCGATGCTGATGATACGCGAGGTGCTGAACGAGACGGGGATAACGGCCACGGCGGGGATAGGCACAAATATGTACCTGTGCAAAATCGCCATGGACATCGTGGCCAAGAAGATGCCGCCCGACAAGGACGGCGTGCGCATCGCCGCGCTGGACGAGATGAGCTACCGCCGCCATCTGTGGACGCATCAGCCCCTCACCGACTTCTGGCGGCTCGGTAAGGGCATAGCCCGGCGGCTCGAGGCCGCGGGGATGTATACCATGGGCGACGTGGCACGGGCGTCGCTGACGCACGAGGACTGGTTCTACAAGGAGTTTGGCGTCAACGCCGAGCTGCTCATCGACCACGCTTGGGGATGGGAGCCGGTGACGATGGATATGGTGAAGGCCTACCGCCCCGAGACTCATTCGATGTCGAGCGGCCAGGTGCTGCAGAGCGCCTATCCCAGCGTCAAGGCGCGCACTGTTGTGCAGGAGATGGCCGACAGTGTGGCCCTCGACCTGGTGGAGAAAGGGCTCGTCACCAACCAGATTGTCCTCACCATCGGCTACGACGTGGCCAACCTCTCCGACCCGGCCATTGCCTCGCAGTACCACGGCAAGGTCACCACCGACTCTTACGGCCGGAAGATCCCGCACCACGGCCACGGCACGGCCAACTTCGACAGCTACACATCGTCGTCGCGCCTCATCATCGACAAAGTCACCGAGCTGTTCGACCGCATCGCCGACCCCCGGCTGCTCGTGCGTCGCCTCACTCTGTCCATCAACCGCCTTATGCCGGAGAGCGCGATAAAGGCCGCAGCACAACCGCTGCAGCTCGACCTCTTCGCCGACAACGACGAGCTGGAGCGGCAGCGCAAAGCCGAGGCCGAAGCCCTGGCAAAAGAACGGCGCCGCCAGCAGGCCATCATACGCTTGCGCCGGCAGTTCGGCAAAAACATCATCCTCAAAGGCCTCAACTACGCCGATGGCGCCACCCAGAAAGACCGCAACCAACAAATCGGCGGACACAAAGCCTAACCGACAAGCCGGGCAACACAACGCAGACCGACAAACAAAAGTACACAGCATGGGCCGTCAGGCCGGGTAAACAACAAACCAACGAACAACAAGTACACAGCATGAGCGACATTTTTCCCTACGAAGACATAGTCAACCTCCCCCATCCGCAGAGCGGGCGACACCCGCAAATGCCGCTGGAGAGCCGTGCCGCGCAGTTTGCCCCCTTCGCCGCCCTCACCGGCCACAACGACGCCATCGCCGAAACCGCCCGCCTCACCACCGCCTTCGCCGAACTCTCCCCCGACCAACAGCAAACCCTCTCCCTCAAACTCAACTACATCCTCGCCCTCACCACCAACGCCACATCCACCGACATCCCCACATCCCCCGCCTCCCCCTCCCTCCAAATCACCTACTTCAAGCCCGATGCCCACAAAGCCGGCGGCGCCTACGTCACCATCACCGGCACAATCAAAAAAATAGAGGAAAGCTACGACCTCCTCACCCTCACCGACGGCACCAAAATCCCCCTCTCCTCCATCACCGACCTCCAAAGCGCCCTCTTCGACCCCCTTAACCTCTAACCGCCGCCCACGGCGGTTTGTCGTAAGAATTAAATTGTTAATTCGCTTCGCGCTTTCCGTCGCATCTCAGCATAGCTCGTGCAAGCACGGCTCTGCGTTCGCCGCTCCGTCAAGTTCCTGTGCGCCGAGGCGCGATTGATTTTACATTGCAATCAGGAGCGAATGGCACTTGACCGATTGAGCGAGAGCAGTGTCAAACTTGTTTGAACACTGCCGAGCATGAGGGAAAGGGCGAAGCGACAGCCGACAAGGGCAAGACCGATACTCTTTTTTCGCAAGGCGCATTTTCGGCTGCGTTCGGCATAGCCGGCGCAAGCTCCGCTCTGCTCTTGCTGGCACGAAAATTCGGCGCAGACTAAAAAGGAAGATTTGTCGAGGCTGCTTGTTTTACCCTTTTTGAGCGTGGATAAATCGCTAACTTTGTAATGGAAAATTTTCTATCGTGCATTAGGCTTGCACAATGTTATGTGACAATCAATTCTGATTAGCGACAATGACAACATTTTATCCGCAGTGCAGACTTAGAGCGGAGAAAGCGGCAACACCTTATATAATCAAGTGCAGTGGTACGGCAGACGAGAGAGCAAACATTTCCGCAGTGCCTACAACTCCCGAATCCGAGTGCAGTAGCCAATGTTCGGTGAGCGACACAATGCCTTACTCTTACTAAGCAAGCCTTCCGCAAAGACGAATCAGTGGAGCGGTAGCCCACGGCTTTGGCTCACTCCACCGCAAAAGAAAAAGCCCCAGAGGTATCTCCGAGGCAATGCGTTAGGGATAGAAGCCGAATGGCAGAGACCGTGGCTCTGTTCACGATAGCCCGACTGC
>SFLG01000105.1 GCA_004553485.1 Bacteroidales bacterium | reverse complement strand
CACGATCATGGCCATCACCATCACCACGACCATCATCACCATGAGCACGGCGACCACGACCATGCCGCGGAATATGGCATCACAACCTTTGTGTATTACCGCCGCAAGCCGTTCGACCTCAATAAGTTCGACTGGTTTGTAGGCAGCCATTGGCCCAAGGGCATCATCCGCTCGAAGGGTGTGCTCTACTTCTCCAACAACCGCGATATGAGCTATCTGTTCGAGACGGCCGGCACGCAGAAAAACCTCACGCAGGCCGGCTACTGGTGCGCGACGGCTCCCGAAAACGAGCTGAAACAGATGATGGAGAACGACCCGCTGCTGCGCCGCGACTGGGACCCTGACTACGGCGACCGTCTGATAAAGCTGGTCTTCATCGGCCAGAACCTCAACGCCGACGCCATTATCGCTCAGCTTGACGACTGCCTGGCCGAGTAAACGGGCCCGAGCGACCGCTCTCCGGGCTTCTCGGACAAAGGTTCCCGATGTACAGATAAGGGCGTCCGGGGGCAATTACTTGCGCAGCAGGGCCTTCAGGACCTCGGATACCAGGGCGGGCTCGTAGCCGCGGGCGACGCCGTAACGGTAGATCTTGGTGCGTCCCTCGAAGGTCTCGGCAAGCTCGGGCTTTGACCGCAGGCGCGCCTGCAGTACGTGCACAAGATTTTTCTGATAGACGTCCTCGTCGATTTCGACGAGGGCGTCTGCTATTGTCGCCGACGGGATGTGGCGGGCGGCCAGGTACCGGCGCAGGTACAGGCGTCCGCGACGCTCAAAGGACACCTTGTCGTGCACCACCGAGTGGGCAAAGCGTGCGTCGTCGACAAAGCGTGTGCGCGTCAACCGGTCTATAATTGCCTCGGCCTCAGAGGGTGCGATCTGCCACAGACGCAGCTTCTGCCGCAGCTCCCATGTGCAGCGCTCGGCCTTGGCGCACAGGTCCTCGAGGCGCACCTGCGCCTGGGCCGGGGTTACGGTACGTTTCAACGGTGGCATACGGCAAAACGGTAGTTGCCGCGGAAGTCGCGGAGGATGTCGATGTCGGCGAATCCGGCCTTTGTCAGCAGGTCGCGCAGACTGTCTACAAACAGCGGGTTTATCTCGAAGTAGAGCGCACCGCCGTGGCTGAGGGCGGTGGCGGCGTAGGCGGCAATGGCGCGGTAGAACTTCAACGGGTCGCTGTCGGGGACGAAGAGCGCCCCCGTGGGCTCGTGCCCGTACACGCGCGGGTCCATCGTCTGCCGCTCGCTGTCGGCGATGTAGGGCGGGTTGCTGACGATGATGTCGTAAGTGTCGGCCTGCGGCGCGGCGGTGAGGATGTCGGCCTGTCGCCACGTAACTTTTGCGCCGAGTCGGCTGTCGTTCTCGCGGGCGACGTCGAGGGCGTCGGCGCTGACGTCCAGACCGGTTACGGTGCTGAAAGGCAGCAGGCGGCTCAGAGCGATGGCGATGCAGCCGCTGCCCGTGCCGATGTCGAGCACGCGCAGACCCGTGCGCCCTTTCCACGCGTCGCCGATGATGTCCACCAGCTCCGCCGTCTCCGGACGCGGGATAAGCACCGCGGGAGTCACCTTCAGCTCCATCCCCATAAACGGCGCCGTGCCAACGATATACTGTAGCGGTTCGCCGTCCTTGACGCGCGCCACAATGTCGCCGGCGGCCCGGACAGTAAGCGGCTCCACCGTCCGGTCGCCATTGATGACGGCCTTGACAGGGCTGTACCCTAACAGGTGCCGGATAATCTCGCGACTCATCGCCGCAGCCTCTCCCGCCCCGACCGCCTCGGTAAGCGCCCCCGTAATTTCTCTCTTAAGTTGACTGACTGTCATATCCTCGTTCAGTGCCATAACTTTGTTTTATTAATCCAACGGCCGTATGCAATGTAGGGCCGAACGATATCTGTACCGTATTTCCGGATTCTTCAGCTTTAATTCATCAAGCGCCTCAGCGCAACGCACCGTAAGTGCTTTTGAGCGCCGAAGGACAATTTCTGCAACACCAAAATTACAAATAATTTGGCAATCCAAGAAATTATCGTACCTTTGCAGTGTCCGACCTTTGCCCGAATGGTGGAATGGTAGACACGAGGGACTTAAAATCCCTTGGCCATAACGGCTGTGTGGGTTCGAGTCCCACTTCGGGTACAATGTGCCGCTGTCAGCATCTGATGTGACGGCGGCATATATTTTTTTTGTGGAGGAGAAAATTTTGTGGAGGAGACAATAAATTTGGGCTGATTGGGCGTTATTTGGATTGATGACTGACAATTTATATTGATTACTGACGTTAAAGCACTTGTGTTTATGAAAAAGATTTTGTTGTTGGCAGTTTTGACGATTTGCGGGGTGGTGGCGTATGGCGCTCCCCGACAGACGTATGTATATAATGTGGTAGCGGGCGATACGCTGCGGATGGACCACTATCAGGCGGCACCGGCTGAGGGCGGCGCTCCGGCGCTGATTTTTGCCTTTGGCGGCGGCTTTGTCGGCGGTCAGCGCGATGATGCCCGTTATGTGCCGATGTTTGAGTTTCTGGCCGACAACGGGGTGAATGTCTTTACGGTGGACTACCGCACGGGGCTGAAGGACCTGTCGGCGGCCGATATGAGCTCGTTCGGTGCGATGGCCGAACGTCTGCAGGGGGCTGTGGAGATGGCCTGCACCGATTTCCTGACGGCAACGGCTTACGTGGCCGGTTATGCCGGGAAGCTGAATGTCAATCCGTCGCAGATTTTTGCCTGTGGCTCGAGCGCGGGAGCGGTGACGGCTCTGCAGTGCGAGTACGAGCTCTGCAACGGCGGCGTCCCCACTGCTCTCAGCGGCTTCCAATATGCCGGCGTGGTGTCGTTTGCCGGAGCGATAATGAGCGGCGACGGCCTGTCGTGGGACAGTAAGCCGTGCCCGATGCTTCTGTTTCATGGCGACGCTGACAGCAACGTGCCCTTCGGCGAGCTGACGATGGGCGAGGCCGGTCTCTTCGGCTCGGCCGCCATCAGCGAGAGCCTGACCGCCCAAGGCGTAAACCACTGGTTCCACCGCTTCAACGGCGCCGACCATAGCATCGCCATCTACCCGATGCTGCGCGACAAGGGCGAGATTTACGACTTTATCCGGACCGTCATCGCCGGCAAGGTCGACCAAGTCACCACCGTCACCACGGTCAAAACCGCCCCCTACCGCACCAACTTCACCATCCTTGACTTCATCAAGGCCAACTACCAGTAAAGCCGAGTAGGGTAATTGGGAGGCTTTGGGGATATTAAGGTCTTTAAGGTCTTTAAGGTCTTTAAGGTCTTTAAGGTCTTTAAGGTCTTTAAGGTCTTTAAGGACCTTAAGGCCCTGTAAGTTAGCTAAATTGGGTATTGGGCTATAGGGGCGTTTTAGGCTTGTCGACTGTAGCTGTTTAATGGCGCGCTTAAAGGTGCTTTTACGTGCTGTTTGCAAAAAGTTTGGCAAAAATTTGGTGGGATAAAATAAAAGCCGTACCTTTGCAGAGCAAAAGCGGCCAAGACAGCCAAGAAG
>SFLG01000032.1 GCA_004553485.1 Bacteroidales bacterium | reverse complement strand
GGCCAGGTTGTCAACGCTGACAGTCATCGTGGTGTCGCCGTTGCCCTTGAACGAGGCCACGCACGAACCGCTGATGTTGTAGATGCTGACCGACTCGATAGCCTCGCCGGCTGCGATGTGCAGCTCGCTCTCGGCGGGAACAGGCCAGATGTGTACGCCCTCTGCGGCGTCGGCGATAGCGTCCTCAACACCGGTGGTGGTGGGATCGCCGAGAGTCGTCTCTACCGAGGCGCTGCGCTTGATCGAAGCGTAGGGCTGGTTGTCGGCATAGAGAGCCGTTGCGCGATACATCCAGTTGCGGATGTTCGAGACATCCTCCTTCGAGCCGTCTACCATGTGGTAGGCCACGGCCTGGAAGGCGCCGTTCTCCTTCTCCTTATCGAGAATAGTCTGGTTAACGGTGCTGACGTCGCCGTAGAGGTGTGCGATAGCCTCCTGGACGTACATCTTGTCGCCGTAGGTGTCGAGCTGACGGGCAGCGCGGGCCTTGACGCCGGCGCGGGTGCTACGGTTGGTGAAGTTGCCGCCGAAGTTGTAGTCGTGCTTGATGAAGCCATTGTGAGTGCCCGAGTGAGGCACACCACCGTGCTTGTTGATGTTGGCGTTGATTATATCGATTTCAGCCACTTCGGTGGGGTTCTTCTCGTTGATGAGAATATTACCGTCGTAGAATACGCGCAGGTTGTCGATAGCCTGCCAGGTGGTGCCACCGTTCTTACTTACCTCGAGTTTGAAGCGCGAAGCGGGCTCGGCAAGCTTGTGGTTGACAACATTTCCGTCACCGTTGTAGAAAGTGTATTCCTTACCACCGGGATTAGCGAAGCTTGTCTCTTCATCGTGACGGGGAGCGCGGTTGAAGTCGATGTCGACACGGTAGAGGTTGGGGGTATCCTTAGACTGGAACAGCTTGGCGCGGATGTTCAGGATTTCCGGAGTGTAGTCGGTAGCGTCCTGAGCAAGACCGTTCTCGCCGGTGTACTTGCGGCTGGTGTCGCTTGTCGAAACGTAGACGGGGGTAACACGGATGGTGTATTTGCCATCGTGAACGTCGTAGATATGTGCCTGACCGGCAGTTTCGGGATTGTACGAGCTGAAGTCGAGCTTGCCACCGGTAGCAGCAGGCTGGTGCTGGTTGTAGTAGAAGGGACCGTAGACGGTGTTGTCGTCCTCGCCGGCCTGGGCGGCAACGTAGCGAGTTTCGATAACGTGGCCGTTGGGGTCGAGCAGTTCGGCGTTGTATCCGTCAATCTTGAAGTTCAAGGCTGCGCCTGACAGAGAGCCGAAGTTGGCGGGACGCTTCCACGAGTATGCGATGTCGAAGTGGGTGATGTCGTCGGCCATATGGGGGGTGTTGTCCTTGGCGGGGTCGTCGTGGCGGATTACAACATCAATGGTAGGCCGTGCGGGCGGGAAGGCCTGAACGGGATAGAATTTGTACTTGGCAAAGCGTACACCGGGGACGTACTGGTAGATGTACTTGACGGCGATGCCGTCTTCGGTGTCGTCTTTGGTGCCGAACCACATACCGTTCGAGTTACCGGCAATAAAACCGGGGATGGCGTCCTGCAGCTTCGAGGCCATGGGCACCATGTTGCTGAAGTTGGCGGTGTGGATGTCGCCGGTGTACTTGCCGTCGTTCATGGTGCGCTGGGGCATGTCGATGCGGAAGTGGCCGGAGTTGTTGGAGTATATCGAAGTACCGTGGATGTAGAACAGGTCGGTCGAGCCGTCCATGGTGTTCTTGAGGGTGAAGGTCAGACCGGAAGCCGAGGTTACCTCGGACTGGTCTGAGGAGATGAGGGTATATACGGGGTTGTTGATGTCGGTGACGTCAACAAGGAAGATACCGCTCGAGCGCATCACGTGGATGTACTTGTTGGGCTCGCCCTCGACGGGGAAGATGTAGTTCTCGGAACCGGCGTCGATGTCGACGGTTTTGCCTGCGGCAGTAATGGCGGTGGTGGGAGCGGTAATCTTGTGGTAGGCAGTCGGGTTGCCGCTTTTGTCGAGGTCTACGATGTAAGCGTCGTGGCTCATGTTCATTGCGAAGCACAGCTTGCCGGTGCCTTCTTCCACTTTACCGCGGGCAGCCATATAGTGGGTGCGGTAGTACTGTGCAATGTCCTTGTGGGCGTCGGCCTCGGTCTTGATATCGCCGGAAGCAGCCCAGTGCTTGGTCTGTTTGTAGGCGAAGCAACCACCGAGATCGGTGATAGTCTGGAAATAACGCTCACCGTCTTTAACCGAAATCTTATCGCTGGCGTTTTTGTCGCCGGGATTGCCGTTGTAGCCACGGAAATAGAGGTAGGGACTCCATTTGTTTGTTGTATTTGGGATAACTGCCAGCGACTGGTTGGACAGTGTTCTGAGTTCTGATCTTATTTTGAGGGGGTTATTGTTGATGCCGTCGGCTGTAATAGTGAGGATGTGACCTACTTCGTCGGAGGGGTACTCTTTGGCAGCATAACCGAGGGCGTTGGCTTTTCTGTCGGTCAAGTCTTCACCTTTGGGGTCAACCCATTTTTCAGCCTGGCGGTTCGAAACCATGGCGATGTACCATAAACCGTTGCAGAATACACCCTGACGCACACCGTCGCCGGGGGCGCCGCTGGCTACACCCTGGTTGGGATCGATGGGGTCGCCTTTACCGTCAAAGTTATATTTGTAGAGGAAGCCTTCGCGGTTGACGCCGGCATCGTCATCCGTCGACGATGGGGTAGTTGTAGATTTCTTCGAGGACGTAGTTGGTGATGGCCATGTCGCGCTCGACCGTGACGGTCTGTTCTGCCGAGCTGGCGGTTCTGGTGCCGTTTCTGTAGTGGGTAACAACATAATATTTGTGCTCGCCAACGGGGACGTTCATGTCAACATACGAGGTGATGTCGAGGCCCGAGACGATTTCTTTGCCGTCGCGGAACAGGGTGTATGTCATGGCGGTGTACTTGTCGTAGGCCTCATTCCAGGCAATCATCCGGGCTTTTGTGGTTGCATCTAACTCTGAATTGATAACGCTCTGCGAGTATGATTTGAGCTCGATTTTGTCGGGGTTCTTGAGCTCCCAGCGCAGCGAGACGGTGGTGCGGCCCGTGAAGGTCTTGCACTCGTAGATGTCGGGGTCGAAGGTGCCGGCGGGGATAGTGGGCACGGTGGTAACGCCCTCGGTGTGGGTTGAGCCGTCCCAAGTGGTTCTTAGTTCAGCGGACTGAGTGGTTGCGTTGTCAGCCTTTACGTAGAGAACGGGGTAGGGGTTGGTGTGTACAGCATTGCCTGTCTGGGGCTTGTAGGTGATGGTGACCTTGCCGCCGGCGGCGGGCAAGGTGGTGGGAGAGACGGACAGGCCATTGCCTGCGGGCGAGATGGTCAGGGTGATGTTGCCGGTGACATTGGTGCCGGTAACAGTCAGCTCGCGCACGAGCTTGCCGTTGGTCTTCCAGTCGTTATCGGTTTTGATGGCGTTGAGGTCGAACGTATTGCTGGAGAGTGCGATGGTGCCCGAGCCGCCAAGGGCATCTGTGCCCTTGAGAACGGGCGTTACCGAGCTCTTTTTGCTCGTATCGATAAAAGTTGGGCCTAGACGGAACCAGGCACTTTCACCGCCGCATGTAAATGTATACTTGACACGCGAGCCGTTTTCTGTTTTGTTCGCAGGGATGTAGTAGAGCGCAAAAGTCTCTGACGTTGCATCGCTGGCAATGCGGTGAACTTTTAACTCATTGATGAGGCTGGAGTTGCCGCCATTGGCCATAATAGTCATTGCGGGTTTGACACTGCCGGTGGCACCGCCTTTGTCAACCTTGACATCGACTCTTAAACAGCCATTATTGGTATAATCACCGTTGACAACAATACCGCTTGTACCTTGGGTAACTGCACCGAATCCGGAGGCGAAAGGACCGTCTCCAGTGGTTGTGCCGGTCAACACCTTGCCGGTGTTGAGATTGGTCAGCGTAATTGTTGCCGCGGCTGGCGGGGCACTGGCAAAACCGATGCCGATGGTGCATAGGACTATCAGCAAAAAGTTGTGTAGAGATTTAAAGTGCATAAAGTTAAGGTTTTAGTTATTTATTAGATTTGTTTTTCAAAAAAAGTGGTTGTTGGGATGCTAAAAGATTTGGCTTGGCGGGGTGTGGTGGCCCGGTCCCTCTTGGCCGGGAGGCCCGCACGGTCGGTTTTTCAGTTTTTCAGTTTTTCGGTTGTGTTCGGTTTATGTGAGGGGCCGCAAAGGCCGATGTGTGGCGGTTTTTGTGACGGATTAGAAAATGATTAGCCTTGCGAGGTAGGCTCGTCACGCGTTTTTATTGTGCAAAAATAACGATTGGTAACGACATACGCAACAAAATCGCCAAAAAAAATTGCAGGCCTTCAGCAAAACGTCAAAAAATGTGTTCGGGCTAATTTTGCGTCGCCTGAAGTGGCGCGGCTTTTGCCGCGGTGGCTCCGTGCGGCAGTGCCGCGCGTTTGTCGCGTAGGGTTGGGGTGGTGGGGCCTAGCGTAAAAAGAATGGAGGGATTTTTTTTGGACACGGAACTGTTTCAAATTCGCTGCGCTCTTTGTAGGCACTGAACGGACGGAAGTTCACGGAACATATTTTTGCGGGCTTTGTTTGGGAACAAGGCACCGGCATCCATAGGCGCTGCGCGCATGGATGCATCACGGAACCGACTGAACGCGAGTCCATAAGGCCGGCGCCCTTGCCGCGGAGGGTTTGGGAAATGGCGCGGAGGGTAAAAAGAATGGAGGGATTTTTTTTGGACACGGAACTGTTTCAAATTCGCTGCGCTCTTTGTGGGCGCTGAACGGACGGAAGTTCACGGAATAGATTTTTGGGGGGCTTTGTCTGGGAACGAGGCACCGGCATCCATAGGCGCTGCGCGCATGGATGCATCACGGAACCGACGGAACGCGAGTCTTGAAGCCCGGCGCTTTTGTCGCGGAGGTTTGGAATGGCGGTATGGGCGTCGATGGCGCGGTGTGTGCCGGCCTGGGGCCGGCAGTAAGTATTTGACCTGCTAAGTGCAGTAAACCTCACTGCGAGCCATAAGGCTTGCCAATACCGCAGGTCGAAGACCTGCCAATACCGCAAACCCATGGTTTGCCAATACTGTGCCGGAGGCACCAATACTTGCGGCTGCGGCATCAGCCGCACTGTGCCTATGGTGGGACCGCATCTTGCGGTCGTCTAACTCCCGGCGGCGGCATCGGCCGCACATTGGGGTCGCGTTCCGCCGGTTCCGTGGCGCATCCATGCGCGCAGCGCCTATGGATGCCCGTCCTTGTGCAGCGCCCATCACTGCTTAGTGTTGGCTCGGCAAAATAAATTGTTTCGTGAATTTCCGTCCGTTCAGCGCCGACAAAGAGCGCAGCGAATTTGGCAATGAGTTCCGTGTCTCAATAAAATCCCACAGTTCTTCTCACCGACTGTTTTTTATTGCGGAGGTTTGGGTGGCGTGGGTCGCGCGTTTGTCGCGTAGGGCTGGGTGGTAGGGCCGCGCGTAAAGAGAATGGAAGGATTTTTTGGACACGGAACTGTTTCAATAAAATCCCACAGTTCTTCGCACCGACTGCGATAAAAAATAGAGGGGAGTTGTGGAATGGGGTGGGGGAGCGGGCTGCTGATACGATATTTATTTAAATTTAACTATTGTGGGAAATGGGATTGCCCGTATGGGGTGTTAGAAAAGGTGAAAAATACAAAATATGTTGTATAACATGTTTTTGGGTAAGTGACTTAGGGGCAGTTGGTTACGGCGGAGGGTCGGGGCTGAGGTATGTTAATTATATATAGGTGAAAAGGGCGGGGATTTGGCGGTTTGGGCGGAATTTCTTATATTTGGGTGTTGGTAATGCGAAACGTGAAAAAATCATAATGACAACCAATCATTGGCAACAAGCGCGGCATTACCCACGTTAGTATTTTTAGACACACTTATGCAACAGACGCTTATCATCCTTAAGCCCTCTACCGTTCAGCGCGGCCTTGTGGGCGAGGTCATAGACCGGTTTCAGAAGAAAGGTTTAATAATCGCCGGCATCAAGATGATGCAGCTCGGCGACGAGATTCTGCGTGAGCACTACGCCCACCTTGTCGACAAGCCCTTCTTCCCGTCGCTGCTGAAGAGCATGCAGGCCACGCCCGTGATAGTGATGTGTCTGCGCGGTGTGGACGTAGTAGAGGTGGTACGTGCCATGATCGGTGCCACCAACAGCCGCAAGGCCGCTCCCGGCACTATCCGCGGCGACTACGGCATGAGCGGGCAGGAGAACATTGTGCACGCCAGCGACAGCCCCGAGAACGCTGAGATAGAGGTGCGCCGCTTCTTTGCCCCCGGCGAGATTTTCGACTACTCGCCCGTAACCCTGTCGGCAACATACGCCGCCGACGAGCTGAAGTAATTTTGCACGCTCATCACTCACTCTTTTCTAATCAGAACTCTCATCACTCCTTCCAAAATAACCTAAGCAAAACTGATGACCTTATCACCCAAATTGAAACTGACGGCTGCGGCCCTGATGACGGTGTTTGCCATCATCCCTGCCGCCGCTCAGAAATACCGGCTCCCCGGACAGCATACCGAGCAGACCCAGAACCTCCTGGCCAACCAGGTGAATGTGGGCCGCACGCTGTCCGTTGACCACACAATAGACTATCTCAACTACGCCGAAGAGCAGGAGCCCGAGGGCGACATCTACGATGCCGGCTGGAACTCGGACCGCGTCAACTGCTACGCCGGCCTGGCTGTCCCCGACCGCGTGGTGATTACCGGCCTGGATAACTACTGCATGCCCCATCCCGGTTACGTCACCAGCCCCTACGGCTACCGCAAGCGCTTCCGCCGCATGCACAAGGGCGTTGACCTCAAGCTCAACGTCGGCGACACCATCCGCGCCGCCTTTGACGGGCGCGTGCGCCTGACCAAGTACGAGGCCCGCGGCTACGGCAAGTATGTTGTCGTGCGCCACACCAACGACCTGGAGACCGTCTACGGCCACCTGTCGCGCTTCCTCGTCGAGCCGGGCACCTACGTCAAGGCCGGCACGCCCATTGCTCTGGGCGGCAACACGGGCCGCAGCACCGGTCCGCACCTCCACTTCGAGACGCGCTACATGGGCTATGCCATCAACCCCATGGCCATCTTCGACTTTGCCAACCAGACCACCCACACTGACACGTATACCTTTGACAAGCGCACCTACACCAAGGCTCGCAACTACAGCCCGGCAGCCAATGCCGAATATGCCAAGGCCTACAACAGCAGCAACTCCGCCAAGGCGGCCCACCGCAGCAGCTCGAAGGCCACGGGCAAGAGCGGCCGCGGCAAGAGCGTGAAAGTGCGCAAGGGTGACACGCTGAGCCAGATTGCGGCCCGCAACGGCACGACGGTGAAGAAGCTTTGCCGCCTCAACGGCCTCAAAACGACCAGCAAACTCCAGATAGGCCAAAATATTAAAGTGAAATAACCCCCCCACAGCAACGCCCGCCCCGCGGGCGTTGCGCGTATTAAGCCGCGGCAGCCCCTGCGGAGTGCAGGGGGCGCGCGCATAAATGCGCGCCACAGGACCAGGAGGCGCGCCGGCTTGGGCACGGCCCGCTGAGGCTCGGCAGGCGGAGGCGCGGCCGACGGAAGCCCGGCAGGCTGAGGCAGGCGGAAGCCCCTGCAGAGCGCAGGGTGCGCGCATAAATGCGCGCCACAGGACCAGGAGGCGTGCCGGCTTGGGCCCGGCAGGCTGAAACCCGGCTGGCTGAAACCTGGCAGGCTGAAACCCGGCAGGCTGAAACCCGGCAGGCGGAAACCTGGCAGGCTGAAACCCGGCTGGCTGAAACCCGGCAGGCGGAGGCGCGGCAGGCTGAGGCAGGCATGGGCTGAGGCAGGTGGAAAGCAAACGGCGTGGTACCGGGTGGGGTACTAATTTTTATTTGTAAAGACTATGAACGTTGGTGATATAGTAAGATTTTTGAATGACGTGGGCGGTGGCCGCGTGGTACGCATAGCGGGCACGGTGGCCTACGTCGAGGACGAGGACGGCTTTGAGACGCCGATGCCCGTGCGCGAGTGCGTGGTGGTGCGGACGGCAGCCCAGGAGGCGGCCGACAAGAAGGCCGCGACGTCGGGTGCTTTCAAGGCCCGTACGGCAGCCGATATGGCCCGCGAGGCCATGGAGGCCAAGGCGCGGGCCGAGCATGTGCAGGCGCCGAAGGTGGAGCAGCCCGCCGCCCCCGTGCCGGTGACGCTGACGAGCAGCGACATCGCCGAGACGCCCGAGGGGGACAGTCTGAATGTCATTCTCGGCTTCGAGGCAACGGACAGCCGCCGCCTCAGCTCGTCGCACTACGAGGCGTCGCTGGTGAACGACTCGAACTACTACCTCTACTTCGCCCTGCTCTCGCAGGCCGACGGCGACGAGGGCTGGACCGACCGCTACGACGGCATCGTCGAGCCCAATATCCAGGTGACGATTGACACCTACAGCAACGCCGATGTGGCCGGGATGGACAGGCTCGCCGTCCAGCTTGTGGCCTTCAAACGCGACAAGGCCTTTGCCCTCCAGCGTCCCGTCAGCGTCGAGATAAAGGTCGACACCACCAAGTTCTTCAAGCTGCACTGTTTCAGGCAGTCGCCCTATTTTGACCGCCCCGTCCTCTCCTTTGACATCGTGCGCGACGGCAAGGCCGTTGCCGAGAGTGTCACCGCCCCGGTGGACACCGCCGCCCCGGCCGTCGTCAGCCGGCAGCCCGTGCAGCCCGCCGAGGCGAAGGACAAGGGCACGGCGTCGGCCAGGCAGCAGGTTGTGGTGCGCGGCAAGATAGACCTGGCAAAGATTGCGCGCGACCGTCGCGGGCCGTCGGCATCGCCCGGCGCCATCAGCAAGAGCAGCAAGCCCGGCGACCCGATAGAGGTGGACCTGCACATCGACAGCCTGCTGGATAGCACGGCGGGGATGTCGAGCGCCAACATCCTCAACTACCAGATTGACACCTTCCGCCGCGTGATGGACGAGAACCTGCGCAACCACGGCCAAAAGATCGTGTTTATCCACGGCAAGGGCGACGGCGTTCTGCGTCATGCCCTAACCAAGGAGCTGAACTACCGCTACAAAGGCTGCCGCGCCGAGGACGCCTCGTTTGCCCGCTACGGCTACGGCGCCACCGAGGTGACGATAAAGTAGGGCGGAGATATCAGAGGAATCAGAGTTGTCAGAGCTATCAGAGTAATCACGGATGCCTCTAATGCCTCTAATAAGACAAGTGACTATTATAACCCGTACCATCCCATACCACTCGCTAACAAATACACATTAATATGATAGTTTATTTTTCGGGAACAGGAAACACGCGCCGCTGCGCCGAGCGGCTGTCGGAGAAGCTGGGCGAGGAGCTGCACGAGCTCAGCGCGCACGAGCTGCGTCAGCCCCGCTCGAGCCGTCTTGTGCTGGCTGCCGGCGAAAGGCTGATAACGATGTTCCCGGTATATTGTTGGGGTATGCCCGTTCAGGTTGAGCAGTATCTGCGCGAGGTGCCCGTGGACGCGGCGCCGGAGACGGAGGTGTGGATGGTGGCGACGTGCGGCGACGACATCGGCTGCACGGCGCGGATGTGGCGCGGGACGATGGAGGACCGCGGGCTGAGGGTGCGTCGCGCCTTCAGCGTGCAGATGCCCAACACGTATGTGTGCATGAAGGGCTTCGACGTCGACAAGCCCGAGGTGTACAAGGCCAAGATGGAGGCGATGCCGGCGCGTGTCGACGCCATCGCCGCGGCCATAGCGTCCGGTGCCGATGGTGCCGATGATATTGTGCCGGGGAGCTGGGCGTGGCTGAAGAGTTATGTGGTAAGGCCCTGGTTTAAGGCATTCAAGATGTCGCCCTGGAAATTCTATGCCACGGAGGAATGCACCAACTGCGGCCTTTGCCAGCGCGAGTGCCCGATGGAGAATATCGTCCCCGGCAACGGCGGTCGTCCCGGCTGGGGCAACCACTGCGCCCTATGTCTGCGCTGCTATCACCGCTGCCCCCGCCACGCCATCCGCTGGGGCGATGCCACCGACGGCAAGGGGCAGGTTTAGGCGGCCGGAGGCCGCCTAAACAAGTATTGGCAAGCTGTTGGCTTGCATTGCTTACTCGCAGTCGGTGTGGTAGCTGTGGTGGGAGGCGTGGCACTCGTGGAGGGTGCGGTCGACGATGAAGTGGCGGGTGGACATGGCGGCGAGGGCCGTCATCTGGTGGGTGACCTGGATGATTGTGGTGTTGCGGGAGATGTCCTCGATGATGGTGTTGAGGCGCGACTCGAAGCGTGCGTCGATGTAGCTTAGCGGCTCGTCCAGGACGAGGAGTCCGGGGTCGGCGATGATGGCGCGACCGAGCAGGGCCCGCTGCAGCTGTCCGCCCGATAGCTCGCCGATGGGCCGGTTCTCGTGCTCGTGCAGGGCCACGCGGTCCATGGCACGGGCGTAGGCGCTGTCGCGCTGTTCCGCCGACAGGCCGCGCATGCCCAGCAGTCCCGACATCATAACCTCGCGGACGGTGACGGGAAAGTGCGAGTCAATCATGTTTTTCTGCGGCAGATAGCCTATGCGCATCCCCTCCAGCTCGCGCACGACGCGTCCCGCCGTGGGCTTGAGCAGTCCGAGCATTATGCGCAGCAGAGTTGTCTTGCCGCCGCCGTTGGGGCCTGTGATGGTGATAAAGTCGCCGCGGTGGACGATGAGGTTGATGTCGTGCAGCACCTCGCGGCCGTCCCAACCCATGCACACGCCCGAGATGGTGAGCAAGGGGTGGCATCCGCTGCCGTGCTCGGTGCAGACAGTGTGCTCGTGTTCAGCGTGATGATGAGAGTGCATCGATTACAGACGAAATCTGGGCCTCCCAGTCGGCGGAAAGCGGGTTGATGTTTACCATGCGCGTGCCCATCGACCTGTTCAGCGTCTCAGCCTGTCGCGGGTCGAGGTCCTGCTGGAAGAAGAGCACCTTTACGCCGTTTTTGCGGGCCTGTTCGGCGACGAAGGCAATGTGGGCGGGCGACATCTCCTTGTTCTCGAAGCCTACGGCAATCTGCTTGAGGCCGTAGTCGCGTGCCAGGTACGACAGCGACGGATGCCAGACGGCGAAGGCGCGCGAGTCGGCCGGCAGCGAGTCGACGGCGGCGGCGAGGGCGCGGTCGAGCGAGTCGAGGCGTGCGTCGAGGCGGCGGTGGTTGCTGCGGTAATATTCGGCATTCTCGGGTTCGAGCTCGGCCATGGCCTTTACCATGTGCGAGGCCATGATGCGCGCGTTGCGCACCGAGAACCAGATGTGCGGGTCGGCGCTGAGGTCGTCGTGGCTATCGTTCTCGTCCGCGCCGTGGGCGTGGCCGTGTGTGCCGTAGATGAGGGAGATGCCTTCGGCGCCTTTTATAACCTTTGTGCCCTTGGGGAGCGATTTTTTTAGGTTTTGCTCAAAGGGCAGTAGGTCGATGGGGAAATATGCCGGGGCGTCCTCGAGGGCCATGCGCGTCTGCATCGACGGCTCGAAGCTCTCGGGGTTGGCGGTTTTCTCGAGCAGCGAGCGCACGTGGTGCCTGTCGCCAACAATCTCCTGCAGGATAGCGCGTTGGGGCTCGACGGAGACAACCAGGTCGCCGCTGCCCTTGCTTTTGCCGCCGTTGCACGAGGCAAGCACAAGCAGCATCGTGGCCAGTGCGGTATAAGATAAAAGTTTTTTCATCTTAGTTGGAGCAATTTCTTACGCAGTTATGGCGCAAGCCTCTGAAAGAGTGGCGCCGGGAGGGAGCCGGACGGGTAGGCAGAGGCCTTGTCGCGGGGCAAAATTACAAAATCTTTTGTTAGCACTCAATTATTCTCACAAAATAATGCTAATTTTGCATAGCAAACGCCTACTCCGGCAAAGCAAACGCCGTGCGACCAAAGACTGCCGGCGAGGTATGACTGTTAAAACCTTAAGTGTTAATGGCATTAACTAAAAAACAGATCTGGCGACGGTTCCAGGACTATTTTTTCATTTCGCTGGGAACGATGATTTACGCCTTCGGCTTCTCGGCATTCATCCTGCCCCACGACGTCGTTATCGGCGGTGTGGCCGGTGTCAGCACCCTGCTGTTCTTCACCCTCAAGGTGCCCATCGCCGTGGCCAGCTACGGCCTTAACCTCATCCTGCTTGCCATTGCGTACCGGGTTGTGGGCAAGTACTTTGTGATGGGCACAATCTTCGGCACCACGATGATATCGGTGAACCTGGGCTGGTGCATACCGCTGTGCGGCGACATCTTCCACCTCGACCCGTTCATGAGTTGCGTCATCGGCGGCGTGATGGCCGGCGTGGGCATAGGTATGTGCTTTATCCACGGCGGCTCGACGGGCGGCACCGACATCATCGCCGCGATGGTGTCGAAGCACTCCAACGTCAGCATCGGCCGCATGATGATATACGTCGACATGTGCATCATCTCGTCGTCGTTCTTCATCTTCCACCGCATCGAGACGGTGGTGTACGGCCTTACCGTGCTCTTCTTCTCGTCGTATATGGCCGACCTCATCATCAACACCAACCGCCAGGCCATGCAGTTTACCATCTTCAGCACCAAGTGGATGCAGATTGCCGATGCCATCAACAACGAGGCGCACCGCGGCTGCACCGTCTTTGACGGCGTGGGCTGGTACAGCAAACGTCCGGTGAAGATGCTGCTGGTGATGTGCCGCAAGATAGAGTCGGTGGGCATCTTCCGCATCATCAAGACCATCGACCCCGACGCCATCGTCACGCAGACCAACGTCAACGGCGTTTACGGCCAGGGCTTTGACCGCATCAAGGTAAGGATCCCCAAGAACAACAGCGAGCTGTCCGAGGCCATCCGGGCCGACACCACCAGCGACTACGGCCACGGCTACGGCCACAGCGCCGAGCCGGGCGGCCCGACCCGTCGCCCGTCGCAGCACGGCACACTCGGCGGAAGTCCCGCCGACGAGGGCCGCGGCGGACCGGTGCGGATATGACATACGCCCGCGACAGACGCTACCCTCCACCCCCAATTCATCACATCAGCCTATGAAACCATACCTTGCAATAGCGGCGGCTATGATGGCCATGACGGCGGCGGCGCAGACGCCAAAGGACGTGCCCTTCTTCGACAGTGGCCGCCCCGACCACTTTATCGAAATCGACATCCATGCCGGCGACGGCGTGTCGACGGTGCGGCAGAACTACGGCTCGGCCATACCGTCGGTGTCCGACTTTGTCCTCACCCCCGCCAACCGCGTGGTGATGGGTGCCCGCGCCATCCTGCCCATCCGCAACTATTTTGCCGTGGGTACCGCCATCGACTTCACCATCAACAACTACTACTGGTCGATGACCCTGCTCGAACGCTCGCAGGGCACGCTGAGCACCCTCTACAGCCGCAACCACTACAACACCATCGACGTGCCGCTGTACCTGCAGTGGAGCTTCAACCTGGGCGACAAGGTGAAGTGGCGCACAAAGACCGGTATGTACATATCGTTCGGCGTGGGCGGCCACACTAAGATAAACGAGACGACATCGAGCACCAACTCGCTGGGCCAGAGCCAGGTGACCGAAAACTCGTACCGCGATAAATACTACGACGACGAGGACCCCGTCGTCAATACCTTTGCCAAGACCGATATGGGTATGGTAATCGGCACCGGCATCCTCGTCAACCGCCACTGGGCCATCGACCTGGACATGCACACGGGCTTCACCCAGCTGGCCCGCAACTTCGGCGTGCTCGACATCAGCGGACGCACGCTCAACGTTACCTTTACGGTCGGATACCAGTTCTGACCGAATAATTCTTACAACTTCATGACCGAAATTTCAGAGACAGAAGGGGTGCACTCGCAGTGGGACCGCGAGCATCTGTGGCACCCCTATACAGGAACGATAGACCCGCTGCCCACCTACATGGTAGACCATGCCGAGGGCGCGGTGATAACCCTTGCCGACGGCACCGACCTCATCGACGGCATGTCGTCGTGGTGGTGCGTGATACATGGCTACAACAACCCGCGCCTCAACGCCGCCGCGGGTCGCCAGATCGGCAAGATGAGCCATGTCATGTTCGGCGGCCTTACCCATGCCCCCGCCATCGAGCTGGGCAAGGAGCTGTTGAAGGTGGCTCCGCCCAACATGCACAATATATTCTATGCTGACTCGGGCAGCGTCGCCGTCGAGGTGGCGATGAAAATGGCCGTGCAGTATGCCGTGGCAGCCAGCGGGAGCCATAAAAAGACCAACTTTGTGACGATTATGCGTGGCTACCACGGCGATACGTGGAACGCCATGAGTGTCTGCGACCCGGTGACTGGTATGCACGGGGCCTTTGGCTCGGCACTGCCCATACGCTTTTTCGTGCCGTCGCCCTCGAGCCGTTTCGAAGGCGAATGGAACCCCGCCGACATCGAGCCGTTGAAGAAGGTGCTGGCCGAGCACAGCGACGAAATTGCCGCGCTGATACTGGAGCCCGTCGTGCAGGGCGCCGGCGGTATGTGGTTCTACCATCCGCAGTTTCTGCGCGAGGCACGGCAGCTGTGCGACCGTTACGGCGTGCTGCTGATTTTTGACGAGATAGCCACGGGATTCTGGCGCACGGGCAAGATGTTTGCCTGGGAGCACGCCGGGGTAATGCCCGATATTATGTGCATCGGCAAAGGCCTCACCGCCGGTTACCTGACGTCGTCGGCAGTGCTGACAACGCGCGAGGTGGCCGACACCATCAGCCGCGGCGAGGCCGGGGTGTTGATGCACGGCCCGACGTTCATGGGCAACCCGCTGGCCTGTGCCATCGGCATAGAGTCGCTGCGCATGCTCAACGAGCAGGACATGGAGTCGCGCATCGCGCATATCAACGGCTGCCTCCGCCGGGGCCTCGAGCCCGCCCGCGCCCTTCCCAACGTCACCGACGTGCGCTGTCTGGGCGCCATCGGCGTCGTCGAGGTGGACAAGCCTGTCGATGTGGGCGAATTTCAAAAGAAATGTGTGCGCCGGGGTGTGTGGATACGTCCCTTCGGCCACAACGTATATATAATGCCGCCATATATCACTACCGATGAGCAGATTGCCAAACTGTGCTCGGAGTGCGTGGCCATGGTGGCCGAGATGAAGTGATATGAAGGCTGTCAGCGACACACTGCGCAAGCTCGAGGCCTCGGGAAACCTGCGTACGCTGCCCGCGTCGGGCGGCGAGGGAGTCATCGACCTCTCGTCCAACGACTATCTCGGCCTGGCTGCCGACCGCAGCCTGCGCCGCGAGTTCCTGGAGACGCTGACCGAGGACAGCTTCCTGCCCACCTCGTCGGCATCGCGTCTGCTTGCCGGCAGCCAGGAGGCATACGCCGGCCTCGAAAACTTCCTTGCCGGGCTGTACGGTGCCCCGGCACTGCTTTTCAACAGCGGCTACCACGCCAACACGGGCATGGTGGCGGCTCTCGGCGGAAAGGACACGCTCTTCGTCGCCGACAAGCTGGTGCACGCGTCGATTATCGACGGACTGACCCTGTCGGGCAGCGAGTTCCGCCGTTTCCGCCACAACGACATGGCGCATCTCGAAAAAATTCTTACCGACTGCGGAAGCCGCTACGGCCGCGTGGTAATCATTGCCGAGTCGGTCTATTCGATGGACGGCGACCGTGCCGACATCGACGCCCTGGTGCGCGCCAAGCGTCTGCATTCCAACGTATTGCTGTACGTTGACGAGGCCCACGCTGTGGGTGTGCTGGGCGAGCAGGGCCTTGGACTGGCGGCACATAATCACGGCGTGGACATCCTCGTCGGCACGCTGGGCAAGGCTCTGGCGTCGGCCGGAGCATACGCCGTGATGAACGACACCCTGCGCCGGTTTATGGTGAATCGCTGCCGCAGCCTCATCTTCAGTACTGCCCTCCCGCCCGTGCAGGCGGCGTGGACCGAGTTTGTGATGCGCCGCGCCGTGCTGATGGACGACCGGCGCCGGCGGCTGGCTGACATCGCCGGCAGGATAGGGGAGGCGCTGGGCAAAGAGCCCTCGCACATCATGCCCTTCATCGTCGGCGACGCGGCGCGCACGGTGGAGCTGTCGCGGCAGCTTCTGAGTGACGGCGTGAAGGTGCTGCCCATACGCACTCCCACCGTCCCTCCGGGCACCGAGCGCCTGCGCATTTCGCTGTCGGCGGCACTGACCGATGCCGAGACGGACAAGGCAATCGCCGCCTTCAAAGGGCTCTTAGTTTAGCAAGCTCAACTTAAGGATTATATGTTTATAGGAAGATTGGGGAGTCAGTCCCGGTATAAGCCTATAACCGCATAAACCTCAAAATTTTAAAGTTCTTTTAGGACTTAAAAATTTGAATTAATAACACTTAAAACGATATAACAGTGGACAATTTCGGATATTGGGCGCCTACGCGCTACACCTTTGGCCATGGTGCCGAGAACGAGACCGGTGCTCAGGCCGCGCTTGAGAAGATGACTAACGTGTTGGTGGTTTACGGACACTCGTCCGCCATCCGCAGCGGCGTCCTCGGCCGCGTCTGCGACAGCCTTGCCGCGGCCGGGATAAAGGTGACGCAGCAGGGCGGGATAGACCCCAATCCCACCGACGACCGCGTTTACGAGGGCATCGACATCGTGCGCCAGAACGGCATAGACGGCATAATCGCTGTCGGCGGCGGCTCGGTAATCGACACTGCCAAGGCCATCGCCGCCGGCGCGGTGTACGATGGCGACTTCTGGGACTTCTGGGCCGGTAAGGCAAAGGTGGAGAAGGCTCTGTCCGTGGGCGTCGTCCTCACCATTCCTGCCGCCGGCAGCGAGGGCTCGGGCAACTCGGTGATTACGCGCCGCGAGGGCATGCACAAAATCAGTCTGCGCACCGACTACTGGCTGCGCCCCCGCTTTGCCCTGCTCAATCCCGAACTGACCTTCACCCTCCCCGAATACCAGACTTGTGCCGGCGCGGTGGACATGATGGCGCACATCTTCGAGCGCTATTACAGCCCCACCAAGGGCACCGAGACCACCGACCGCCTCAGCGAGGGCCTCGTCATGGCCATCATGGACCGAGTGCGTGCCGTGCTGGACAACCCCGACGACTACGACGTCCGCGCAAACCTGATGTGGGCGGGAACGATGGCACACAACGGCATCTGCGGATGCGGAAAGGCCGAAGACTGGGCAAGCCACGGCCTCGAACACGAGCTCAGCGCCGTTTACGGCGTCACCCACGGCGCCGGCCTGGCCGTCGTCAACTCGGCCTGGATGGAATTTATGGCCGCCAACCGCCCGGCAAAGGTGGCGCAGATGGCCCACCGCATCTTCGCCGTCCCCGACAGTGGCGACGCCGGCGCCGACGCCATGGAGGGTGTGCGCCGTCTCCGGCTGTTCTACACCTCGATAGGGATGCCCGTGACGTTGGCTCAGCTCGGGGTGGAAAATCCCGACATCGACGACCTGGTACGCCGCGTGCACGTGGACAAGGGCGAAGTCTTCGGCGCCTACTATCCCATCACGCCCGACGTCAGCCGCGCAATCTACACTCTAATGATCGACGGCGGCCAAAGCAAGAATTAGGGGAACGGGCTCTTAACCCGGTAGAGGATATGGAAATCAAACCTGGCAACGCTTTCGGCCCCCGCGACCTGTTGCGGCAGCTCATCCACGGCCTCGTCGACATCGCAGACATCCACAAATTATAGCGTTGGACCGGATTACACATTATTATATAAAGTAGGCCGCGCGACCCGTCATACTTCCGCCCCAAATTATGCAAGTTCGCTACCGGTCTTGCAAAATTTGAATTAATAATACACGAGTTTTCAACTTTTTCGCTATTTTTGCAATCTGATTGCCGCGGCTTTGCCCGCCGGCGTTCATAATGAATTGTATAACCATATTCCATTCTTATATGTCACAGGAAGTTAGAGTTCGTTTTGCCCCCTCTCCCACGGGTCCCCTCCATATCGGCGGCGTTCGCACCGCCCTGTTCAACTGGCTTTTTGCCCGTCAGAATGGCGGAAAGATGATTCTCCGCATCGAAGACACTGACTCTCAGCGTTTTGTTCCGGGTGCCGAGGATTATATCAACGAGGCGCTGGCCTGGCTCGGGATAACCATCGACGAGGGTGTCCGCGAAGGCGGCCCCTACGGACCGTACAAGCAGAGCGAGCGCCGCGACATCTACCGCGAGCACGTGCGTATGCTGCTCGATGCCGGAAAGGCTTACATCGCTTTCGATACCCCGGAGGAGCTGGAGAAGGCGCGTGCCGAGGTGGCGAACTTCCAGTATGACGCATCGACGCGCGGACGCATGCGCAACTCGCTCACCATGCCTGCCGACGAGGTAAAGCGCCTGATTGACAGCGGCGAGAAGTATGTCGTGCGCTTCAAGATCGAGCCGGGACGCGCCGTCGAGGTCGACGACCTGCTGCGCGGAAAGGTGGTGATAAAATCTGACATCCTCGACGACAAGGTGCTCTATAAATCGGCCGACGACCTGCCCACGTACCACCTGGCAAACATTGTCGACGACCACCTGATGAAAATTTCGCACGTGATACGCGGCGAGGAGTGGCTGCCGTCGGCACCCCTCCACGTCCTGCTCTACGAGGCCTTCGGATGGAGCGATACCATGCCCCGCTTTGTCCACCTGCCCCTGCTGCTCAAACCAGACGGAAAGGGCAAGCTGTCGAAGCGCGACGGCGACCGCCTCGGCTTCCCCGTCTTCCCCCTCGAGTGGTACGACCCCAAGACCGGCGCCGTTTCGGCCGGCTATCGCGAGTCGGGCTATCTCCCTCAGGCCGTGGCGAATTTCCTGGCTCTCCTGGGTTGGAACCCCGGCGATGACTCGGAGGTGATGACGGTGGAGGAGATCGAAAAGAAATTCTCGTTCGAGCACTGCTCGCGTTCGGGTGCCAAATTCGCTTTTGAAAAGGCCAAGTGGTTCAACCACACTTACCTGCAGATGCTCTCCGACGACGAGCTGGCCACGTTGTTCATCCCCGTCCTCAAGGAGCACGGCGTCGACACGTCCAAGTTCCCGCTCGACTACATCGCCCGCGCCGTGGGCATGGTGAAGAGCCGTATCAACTTTGTGGCTGACCTCTGGAACCAGGCCGCTTTCTTCTTCGTCGCCCCGAACACGTATGCCGAAAAGGACATCCGCAAGCGCTGGACGCCCGGCATGGACGAGATTATGCGTCGCCTCGTCAGCATCCTCAACGACATGCCCGGCTTCAAGTCGGAGGAGGTGGAACCTGTTGTCCTCAACTGGATTACCAACAACGGCTATCACACCGGTAATGTGATGAACGCCTTCCGCCTCACCGTTGTCGGCAGCTGCAAGGGCCCGCACATGTTCGACATCACCGAGCTCATCGGCCGCAAGGAAACCATCGACCGTCTGCTTGCAGGCATCGACCGCATCAACGCCCTCGCCGCCGACATGCAATAACTTAACAGCCGCAAGGTGAAGGTCTTATACAATATAGGCATACACGCCATGTCCGCCGGGGCAAGGCTCGCCGCGTTGCGCAACGACAAGCTGCGCCGGATGATAGACGGCCACGCCGAGTCTCTCGACCGGCTCCGCCACGCCCGTGCCACGGTCGCTCCTGACGGCTTCGACCTGTGGGTGCATGCGGCCTCGCTGGGCGAGTTCGAGCAGGCTCGCCCCGTCATCGAGGCATACCGCAAGGCGCGTCCGCAGGCAAAGGTGCTTCTGTCGTTCTTCTCGCCTTCGGGGTACTGCGTCCGTCACAACTACGACGGCGCCGACTGCGTTGTCTATCTGTCTTTTGATACGCCGCGAAACGTCCGTCAGTTCCTCGATGCCGCCCAGCCCAAATGCGCGGTGTTCGTCAAATACGAGTTCTGGTCAAACTACCTGCACGAGATAGCAAAACGCCATATCCCGCTATACCTTATCTCGGCGATTTTCCGCCCGGGACAGCGTTTCTTCAAGCCCTGGGGAGCGTTCTCGCGCGACGTATTGCGCACATATACACATATTTTCGTTCAGGACCGCGAAAGCCTTGACTTGCTTGCATCGGTGGGCATCACCAACGTCACCGTCGCCGGAGACACGCGCTTCGACCGCGTCGCCCAGGTCGCCGAAGACTCCAGGCCCATCCCCGAATTAGCGCGGTGGCTGCACGGCGACGACGGTCAGGGGCAACCCGTCTTCACCCTTGTCGTCGGCAGCTCATGGCCACAGGACGAAGCATACTACATCCCCTGGCTCAACGAGCACCCCGAAGTCAAAGCTATCGTCGCACCCCACGAGTTTAACGACAAACGCCTCAAGACCCTCGTCGACTCCTTCGCCGCAAAAGCCGTCCTCTGGTCGCAAGTCCTCGCCAAGGGTAGGGGACCCGAGCCATCCACCACCAAGCCCGACAACGCCAACCCGGCCAGCTCCCCTGCCAACAGTAGCACCAGCCCCGCCTTCCCTGATAATAATAGCGCCACTCCCTCTATCCCCGACGACGCCCAGGCGGTTATCATCGACTGCTTCGGCCTGCTGTCCCGTATATACCGCTACGGCGACGCCGCCATCATTGGTGGCGGCCTCGGCACCGGCATACATAACATAAACGAGGCAGCTGTCTACGGCATCCCCGTCGCCTTCGGCCCCAACAACGGCAAGTTCCGCGAAGCCGCCGCCCTCATCGCCGACAACGCCGCCTTCGAGTACCACGACCGCGCCGAGTGCTCCACCATCCTCACCCGCTGGCTCACCGACCCCGCCGGCCGTCGCCACCAAGGCGCCAACGCCGCCGCCTACATCCGCACCAACCGCGGCGCCACCTCCCTCATCATGCACACCCTCCTCCCCGACTAACCCCCGGCCGCCACTCCCCCCTCCGTCTTTCCATCTCTCCCCCACCTTTTTTGTTACTGCGAAAAACCGCTTGCGGTTTTTACTCACTTGCCCCCTACAAGCGCCAGCTTGCCCATACCGCAGGCCTCCGGCCTGCCAATACCGCGCCGCAGGCGCCAACGCTACAATCGTCAGCTTGCCAATACTTTAACATTCCCGCCTTCACTCCCCTCCAAAAAAGTTCACTTTTTTCAGTGTTAAATACTGTTAATTCTTTCCCAATTATTTTGTCAGTTCAGAAACTTGCCGTACCTTTGCAAACGCGTTCGGCTCCAAAAAGCCC
>SFLG01000104.1 GCA_004553485.1 Bacteroidales bacterium | reverse complement strand
TGGTGCTCGTGGTCGTTGACGACGTAGGTGGCGTTTTCGCCCTCTACGCCTTCGACCCAGGCTGCCGATTTGGCCGTCTCCTCAAAGTCGAAGGCCCCCGTGCCGAGAATTTCGTCGAAGGGGACGTCGCAGAAGTCGCACTCGATGATGCGCGCCTTGGGCTGGATGGCGTGCACGATGTCGCGCAGGTGGCGTGCCTCGTGCGGCTGCAACAACGATATCTTGTTAAGCAGCACTACGTTGCAGAACTCAATCTGGTCGACGACAAGGGCGGTGAGGTTGCCCTCCTTCTCCTCCTCATCGGCATCGCGGATGTCGAGCAGGTCCTGGCCGTGGCCAAATTCCTCGCTGAGGCGCAGGGCGTCAACCACGGTGACAATCGAGTCGAGGACGGGCACACCCTTGGCCGTGTAGGCGGGGTCCATCCGCGGCATCATGGCGATGGTCTGGGCAATGGGCGCCGGGTCGCATATTCCGCTGGCCTCGATGACAATGTAGTCGAACTTGCCGGCCTGCGACAGGTCGGACAGCTGCTTCACCAGGTCGGTCTGGAGCGAGCAGCAGATGCAGCCGTTCGACAGGGCCACCAGGTCGTTGTTGTCGCTGCCGTCGCCCTGACCTACCACGCCGCCCTTCTGCACCAGGTCGGCGTCGATGTTCACCTCGCCCAAGTCGTTGACTATCACAGCAAAGCGATAGCCTTTCTCGTTGTTGAGGATGCGGTTCAGCAGCGTTGTCTTTCCGCTGCCGAGATAACCCGTCAGCAGCAGCACGGGTATTTGTATTTTGCTCATTGGTGTATGTTTTTGGCTGTAATGTATGTAATTTATGGGTTGTATGTTGTTTATTTGGGGATGGAGTGTGACGTCAGATGAAAATCAGTTTCACGTTGCGCACCTGTATGCGCGCCTCGATATACTCGCGCAGCTTTTTACGCTCGGTGTCCGAGACGTCGCGGTTGAAGCGCACCAGCGCCAGCTCGGTGGTGTCGCGCACGCCCGTCTGCACGTTGCAGAAGACGTTGCGGCTAATCGAAATATCCTCGAGAGCGGGGAAGACAATCTTCAGCTCGGGCGCCATCACCGAACTGATTGAGTCGCGGCGCTCCACGCCAGCCAGCTCGCTCTGCAGCGAGTCGATGGTGGCCTGCCGCTCCTGCAGCGTCTTCTGCGCGGCGTTGAAGACCTCGGTGACGGAGGCGTTGTCGCTGACCTTAGTAATCACCGAATGTCCGCCCTGTATTACCGTCAGCTTTACGCCGCCGAGGCCGTAGTGCGCCATACGGGGCGTGAGGGCGGCCATCAGCGAGTCCTGCGACATCAGGCGGCCCACCAGCACCACCTCGAGCGAGCGCCGGCCGTCCTTGTCGGTAGCCGTCTCGCTGAGCACCTGCGTGCCGGAGAAGTTCATCTCGCGCGCCACAAACCTCTGGGCGTTAAGCTCAAAGGTATTCTGACGTATCATCGTATAAGTCAAGTAAATACTCGGCAGCAGCGCCAGCACCGCTATGGTGTACACCCATCGGCGCACACGACGCGCACGTGCGGGATCCTGCGCCTTTACCGTACTGAACCTCAGCAGCTTGACACCGATATAGGTTGCCAGCGCGATAAAGATGGAGTTGATGATAAACAGGTACGAGGCGCCCAGAAAATAATCGGGTTGCCAGGTGGCGATGCCGTAGCCGACGGTGCACAGCGGGGGCATAAGGGCAGTGGCGATGGCCACACCGGGGACGACGTTGCCCTTGGACCGCGCCGACATGCCCACAATGCCCGCCGCGCCGCCGAAGAAAGCTATCAGCACGTCATAAATGGTGGGCTGGGTGCGCGCCAGCAGCTCGGAGTGCCCCTCGGCCACCGGCGAAATCAGGAAGAACACCGTCGAGGCGGCCACCGAAATGGCGGCGGCGATGAGCAGGTTGCGGCCCGAGCGCCTCAGCAGGTCAAAGTCGGTGATGCCTATCGCCAGGCCGATGCCGATGATGGGGCCCATCAGCGGCGAGATGAGCATCGCGCCGATGATGACGGCAGTTGAGTTGGTATTGAGGCCGAGCGAGGCCACAAGGATGGCAAACACCAGGATATAAGCCTGTGAACCACGGAAAGTTATGCCCTGGCGTATCTCGTCTTCGATCTGCGACTCGCCCTCGACGTAGCCTTTGAGCGAGAAAACATCGTCCCAGATTGTCTTGACAAGCTGTTTTATCTTTGACATAATGCAATATGTTAGTTGTCGTACCGACAGACAAAAGTACAAATTTTCTTACTTGTAACAAACATCAACGCCGCGATGTTTGCAAAGGCGAAGCCGAAGTATGCTCGGCGCGATGTTTGCGAAGGCAAGGACGAAGTATGCCCGCCGCGGCGCCGGCCCATGCTCTCCGTAGTGGCGACGGCGTGCCCGCATTTCGGCAACCGGGATATTTTTCGTACCTTTGCCCGTAACTTTTGCGGGAGCTGCCCGCACCAATCAAAAACAACCATCCCACAAATAATATAATATGGCACTGCAATGCGGTATCGTCGGACTGCCTAACGTGGGCAAGTCCACCCTTTTCAATTGTCTCTCAAACGCCAAGGCGCAGTCGGCAAACTTCCCCTTCTGCACCATCGAGCCCAACGTGGGCGTCATCACCGTTCCCGACGAGCGCCTCACCAAGCTGGTCGAGATGTGCCAGCCGCGTTCGATAGTGCCCGCCACGGTAGAGATTGTCGACATCGCCGGCCTGGTCAAAGGCGCCAGCAAGGGCGAGGGCCTGGGCAACAAGTTCCTTGCCAACATACGCGAGACCGACGCCATCCTGCACGTCCTGCGCTGCTTCGACGACGACAACATCACCCACGTCGACGGCAGCGTCGACCCCGTCCGCGACAAGGAGATTATCGACTACGAGCTGCAGCTCAAAGACCTCGAGACCGTCGAGAGCCGCCTCGCCCGCACCATCAAGGCCGCCCAGACCGGAGGCGACAAAACGGCCAAGCTGCAGGCATCGGTCCTCCAGGCCTACAAAGACGCCCTCGACAAGGGTCAGCCCGCACGCTCGGTGCAGTTCGACACCGTCGACGAGCGCAAGTTTGCCCGCGAGCTCTTCCTGCTCACCAACAAGCCCGTGCTCTACGTCTGCAACGTCGATGACGCCTCCGCCGCCACCGGCAACAAGTACACCGAGGCCGTCCGCGAGGCCATAAAGGGCGAGAATGCCGACATGCTCATCGTCGCCGCCCAGACCGAGAGCGAAATCGCCGAGCTCGACACCTGGGAGGAGCGACAGGAGTTCCTGGCCGAAATAGGACTTGACGAGAGCGGCGTCTCGCGACTGATACGCGCCGCCTACCACCTGCTCGACCTGCAGACCTACTTCACCGCCGGACCCGACGAAGTGCGTGCCTGGACGTTCATGCGCGGCAGCAAGGCCCCGCAGTGCGCCGGCATCATCCACACCGACTTCGAGAAAGGCTTCATCCGCGCCGAGGTCATCAAATACGACGACTACGTTTCGCTCGGTGGCGAGACCGGCGTCCGCGAGGCCGGCAAGCTCGGCGTCGAAGGCAAGGAGTACGTCGTCCAGGACGGCGACATCATGCACTTCAGATTTAACGTGTAACGCCGTGGTTGGGCGGCATCGCTGCC
>SFLG01000031.1 GCA_004553485.1 Bacteroidales bacterium | reverse complement strand
GATGAGGCTGCGGATGGCGATGGCAACCGCCGCGGCGACAACGAGGCCTACGATGATGAGTTGTACGGTGTCGGACATGGGAGAGAGGAGTTGGGAGTTGGGAATGGGTAATTAATAGTTAATAATTAATAATTAATAATTATAATTAGTAATTAGGAATTAGCAATTGGGGATTGGGGATTGGGGGACAATTCTGAAATCTGCGGTATTTGGTGGTGTGGCCGAGGCCGGGTTATTTGGTAACAAGGTGAAACTGCAAGGCATAGATGCAGGGACGCTTTTTAAAGCGTCCGCCGATAATCCGGCAAAGTCATTGGAAAGCAGGCCATGGTAAATGCCGATGTGGACGCTTTTAAAAGCGTCCCTACCGGGTCGGTACCGGGTTGGATAGTACTCTGCGGAATATTTGTGGAACGTCCCGTTATTTCTTGAAGTTTTTGGAGATGAGGGCGTTGAGTTTGGCGGGGGTGAGAGTGTCGGGGTAGTCGGTGAACATCAGGCGCAGGCTGCAACCCTCGCGGAAGCGGGAGCAACCGTAGGCGGTGCGTCCTTTGATGATGTGGCCCTGGCCGCAAACGGGGCAGACTATCTGCTCGAGCTTGCGCACGGCAGGTTTGCGCGGAGTCTTGGCGGCCGTCTTTGACGATGCTTCTCCGGTTGACTTCGACGATGAAGCTCCCGTTGACTTGGCCGATTTGGAGGCGCCGGACTTGGCCGGGCCGGAAGATTTGGAGGTTTTCTCCTCGACTATCGTTTCGATGCTTCGGCCCGAGTTGTCGCTGAGCACGTTTAAAACAATCTGGTTCACCATCTCCTTCAGCTCGTTCTTGAAGTCCTGGGCGGTGAAAGTTCCCTGCTCGATGCGGCGCAGCTTGTTCTCCCAGATGCCGGTGAGCTTGGGACTCTTTACAAGGTCGTCGTTGATGATGTCGATGAGGTCGCATCCCGCCTGCGTGGCCCATATCGCCTTGCGCTGACGAGTGAGGTATCCGCGGCGGAAAAGCGTCTCGATGATGGCCGAGCGGGTCGACGGGCGGCCGATGCCGTTCTCCTTCATCGCCTCGCGCAGCTCCTCGTCCTCGATGCTCTGCCCGGCTGTCTCCATCGCCCTCAGCAGCGTGCCCTCGGTGTAAGGCTTGGGCGGCTGAGTCATTTTTTCGGCCAGCGCGGGCTTGTGCGGGCCAGACTCGCCGACGGTAAACGCCGGCATGATGCCGTTGTCAAACTCCTTCTCCGGCTCCTTTGCGTCGGTCTGCGTGTCCTCGGCGGCCTTCTTGTCGTCGGCGAAGAGCGCACGCCATCCCGGCTCGACGATAACCTTGCCCGTGGCCTTGAACGCATACTTCTCGCACTGACCCGTGACGGTGGTCTGGCTGAAGATACAGTCCGGGTAGAACGCCGCGATAAACCTCATGGCAATGAGGTGATACATAAGTCGTTCGTTTTTGTCGACGAGCACGCGCGGACTCTCGCCGGTGGGGATGATGGCGTGGTGGTCGGTGATCTTTGCGTCGTCAAAGACCTTCTTGCTCTTGGGCAGAGCCTTTGCCAGCAACGGCTCGGTGAGGTTGGCGTAAGGAGTCATCCGCTTCAAAATCCCAGGCACCTTCGGGTAGACGTCCGTGGGCAGATATGTAGTGTCGACACGCGGGTAAGTCGTCACCTTCTTCTCGTACAGCGACTGAATGAGCTTCAGCGCCTCGTCGGCCGTCCATCCCCAGCGCTTGTTGCACTCGACCTGCAGCGAAGTCAGGTCGAAAAGGCGCGGAGGGGCCTCGCGACCCTTCTTCTCGGATACCTCCTTGATGGTGAACGGCTTGCCGTCGATGTCGGCGAGAACTGCGCGGGCGTCCTCGGCAGTCTTGAACTTGCCCGAGGCGGCGCGGAACGTCACGTCGCGATAGACAGTCTTCAGCTCCCAGTAAGGCTCTGGCTTGAAGTTCTGGATGGCACGCTGCCGTTCGACGATGATGGCAAGGGTGGGGGTCTGCACGCGTCCCACCGACAGGATGTTGCCGCGCTTGCGGCTGTATTTCATCGTGTACAGACGGGTGGCGTTCATACCCAACATCCAGTCGCCGATAGCGCGCGACATACCGGCGTAGTAGAGGTTTGTGTATTCCTGCTCGGGCTTTATCTCGCTGAAGCCCTTGCGGATAGCCTCGTCGGTGAGCGACGAAATCCATAGTCTGTACACCGGGCACTTCACCCCGGCTTTCTGCATCACCCATCGCTGTATCAGCTCGCCCTCCTGGCCGGCATCACCGCAGTTGATGATGCTGTCGGCCTTTTCGGCCAGACTGCGGATGACGTTGAACTGCTTTTTGATGCCCGTGTCGTTTTTGAGGCGTATGCCGAAGCGCTCCGGAATCATCGGCAGCGCCGACAACGACCAGTGCTTCCATGCCTCGGTATAGTCGGCCGGCTCCTTCAGCTCGCACAGATGGCCGAAGGTCCAGGTCACGCAGTAACCGTTGCCTTCGAAGAATCCGTCGTGGCGAGTGTCGGCGCCCAGGATGCGGGCGATGTCGCGGGCCACGCTGGGTTTCTCGGTTATGCAGAGCCTGTAACTCACTTTGCGTCAGCGTTTGCTTTGGCCTCGTTCCAGAGGGCGTCCATCTCTTCGAGAGTCATCTCGTCGGGTTTTTTGCCCATTTTGGCGGCGCCGGCCTCGATGTACTCGAAGCGGCTGATGAATTTGCGGTTTGTGCGCTCGAGGGCATTCTCGGGGTTGACGCCGTATTTGCGGGCGGCGTTGACGACGGCGAAGAGCAGGTCGCCGAACTCGGCCTCCAGGCCGTCCTCGTCCTTCGAGGCTATTTCGCTCTCCACCTCGCTCTCCTCCTCCTTCACCTTGTCCCATACCTGTTCGGGCTTGTCCCAGTCGAAGCCGACGTGGGCGGCCTTCTCCTGGATGCGGAAAGCCTTTATCAGCGCTGGCAGGGCGCGGGGGACACCGGACAGCACCGATTTGTTGCCGCCCTTCTCCCTCAGCTTGATCTTCTCCCAGTTTTCGGCAACGGCCTCGGCGTCGTCGGCCTTGACCTCGCCGAACACGTGGGGATGGCGGAAGATAAGTTTGTTGTTGAGCGCATCGCAGACGTCGGCGATGTCGAACTGCCCCTTCTCGTCGGCAATCTTCGAGTAGAAAAGGATGTGCAGCAGCACGTCGCCGAGCTCCTTGCGGATGTCGTCGGTATCGTCCTCGCCGAGGGCCTGGGCCAGCTCGAAGACCTCCTCGATGGTATTGGGACGCAGACTCTCGTTGGTCTGCTTGGCATCCCACGGGCATTTCACCCGCAGAATGTCAAGAGTTTCCATCACACGGCGCATAGCGTCGAGCTTTTCCTGAGTGTTGTGACTCATTTATCGTCAGTCTTTTTATAGTTCTCCAAGCCCTTCCCGAGCCACTCCACGAAGGACTCGACATTCTCGTCGTAGGCGCGCGGGGCGTTGAGGAGGCGGCCCTGGTTGTCAAGCAGCACATAGTACGGCTGCGAGTTGATGTTGAAGCGGTGGCGCTGCAGGTAGCTCCACTTTTCGCCGGTGGTGGTGATTTTCACCTTTTTGCCGTTTTCGGTGACGGTGTACGGGTGCTCCAGGTCGGTGCGCTCGTCCACCATCAGCGTAATCATCACGTAGTCGTTGTTGATGATGCGTCGCACCTCCTCCGTATCGAAGACGGCGCCCTCCATCTTGCGGCAGTTTACGCAGGCCTTACCGCTGAAGTCGAGCAGCACGGGCATACCCTTTTCGGCGGCATAGCGCATACCCTCGTCATAGTCGGTGAAGTGGTTGACGTCGTTTTTGTAAAGGTTGAAGTCCTGCGTGTACAGCGGCGGTGCAAAGGCGCTGATGGCCTTGAGGGGAGCGCCCCACAGACCGGGAACGAGGTAGACGGCGAACGAGAACGAGGCTACGGCAAGGAAGAAACCGCCCACCGACGTGTTCTTGGAGGGAGCGTCGTGGGGGAAGCGGAGCTTGCCCAGCAGGTACATGCCCAGCAGGACAAACAGCACTATCCACAGCGACAGGAACACCTCGCGGTCGAGTATGCGCCAGCCGTATGCCAGGTCGGCCACCGAGAGGAACTTCAGCGAGAGGATAAGCTCGATGAAGCCGAGCACCACCTTTACCGAGTTCATCCATCCGCCGGCCTTGGGCATCTCCTTCAGCAGCGAGGGGAAGAAGGCGAACAGCGAGAACGGAATGGCCAGGCCGAGGGCGAAACCGCCCATACCCGTTGCCGGGCCTAAGATGGAACCGTTGGAGGCCGCCTCGACGAGCAGTGTGCCGATGATGGGGCCGGTGCACGAGAACGACACCAGCACCAGCGTGAAGGCCATGAAGAACACCGAGAGCAGTCCGCTCGTGGCGTTGGCTTTGCCGTCGGCGGCATTGCTCCACTTCGACGGCAGACGGATCTCGAACGCACCGAAGAACGAGATGGCAAATACCACCAGCAGCAGGAAGAAGATGATGTTGAAGACCGCGCTGGTAGCTATTTCGTTAAGCTTGCCGGCACCGAAAATCAGAGTGATGGCTATACCTAATACCAGGAAGATGACGATGATGCTGAAACCGTATATCAGCGCCTCGCCGATGGAGCGGCGGCGACTGCGGTTTTTCTTGAGGAAGAAGCTCAGGGTCATCGGAATCATCGGCCATACGCAAGGCGTGAGCAGAGCCAGCAGGCCGCCGACAAATCCCATCAGCAGCAGCATCCATGCCGAGCGCTGCGTCGAGGGCATCGCCTCCGAGTCACCGAACGCGGCGGTATTGACCGGCTTCCACCAGTCACCCGACTCGGTGTCGGCGACAGTTTCCTCGGCGGCTTTGCCCGAATGGCCGTTTGTGTCTAAGCTCTCCGTATCAAGCACCTGCACCTCGCCGTTGTCGCCAATCGAGGCGCTGAAGTCGGCCTTTTTGGGGGGCAGGCAGCTCGTCTCGGTGCAGGCCATATATTCGACCTCGCTGGAGACGGTGACGTTGGTTGTGCCGGGGGCGAGTTTGTAACGCTGTGTGAAGGTGACCGTGCCGCTCCATGTCGACAGTTCGAGCTCGAACGTCTTGTCTATGCCTACCGTGGCAGCCTTCGAGGGCTGGATGTCGCCTTCGGTCTTAAAGCCCTCCGAGCCCCGGAGGGTTATCTTCGTGGCCTGCGGGCCGCCCGGGACGGCCTTTGTGCCGTAGATGTGGTAGCCGGCTTCTATTTTGGCCGTCCATACCACGCTGCCCGACGTGGCATCGTCGGGGTGTATCTCCATCGACCAGTGCACCGGGTCGGCTATCTGGGCGACAGCGGTCAGCGCCGAAACGACGACAGCGAAAGTCAGCGCCAAAAATCTGCCGAAACGCAGGCGGTCTAAGATTGAAATTCTCATAAAGTAAGTGTTTTACGTGTTGGAATGTTGGGGCAACGCCTGCCGCGGCCGGCGAAGCCCGTAAGCTAAGATGCCGCTGTTACTTCAGTTTGAAAGTGAAGTTCTCGGTCTTGGGGACCAGGCAGGTCTCGTCGTCGCAGCCCATAAAAGTTATCGAGCCCTTGAAGAGGACATCGCTCTTATTGCCGGTGAGGGTGAACTTGCGCACGAAAACGGCCTCCTTCTCCCAGTACTGAAGCTTCGAGGCGAATACCTGGTCGAACTTCTTGATGGGCTTGGTCTTGGAGTAAAGGGGTGTGGTGAATTTCACACCCTTTGACTCGGAGAAGTTTATCACCGTAGGCTTGGGCCCCGATTTGGGCATCTGCATGCCGTAGAGGTGCCATCCCTTGTCGATGATGGCGCGCACTGTAAGCTCGCCCTCGGTGCTCGAGACCATGCGGGCCGAGCATCTCCAGCGAATGGGGTTCTGTGCCATGGCGGTGGTGCCGCAGAATACTGCCAGCAGCATCACCAGCAGCAATGTAAATCTTCTTGTCTTCATATTTTAAGTGTAATTGTATTTTTATGAGTTATATATTCCGAAAAAATTCTCTCGCCATAATATATTTATGCAAAGATACGAAAAAAATCAAAAAAGCCGAAGGCGCGGGGATTTTCGGCGTTTCCGGAGGGTAAGATGTTTGCGTTTTCGGGTTGAGGTTGCGGATTAGCAATATCGTCAGTGGAGGGCAACCCAGCATCGGGATGGCGATATCGTCGGCCGAGGCCACGACATAGCCTTTGTTGCCGGTGTCGCCAAAGACATAAACTGTGTTTTCGCCGTCTTTCTCCATCGTCACCACGGGCGATGCCGACAGTCGCGACAGAGCCGGGCCGCGGAGTTTTCCGCTTTGTGACGCGAAGGTTGCCGAGATGCGGTCGAGCGCCTCATCCGGAGTAATCAACGCGGGCCTGAGGCAACAGAGCGACAGCTAGGACCCACGACAGAGCCAGGGTAAATCTTTGTGTGTTTCATCGTTACTATTAAAACCGACAAGCACCGTACTTGGTTTGCATTTGGTTTGCACAGCGAGAAAGTCGTACTGGCGTGCGTGCGTGTTTGTAAGTTTAAAAAAAAACGCTAACTTTGCACCATCGATCGGGGCGTGGCGCAGTTGGTAGCGCACCTGGTTTGGGACCAGGGGGTCGCAAGTTCGAGTCTTGTCACCCCGACGAAGGTTAAGCGCGTGTAAATTAGGCATTTACACGCGCTTAGTCTTTGGAGTGGAGTGGGGGTTAGAGGTGGTGGAGGAGGCGGGAGTAGAGGGCGGACTGGAGGAGGCCGCGGGTGGCGAGGTAGGCGATGAAGGCCAGCCAGAGACCGTGGTTGCCGATGTAGGGATGGGCGAGGAAATAGATGGCGTAGAAAATTACCATCGAGACGGCCATTGTCAGCAGCATGAGGCGGGTTTTTACCAGGCCGATGTATATTCCGTCCCAGATGAAGGACATAAATCCGGCCAGCGGAACAGCCACGGCCCACAGTTTGTACTCGGCCGCGACGTCAAGGACGTTGGCATCGGCGGTGAGCAACGACAGGAACCACTCGCCGCAGGTAAAATAGAGCAGGGATGCTATCAGCGACAGGGCCGTTCCCCAGCGCAGGAGGGTATGCACCAGCGACCTCAGCGAGGTGGCGTCGTGTCCTCCGGCAAATTTTCCGGCGAGGGCTTCGCCGGCGTAGGCAAAGCCGTCCATAAAATACGAGAATAGCATGAACAGCTGCATCAGCAGGGCGTTGGCGGCAAGGACACTGTCGCCGAGGACCGCGCCGGCGTGTGTGAACCACAACGTTACGGCAATCAGGCACAGCGTGCGCAGCATGATGTCGGCGTTGACGGCGAAGAGCCGTTTCAGCCCTGCCCATTGCAGGAGCATCGCCGACCATCCCTTTGGCGCCCCGTGGCAGTAGCGCGGCAGCATGGCCACACCCACCGCCAGGCTTATCCATTGGGCGATGGCGGTGCCCAGTCCCACACCCTCGATGCCCATGCCGAGGGCAAAGACAAAAGTGGTGCTGAGGACGATGTTGGACGAGTTGGCGATTATTGACATCCACATTGCCGGACGCGACGACTGCATACCCAGGAACCAGCCCGAAAGGGCGTAGGTGCCCAACAGGCCCGGCGCGCCCCATACGGCGACGCTGAAATAGCGGCGCGCCAGCGAAGCCGTGTCGGCCTGTGCGTCCATGAAGTTGAGCACCAGCTCGCCCAAAGGCGAGGAGAGCGCGATAATTAGTATGCCTATTATCGTCGCCGAGCCGAGGCTGCGTGCCAGCGCCAGCATCTGACCCTGCCTGTCGCCGGCACCGACGGCCTGCGCCGTTATGCCCGAAGTGCCGGCGCGCAGAAATCCGAAGAGCCAGTATAGCATGTTCAGCATCGCTCCGCCCACGGTTACGGCGCCTATATAAGCAGCAGAGCCGATGTGGCCAACAATGGCCACATCGACTAAACTCAGTAAAGGCGTGGTGATATTGGTCGCTATCGCGGGCCAGGCCAGCCTCAGTATTTCTTTGTCAATTTTTCTTGCCAAAGCACGAGTGCGCAATCAGGTAGGCGATAAGTGCAGCGTAAGCCACCAGACCCAGCACCTGGGGCTGGAAGTCGCCGCCGTTTTCGGGCGGTACTACGCCGCACATGATGGTGATGGCGGCAAAGACGCCGAAGAGGGCGCCGCCGGCGATGAGGCCCGAGCTGATGAGGGTGCCGCGGTCGCCGCGTTTGCGGCATACCTCCTTGTCCTTGGACGAGTGGGTGACGATGTAGCTGACGATGCCGCCGACAAGCAGCGGAGCGTTAAGCGACAGCGGCAGGAACATGCCCATGCAGAAAGCCAGCGCGGGCACCTTGAGCCAGTTGAGGAGAACCGCCAGCAGGGCGCCGGTGATGTAAAGCACCCAGGGAGTGGCCGATCCGCCGGTCATCATAGGCTCGATGACCTTTGCCATGGCATTGGCCTGAGGGGCTGCCAGCGCCTGCGGACCGCTGAAATGGTAAACCGAGTTGAGCATCATGATTACGCCGCCGACAGTGGCAGCCGATACCAGTGTGCCCAGGAATTTCCATGTCTCCTGCTTGCGGGGAGTAGAGCCGAGCCAGTATCCCACCTTGAGGTCCGTGACAAATCCGCCAGCCATCGACAGGGCCGTGCATACAACGCCGCCGACAATCATTGCCGAGACAATTCCGGACGTTCCGTTCAGACCGATGGTGACAAAGATGCCCGAGGCGATGATCAGAGTCATCAGCGTCATGCCGCTGACGGGGTTCGAGCCGACGATGGCGATGGCGTTGGCGGCCACCGTAGTGAACAGGAAGGCAATCACAACCACTACAATCCAGGCTATCAGGGCCTGCCAGAAAGTGTGGATGACACCTACCCAGAAGAAGAGCAGAGTAGCCACCAGGGCCAGGAAGATGAACATCGAGATGTGTTTCATCGACAGGTCGGTCTGCCAGCGCACCGTCTTGGTCTTTGTGGCGTTTCCGCGCAGCTCGCGTCCGGCAAGGCCGACAGCCTGGCGGATGATACCCCACGACTTGATGATGCCGATAAGGCCGGCCATCGCAATGCCTCCGATGCCCATCATTCGGCCATAGTCGCTGAAGATAACCTCGGGAGGCATCGCCGTAATCTCAGGCGAGCCGTAGGTTCCGATAAGGGGAATGACGATGAACCATACAAAGGCCGAGCCGGCGAAGATGATGAACGAATACTGCAGGCCGACGATGTAACCCAGGCCGAGAACCGCGGCAGTGGTGTTGCACGAGAAGGCCACCTTGAACTTCGCGGCCAAAGTCTGGCCCCAGGAGTAAGCCTGAGTGGTCACCGTCTCGGCCCATAAGCCGAACGTAGCCACCAGATAGTCGTATATGCCGCCGACGAGGGCTGCTATGACCAGCAGCTTGGCCTGGCCGCCGCCCTCCGTCTTCGATGCGCCGCTGGCAAGAACCTGCGTAGTGGCCGTAGCCTCCGGGAAGGGGTACTTGCCGTGCATGTCCTTGACGAAATATTTGCGGAAGGGGATGAAGAACAGGATGCCCAGCACACCGCCCAGCAGCGACGACAGGAAAATCTGCAGGAAGTTCACCGTTATTTCGGGATGTGTCTCCTGAAGGATATAAAGAGCGGGCAGGGTGAAAATCGCACCGGCGACAATCACGCCAGAGCAGGCTCCGATGCTCTGAATGATGACATTCTGACCCAGCGGGTTCTTCTTGCGCAGAGCGCCCGACAGGCCTGTAGCGATGATGGCGATGGGAATGGCGGCCTCGAACACCTGGCCGATTTTCAGACCCAGGTAGGCTGCCGCGGCGCTGAATATCACCGCCATAATCAGACCCATCGAAACCGAGTAAACCGTTACCTCCTTGTAGTCGCGGGCGGGGTGCATCAGCGGGCGGTACTCCTCGTCGTTGCCAAGCTCGCGGAAGGCGTTCTCCGGCAGTTCCACCGGGTCGACGTCGTAGGGCGGAATCTGACCCTCCGGGGCATCGGCAAAGCCCTTGTCGGGCAGTTTCTCTTTGTCGTTTTGCATATTAGTAAGTTTATAAGTCTAAGGCATTATCGGTTTGTAATGTTACGGGTTTACTTACCGGATAATCCGGCGTTGTAATGTGATGGTATAATGTGGTGAGCACGTGGCGCTTACCACACATGCGGGTGATTATCTGCGGCGGCGCTTGCGCTTGCTGGATTTGCTCGAGCGCTTCTTGCCCGTCGATTTGCGGGCCGATTTGCCCGAGCTCTTCTTTGCCGAGGCTTTGGCGGGGATGACGAGCTTGTCGCCGACCTTGATGATATCGTTGGTGAGGTTGTTGGCGTCGCGGATCTGCTCGATGGTGACGCCGTATTTACCGGCGATGGCGCTGAGCGTCTCGCCCTTGGTAACAGTGTGGGTGACAGGCTTCTGGTCCTTCGGGGTCTTGTAGGGAGTGACCGAGTTCTTGTCCGAAGTATTTACCGGCTTGTCGGTCTTGGTGTTGCTTTGGGTTTCGGGAGCTGCCTTAGCCTGCTTTTCGGGCTGCTGTACGCTTGTCGAGTCGGCGCTCTGCTCGTCTTTGTAGGGGACGAAGCGGGTGACGTAAGTGTTGATGCGGAGAGTCTGGTTGCGGCGGGGCTGGCCCTTCTTGCGCAGACCGTTGGCCTTGCGTATCGAGCTCTGGCTTACGCCGTATTTCTTGGCGATTTTGGCTACCGTCTCACCCTTGCGCACCTTGTGGTATTTCACCACCAGCTCCTGGACGTACTCGCCCTTGCCGTTCGACGCCTTTGTGTCCGAGCCCTTTGTGACAGGCTGCACGACGTCGCGGCGCGCATACTTCTCGGCGTTGTGGTTGACAATCGAATCCTCGTTGGCGATGTAGCTGTAAACCTGCAGGCCGGGGAGGACGAGCGGGTAGGGGTGCACGTCGCCGGGGATGACGTCGACGAGGTACTGCGGGTTGAGGATGCGCAGCTCCTCGATGGGAATGTCCAGCACGTCGCGTATCTGTTCAAAGTGCACGCGGCGCGAGACATGCACCGAGTCGGTGAGGATGGGCTTGGAGGCGAGCACTGGCGAGATACCGTGCTTGTCGTAGTTTGTCATCACATAGTTGGCGGCGATGAAGGCAGGGATGTAGTCGCGTGTCTCGGCAGGGAGGAAGCGATATATCTCCCAGAAGTCCTGGTTGCCGCCGCCGGCGCGCTGCAAAGCCTTGTTGACATTGCCGGGGCCGCAGTTGTATGCCGCGATGGCCAGCGACCAGTCGTGGTAGATGTTGTAGAGTTTCTTGAGGAATTTCGCTGCCGCCTCTGAGGCGCGGTACGGGTCGCAGCGCTCGTCCACCACCGAGTTTACCTCGAGGCCCTCGCCCTTAGCCGTCTCGGCCATAAACTGCCATATTCCTCTTGCTCCGGCACGTGAGACGGCTGTGGGGTTGAGTGCCGACTCGATGATGGGAAGGTATTTCAGCTCGTGTGGCAGTCCCTCGCGGTCGAGCGCCTGCTCGAATATGGGCATATAATAGAGCGACATACCCAGCATGGCCTCTACAAGGTCCTTTTTGCGGTTGGTGTACATGTCGATGTAGGCACGGACGAGATTGTTGTAAGGCATCTCGATTACCGTGTTCATCGTCTGCAGGCGGTCGATATAGTCCTGTTCGGTAGCCGGTTTATCCGGAACGTTGTGTCCCTTGTCGAGGACGGTGTAGTTCTGCATATACCAGCTGTGCTTCAGCTTGTTGACGTCCGTCTCGAAGCTCGCGGGGATGTGAAGGGCGGGGTTGGGGTCTATGTCTGTGGCGAGAGTGCGCACCGAAGGTTTTTCCTTGGCCGACGCCGACACGCCGGCGACGCCCAGCAGGAGGGCGGCGGCCAGAGACAGACATCGCGTGGGTAAATTGTTCATCGGGGGAGATTTATAAGGTTTGAGAGAGAATTTTCAGAAGTTGAGGGCCCAGTTCAGGCCAATGCCCGGCAGCTTGCCCCTTGTGTCGGGTATTACCGCCGGCGACCAGTCGATGGACAGGTCGGGGGTGATGTCGAAATGACTCAGCGAGGCGTCGACGTAAGCGTCCACCATCGCTAGGGCGTAAACCGCCACCATACATATTATGCACAGGTCGCGGTTGCGCCGGTAGAAGTTTTTGCGGCTACGCAACAGCCGCTCCAGCCAGGCACGGTCGAGGCTCGACTCGAGAGTATTGGGCGGGAAGAAGTTCATATAAGAGTTGGTCGACGGGTCCGAGTCCATGATGTCGAGGTAAGCCCGCTGGTAGTCGGTGAGCATGCTGTTGTTCCAGCTTGTGGCATAGCCCAGACCGAGGTATCCGCCGACGATTATCGGCAGCTTCCAGTAGCGGCGGTTGTAAATCTGACCCAGACCGGGAAAGAGCGCCGACATCCATACCGCGCGGGTAGGGTCGGGCGAGAAGGTCGTCTCACGCTCCTCCCACAAGTTGTACCCGGCCCATTTGTCGAAAGGCTTGGCAACCGGCAGCGAGTCGGTACCCAGCACCGACGTGGAGTCGGCGGCGGCCGGGGCCGGAGTGAAGACAGTGGTGACGACAGTTGTGTCTACCGACAGCTCGGGTGCGTCGGGCACATCGGCCTGACGGGCCTGCGAGGGCAGGGGGGCCGACAGAAAAGCCACCGCCGGCAACAGCACCGACGTCATAAGACGAATATGTATCTTGGCAAAATACATCGTGACAGTCAGTTGCGGCGGGCTTTGATGGTATCGAAAATAGAGATGAGGCGGGTCAGCTCGTCCTCGTTGCGGAACTGGAACGAGATGGAGCCCTTGCCGGCGTCGTTGCAGGTGAACTTCACCGGGGCGTTGAATGTTGCCGACAGATGTTTCTTGAGAACCTCGAAGTCCGTGTTTACGCGGGGTTTGACCGGGCCGTCGCTCTGCTGTTCCTCTGACTGCTCGCGGTATTTCTTTGCCAGCTCCTCGACCTTGCGCACCGACAGTCCGCGGCGCAGTATCTCGTTGTATAGCTTGAGCTGCAGCGAGGGTTTGTCAATGGTGAGCAGGGCGCGGGCATGGCCCATGTCGACGCGTTTGTCGCGCAGTCCTAACTGCACCTCGGCGGGCAGTTTGAGCAGACGCAGGAAGTTGGCTATCGTCGCGCGCTTTTTGCCTATGCGCTGGCTCAGTCTCTCCTGGGTGAGGTTGCACTGGTCGATGAGCTTGCGGAAGGTCAGGGCGATTTCTATGGCGTTGAGGTCTTCGCGCTGGATGTTCTCGATGAGGGCCATCTCGGTGAGCTCGGCGTCGTTGGCGGTGCGGATGTAAGCGGGTACCGATGTCAGACCGGCTATCCCGGCGGCACGGTAGCGGCGCTCGCCGGCGATAATCTGGTACGAGTCAGGTCCTACCTTGCGCAACGACAGCGGCTGGATTATGCCCAGCTCGCGAATGGACACCGCCAGATCCTGCAGCGACTCCTCGTCGAAGTCGATACGGGGTTGGTCGGGGTTGGGGGTTATCTGGTCGAGAGGAATCTCGTTTATGGCCGACGAGCCGCGTGCGGGCACGTCGTCCATGGATATCAGCGAGTCGAGGCCGCGGCCGAGCGCAGAACGTTTGACTGTCATTTACAGATAAGTATGTGTGGATGTGTGAGACAATGATTGATGAAAAACGGGGCACGGCCGGGTCACGGACGGCTCTCGGCGGGTTTGGCCTTGCGTGCCGCCTTGCGGTGCTTGCTTATAAGCTCGCGCGCCAGCATGACGTGGCTGGTGGCGCCGCGGCTCTCGGGGTCGTAGAGCAGGGCGGGGAGGCCGTGGCTGGGAGCCTCGGACAGGCGGATGTTGCGCGGGATGACAGTGTCGAACACCATCGTGGCGAAGTGACTTTTCAGCTCCTCGTAGATCTGGTTTGCCAGGCGCAGGCGCGAGTCGTACATCGTGAGCAGGAAGCCCTCGATCTCCAGCTCGGGGTTGAGGCGGCTCTTGATGATGCGTATTGTGTTGAGCAGCTTGCTGATGCCCTCGAGGGCGAAGTACTCGGCCTGAACGGGGATAATCACCGAGTCGGCGGCGGTGAGGGCGTTGACCGTAATCAGGCCCAGCGACGGCGAGCAGTCGATGAGGATGTAGTCGTATTTTTCGCGCACCGGCTCGAGCAGCTTGCCCAGCACGTGCTCGCGTGCGGGCTTGCCTATCAGCTCCACTTCTGCTCCGGCCAGGTCGATGCGCGAGGCGATGATGTCAAGGCCGTCCACACAGGTCTTCAGCTGAGAGCCGTCCACGGGGTAGTTGTCGGCGAGACATTCGTAGATGGAAGAGGCCACTGAAGCGGGGTCGATGCCGTAGCCCGACGTGGCGTTGGCCTGCGGGTCGGCGTCGATGATGAGCACGCGCTTGCCTTCGCTGGCCAGCGACGCGCCCAGGTTGATGGTGGTGGTGGTCTTTCCCACGCCGCCCTTCTGGTTTGCTATAGCAATTATTTTTCCCATAAAAATTATGTAAGTCTTAGAAATCGCCGGTTCGGACATTGGGTATGGAACCGGTTCTTACTTGGATGTCTGGATTAAAATTCAATATGCAAAGAAAATAATTTTTTGTGAAACAACCAAGCCGATGTTCCACGAAATCCCCCTAATGTTGATAACTTGTGCCAAATGTTGAAAACCGGGGCAAAAATTTTGTGGCCGGATAAGGCCGAACGGCAAATTTCAGCTAATTTTGCACAAAAATTAATATTATAGCGATATGGACACCGAAAAGCCTGCAACAGACATACGCCCTTTGATACTCATAACCAACGACGATGCCATCGACGCGCCCGGACTGGACGTGCTGGTGCGAGTGGCTGCCGAGTTCGGCGACGTCATCGCCGTCGCTCCCGTCCTGCCCCAGAGCGGCAAGTCGTCGGCCATCACCGTCGACGGCCCGTTGCGCATAAATCAGCTTGCCGACCGTCACGGCGCGCGCCGGTTCACCGTCAGCGGCACGCCCGTCGACTGCGTAAAACTGGCTCTCGACGCCATTGTCCCGCGTCGTCCCGACCTCCTGCTCAGCGGCATCAACCACGGGTCGAACTCAGGCAACGCTATCACCTACAGCGGAACGATGGGCGCGGTGCTCGAAGGGTGCACAGTCGGTATTCCGTCCGTTGGCTTCTCGCTGTGCCACCACAGTATACGCGCCGATTTCGGACTGAGCGAGCGGTGCGTGCGTGAGATAATCGGCAAGGTCATGCAGACCGGTATGCCCGATTATACCTGCCTGAATGTCAACATCCCGGCGCGAATCGTCCCCAAGGGCATAAAAGTGTGCCGTGCGGCACGGGGCCACTGGACACAGGAGTATGCGCGTATGACAGATCCCCACGGCGTTCCGTGCTACTGGCTCACAGGCCGTTTTGTCAACGAAGAGCCCCAGGCCGACGACACCGACGAATACTGGCTGGACAAGGGCTATGTGTCGGTGGTGCCCTGCACACCCGACCAGACCGACCGCGATTTTATCGAGCCCTTCGGCGCCATCCTTGACGTTGACCGCGACAACGGCGAAGACTGAGGGCGCTTCCCCCCGGTGTCAGTGCATCCAGTCCTCGGGCCGCCAGGGATGGCGGCAAAGGGTAAGCTCCAGACCGTCAAGGCAGTAGACCGCGGGGAGCTGACGGATGAACATCGGCGCCAGGGCCATCGTGTAGGCTCCGGCGTGATGGATGACGATGCGGTCGCCGGGGAAGAGCAGGGGATGGTTCTCGAACTCCATAATCCGGTCGTGCTCCATACACGTGCATCCGCATAGTGTCTGGTGTGCTACGACGCGCCGCGACGCAAGGGGCGGATTGGCCGGGCTGCACACCACCTTCCTTTTCCATTGGTTGGCACGGAACAGCGGGTCGATGTCGTTGCGACGGCCGTCCGTGCCGACAAAGACGTCGCCGGGACGGGGCTCGCGTGTGTCAGTGACCTCCACTACATAATCGAATACAGTGGCTACCAGTCCATTACCCGGCTCGGCGACAAACGACACCCCCGTCAGGCCGCATTTGTCGGCCTCCGTGGTGATGGCGCGCGCATAGTCGGCAAACGAGGGGCGCCCCGGGAGCGGAGCACTGAAGTTGCCGCCGACGTCGATGTATTCCAGCGAGCCGGCGAGGCCGTGGCGCCTGACGACAGTGGCGGCCTGACGGATAGCATGGCGGAAGTTGTCGACGCGCCGGTTGGACGAGCTGCGGTGCAGGTGCAGACCCGCGACACGGACGTTTGGGATAGAGGCGAGCCGGTCGAAAATCCGCGTTGTCTCGCCAGTTTCCTCCGAGAAGCCGAACCGCGACACGTCCACATCCCTGTCGGCGTCGATGACGATGTTGAGCCGCACACCCACCTTCACCCCGGAGGCGCACGCAGGAGCAATCTCCGCAAGCCAACCGGCCTCGCGCCACGAGTCGATATTGACTATTCCGCCCGCCTCGACAATCAGGCGGAACGACTCAAAGTCCTTGCATGGCCCGTTATATATAATGTCAGCGGCGGAGAAGCCGCAGAGCAGGGCCAGCCTCAGCTCGTCGGGCGACACCACCTCGGCCATCAGTCCGGCCCGGCGCATCTCGTCCAGAACCGCCGGGAGCCAGTTCGTCTTCACCGAATAACCCAGCCGCCAGCCCGCAAAGGCCTCGCTGGCGGCGCCGATGGCGCGGCGCAGCGCTTCCTTGTCGAGGACGAAGCACGGCGTGGCAACCTTGAAAGCGAGACTGTTCTTCATAGGTTAAGAGTTCATACAGCCGCGGCAGACGGCTTGCCCCGTCGTGCCGGAATGTTACCCGTGAGCACCGCCGACAGGAAGGGCGATTTGGACAGGATATATTCCACCATCAGAGTGACGGCGATGATGCAGGCCGCGCAGACGGCGGCGAACACAAAAAGCGGGGTAAAGCCCATCCCCAACGAGACGAGCGTGTCGCGGCAAATTCCCATCGGGAACAGGAAGAAATAGTGCATCAGGTATATCGCCAGCGACTTGCGGCCCATATATTGCCAGGGGCGGGTGACGGCCGTGTCGGTCCAGTTGCGCGCGACCGCTATCGCTGTAATTGCCAGCAGGATATGGAAGACGTTGCGGGCGACCAAAACTATAACCTGCCACGCGGGGCCGTCGGTGAGCGGCGCAAATTCCCACGGCCAGCAAATAAAGTACAGCAGCAGGGCTCCGGCTATCATGGCGATGGTGACGGTGGTGCCCTTTGAGCTGAACCGTCCGAAGGTCTCCTTGTGCCTCGACGCCAGGGCGCCGGCGGCGAAGACCGGGAAGAAAAGGACCGTCAGACGGAAAGACGTGAGCCCCAGGAAATCGGCCGGAAGCACCATCGTCAGCGTGACGGCTGTCGCCCATACCGCCAGGCACACGGCCGCCGACGCCCACAGGCCGCGGCAGCGGTTGAGCACGGGAACGATGAGCCGGTATATCAGAATTATCTCGAGCAGCGTCAGCGTAAACCAGTATCCGTTTTTCCACTCGTCATGCCACAGACCGCCCGGTGTGCTGTCGAGCGGCGACTGCAGTCCGGAGTGGGGGAAATACCATATCCACAGCGACGACATCACCACCATCGGCACCAGCAGCTGGAAAAAGGGTCTGGTCAGACCGGGGCAGACGATATGCCCCTCGCCGTCGGTGCGCATGGTGAACCATCCGCTGATGAAAAAGAACAGCGGCATGTGTATCTCGCCGATGAATTTGAACAGCGCGGCACGGTCGATCTCGCGCACGCACATGGTGAGGACGTGGCCCATTACAACCGTAGAAATCGCTATACCCTTGAGGATATCGAAATAAGGCAGACGCTGTCTCATAAAAACGTGCGGGAAATGTGATTGGAATTTTAGGGTTGAATAGGGGACTGATGTCCTTTTTGTGCAAAGTTAACAAAAAAATTCGCGAAAAAATATTTAACTTTGCGGATAAATTGAAAAAACACCGGCGACCTGGCCGGCATTTCATACGACAAAAATAATACAGACAGCAGCTTAACACAGCACCTAATACAGCACTTAATATAAGGCTATGGCTCAGAAACCTTCAATTCCAAAGGGTACGCGCGACTTCAACCCCGTCGAGACTGCGCGCCGCAACTATATCTTCGACACCATCCGCGATGTGTTCGCCCTCTACGGTTACCGCCCCATCGAGACCCCGGCAATGGAGAATCTTTCCACGCTGATGGGCAAATATGGCGAGGAAGGCGACAAGCTGCTGTTCAAGATACTCAATTCGGGCGACTGGATGCGCGGCATCGACCCGGCTGCCGTGGCCGAGGGGAATTACGTCGCCAACACAGCCAAGATCAGCGAGAAAGGTCTGCGTTACGACCTTACCGTTCCCTTCGCCCGCTTTGTCGTGCAGCACCGCAACGACCTGCAGCTGCCCTTCAAGCGCAGTCAGATTCAGCCCGTGTGGCGTGCCGACCGTCCGCAGAAGGGCCGTTATCGCGAGTTCTATCAGTGCGACGCCGACGTTGTGGGCTCTGACTCGCTGCTCAACGAGGTAGAGCTGCTGCAGATGATCGACGCCGTGTTCAGCCGTCTTGGCATAAGGGTCTGCATCAAGCTCAACAACCGCAAGGTGCTGGCCGGAATAGCCGAGCTGATAGGCGCTCCCGACAAAATCGTCGACATCACCGTCGCCATCGACAAGCTGGACAAGATAGGCCTCGAGGCCGTCAACGCCGAGCTTGTGGAGCGCGGACTCACCCAAGAGGCCGTGGATGCCCTTCAGCCCATACTTGCCATAGACGGAAGTCTGGACGAGCGCCTCGCCAGCCTCGAGAAACTCCTCGCCGGCAGCGAGACCGGTCTGCTGGGCGTGCGCGAGCTGCGGTTTGTGACGTCGGCGACGTCAGAACTGGGGCTCAAGGCCGTCCTTGACCTGGATGTGTCGCTGGCACGAGGCCTCAACTACTACACCGGCACCATCATCGAGGTGAAAGCCCTTGACGTCGCCATCGGCTCGATAACCGGCGGCGGCCGCTACGACAACCTTACGGGAGTGTTCGGCATGCCCGGTCTGTCGGGAGTGGGCATCTCGTTCGGCGCCGACCGCATCTACGACGTGCTGAATGCCCTCGACCTCTATCCCAAGGAGACCGAGGTGGCATCGACGGTGATTTTCCTCAACCTCGGCGAGAAGGAGGCCCTTGCCTCGATGAAGGCAGTGAAGGAGCTGCGCGACAAAGGGATAAAATGCGAGCTCTATCCCGACGCCGCCAAGATGAAGAAGCAGATGGCCTACGCCGACGCGCTGAAGGTTCCGTACGTCGCCATCATCGGCGGGAGCGAGCTCGAGGCCGGAACAGTAACATTGAAGAATATGGCCGACGGCACACAGAAACAGGTCAGCGTCAGCGACCTTGCCGAGGCTGTCCTATAAACCAAGAGATTATGAAGAAAAAACTGATCATAGCTGCCCTTGCGATCTTAGGAGTCGCATTCGGCGCAAGCGCCCAGATGCGCTGGGCTCCCGTTGTCGGAGTGACAGGCAACAGCCTTAAGTTCAAGCAGGACCTGGTGGAAGTGTCCCCGACGGTGGGATACCAGGCCGGTATAATGGGCGAGATGATATTTCCCGGAATAGGCATAGGCCTCGATCTGGGTCTGTTGTACAACCAGTCGGGCGGCGAGGTCAACCTCGGCAACCGTCTGATATGGTCGTCGGAAGGCTACGGCAAGGAGAAGGTCTATCTTCATAACATCAACATCCCTGTCCACCTGCGCTTCAAGTTCACGCGCCTGAACGGCCTGGAGGACAAGATTGCGCCGGTAATATACGGCGGTCCGGAATTCAATATCCAGGTCGCCCACGGCCGTTGCAAAGCCTTCGACTACTCGGGCGGCGACTTCGGCCTGACCGTCGGCGGCGGTGCCGAGCTGTGGAAGCGCTGGCAGATTACCGGCGGATATACCTGGGGAATGACATACGTGCTGAAGACCAAGCTGCTCGACAACTTCAGCGCCCGCTCGCGCCAGTGGTTTGTGCGCTGCGCCTATTTCTTCTGAACAAACAAAACACATCAATACGTCAGAGAGCCGGTTTGCGAACCGGCTCTCTGCGTGTCTGTTTGTATGTGTATCTGTATATCTGTGCGTCTGTTTATCTGCGTGTGGGGCGTGATGTGGCTTTCGGTTACAGCGAACGGGGGGAGCGGCGTATGGTGAAGTAGACCACGGTGAGGACCGCCACTACCATCAGCGTGTAGAACCAGTGGAAGGTGACGGGGATGGCGAAGTAGGCGGCGCTGATGACAAGCTGGATGACGGCGTAGGCGCCCGAGACGGTAAGGTGGGGCAGACCCCACTTCGACGTCAGCACCTGGTAGACGTTCATGCGGTGGGGCAGGAGGATGTTGTAGCCGGCGAAGAGGCGCTGAAGAACCGTCATGCACGTGTCGAAAAGAGCCACTATTGTGAGGATGAACATGGAGGCGTCGTGGGTGCGCACAATCAGGGTGACAAGTATGAACGCTATGTAGTAACCCAGAGTGATTGCCCCGACATCGCCGGCAAAGACCTTGTCGCCGATATTGAAGCAGATGAAAGCCACGGTAGCCACAAGCATCCATTCGCACAGGACAACCATCTCGCCGCACAGGTCGGGGGTGTACAGTTCGGCCGCCCATATCAGGGTGAGCAGAACCGTCAGTCCGTAAAAGGCCAGCATGCACCGTATGCCGTCGATGAAGTTGAAGGCGTTTATACAGCAGATGCAGCTTGTGACGGTGAGCACATAAATGTGCAGGGCCTGCGGGTAGCAGTACGACTTAAAGGCCAGGCAGAGCACGAAAATCTGTATCAGCAGCCGCGACAGAGGGGGCAGGGGATGTATGTCGTCCCACATTGATACGGCGCTGAGAATCAGTCCGCCTGCCAATGTCCACCACCAGTCCGAAGACAGCCCCGCGGCGTTGTCTGCGGCAAAGGCGCAGGCGGCGATGACATACAGGATGCCGCCGGCGGTGGGGGTGCTTCGCGAGTGCGACGACCGCTCGTTGACCTCGGCCACTATGCCGAGACGTCGGGCGACTTTTATGTAAAGCCACTCGATGATGATAAGGCATATTGCTGCGATTAGCATTGTCATGCGCAGGAGCTGGTCTTTTGAGGTAGGTTAGCGGTTTTTGAGTATACGTAATGTCCGGACTGGAACGGATGACGGACTGAGCGGACTGTCTGTGCTTTTCATATCATCTCCTTGAGTTGAGTCAGCGAATCGATGATGTGGTGCGGATGGTGACCGGCGGGCCAGTCGGCGAGGTTCTGCGGGTGGATGTTGACACCCTCGGGGTCGCGAAGCATAATGGTGTCCCATCCCATGAGGTTGGGGTGGACAAAGTCTTTGGCGAGGTTGTCACCGACGTAGGCGAAGGATGTCGCGCCTTTCTGCCGCAGAATCTCCTCCATCGTCTCGAACGGCTTGGCGCTGTGCTTGTCTGTGCCGAGCAGGACGGTGGCCATGACCGTACCTTTATCGAAGTAGCGGTCGAGTCGCAGTGCCTCGATCTTGTTCATCTGTCCCCAGGCGCGGCCGTCGGTGATGACGCCCATGGGGATACCGCGCTGCCTGAAGAAGGACAGGATGTCGGCGGCATCGTCGTCGAGGGTGATGTCGGGGAAGTGGCTGCGGTAGACACACAGCTGGTCGGCGACCGAAATCTTCACCCCGCGCTCTGCGGCGAGCTCTTCGACGTGCTCGAAGGCCTGCGACGGCTCGCGGTTCATCAGCAGATACAACTCGTGGGGAGAGACGCCACAGCATGCCGCGAAGTGGCGCGCTACCGTGCGGTAGCCGCTGTCGCGGTAAGCATGCTCTTTGTAGAGCGTGTCGTCCATATCGAAGACAAAGGCTTTCAAAGTGTGGTGGTATATAGTGATATATATATATATGTGGTGGTATATATAAATGTGGCTGTATGCCGATGGCGGGATTACGGAATGACTCAGCGGCGTTTTACCGAGCTGAGGATGGTCTCGACGACGCGGGCGATGTCGGCGTCGGAGAGGCTGGAGCCGCTGGGCAGGCAGAGGCCGCGGGCAAAGAGGTCTTCGGCCACGGTGCCGCCGTAGTAGGGGCTGTCGCTGTATACGGGCTGGATATGCATGGGACGCCACAGCAGGCGGCTTTCGATGTTGTTGGCGTCGAGGGCAAGACGCAGCTCGTCGGGGGTGGTGGAGATGACTTCGGGGTCAAGGGTGATGGTGGTGAGCCAGAAGTTGCTGTTGAAGTCGGGCGAGGGATTGTCGTGGACCTCTATGCCGTCGATGCCGCTGAGGGCGCGGACGTAGAGGCCGTGTATCTCGCGGCGGCGGGCAAGGTGGTCTTCTATGACCTCCATCTGGCCGCAGCCGATGCCGGCGCTGACGTTGCTGAGGCGGTAGTTGTAGCCGATATGCTCGTGATAGTAGTAGGGGCGGTTCTCGCGGGCCTGGGTGGCGAAGAACTTCACGCGCTCAGCGGCTTCGGCCGACGGGCAGACAAGGGCGCCGCCACCCGAGGTGGTGATGAGCTTGTTGCCGTTGAACGACAGCACGCCGTACTTGCCGAAGGTTCCGCACTTCTTGCCTTTGTAATCAGACCCTAAGGCTTCGGCTGAGTCCTCGACGACCGGAATTCCGTATTTTGCGGCGACGGCCATAATTTCGTCTATCTTGGCCGGCATGCCGTAGAGGTAAACGGGGATGATGGCTTTGGGATATTTGCCTGTTATGCGTTTGCGCTCCTTAATAGCTGTCTCCAGCACTTCGGGGTCCATGTTCCAGGTCTGGCTTTCCGAATCGACAAACACCGGTTCAGCTCCGCAATAGCGGATGGGGTTGGCGCTTGCGCTGAAGGTGAAAGACTGGCAGATTACCTCGTCGCCCTTGCCTACGCCGAGCATGACCAGAGCGAGGTGCACTGCCGCCGTTCCCGCACTGAGGGCAACAACGTGGTCGGTGCCGAGGAATTTCTCGAGACGGTGCTCAAACTCGTTGACGAGCGGTCCGAGCGGAACAATCCAGTTTGTTTCGAAAGCCTCAGCTACGTATTTCTGTTCGGTGCCCCCCATGTGGGCCAGTGATAAAATTATACGTTCCATAATTTTGGTGTTTTAACGCTACAAAAGTACAATAAAATTGTGAGAGCGGCGGCGTGTTGCACACAAAAAACACCGGAGCGGGCCGCAAGGCTGCATTCCGGTGGAATTTTGAGATGACACGGGCGGATGACACGGGCGGGTGTGCATCCGCACATACCGAGCGCGAATTGTTGCGAGAAGGCCGGTGTCGGCTTGGCAGCCACCGGTTACTTGGTGTTGCTGTCGGCTTCGGGCTTGAATATCTCGAAGCTGCTGTCGGTATAGAACACCATGATGGACGAGATGCGTTTGTCCGAGTTCTTGGCAATTTCGGCGGCCGGAGAGGAGCACAGGACGGACACGCGGTATTCCTCGGCCGACGGCTGTGGCGTGACAGGCGCACTTTGGCCGCAGGGCACCGGCGATTCGTATTCTTTCGCACAGTTGCCTTTGCCGTCCTCGCCGACATTGGCCGGGTAAGCTGCCGGGGATTTGGCGGAAGCGCCCGTCTCGGTGGTAGGGTTGGGTGCGGCTGAGGGTGTGGAGGTGGCGCCTGAGTTTGTGGCTGCCGAGGCGGGCGTTGTCGGGGTGGCGGAAGTCGATGAAGCGACGGATACGGGGGTGCCGACCGAATTTTGGCCGCCCGGCAACGTAGAATTTGTAGATGAAGAATTGTCGGTGAGGTCCGAGAGTGAGGCCGCCGAATTTGCAATTTGCTGTTCTGATGACGTTTGCGGGCCGTCATCGGCGAAATTCAGCGTCTTTTGGGGCGATGAGAATTGCGTATTTTTCGCGCTCTCCATATCTCCCTCGCCAAAGAGGAGCCACGAGACGTTAAGCGCCGGAAAAACCGCGTGGAGTTTTTCGAGGATTTCGTTGGAGACTTTTTTGTTGCGTCCGTTCAGCATCTGCGACATACTGGGCCGCGGAATGGCCAGCTTGTCAGCAAATTGCGAGACGCTCAGTCCGGTACTCTCCATAAAAATGTTAAGACGCTGAATGATATTCATAATATGTATTTGTAAATAGTGTCAAAATCTGGATTTGCAAATATAAAAACAATTATTGTAAAAACCAAATTTGCAAACGGGATTGCGCTGAATAAATAGGATGCGAAAACAAAATTACGTATTTTCAAATGCTAATATTTAATTTGCGGATGCAAGCTTAAAGCGGGTAGGGGAGTCGAGAGCAGGTGCAGAGGTGTCTCGAACGCGCGTCCAGTATTAAAGTTTTAATATCACTTTAATGGTGTTATATATTGGGCGTTAGCTGGTTATGTCTCCTATCTGTGCGAGATTGCCGCAGGTTGAGTTTGGGCTGGTATATTTATGATATTAATAATTTAAGTTTTTGGCATAAGATAGTGGATTTTAGTGCGTTGCGCGATATGTTAAAGTAATTAAATGGCTAAAAACGCGGGTGTTGCGAATGTAAAACTGCAAAATTCGAAACGGGGATTGCAAACATAAATTTACCCAACGTGGGTGTAATTGCATAGTTTGCAAATGAGATACTAATATGGTGGCTGGTTGACGGTTGCAATCGCAATCAACTCCTAAATTTGTGTTTGTAAAAAGTATATGTATAGATGCTTTTGTAAATATCATTATTTATTTCTAATTGCAAACCCTGAGAGTGATTTGAGTTTGAAAATTGCGTTTACATTTTACAGAGCATATGTAAATGTGATTTGCAATCTTAAGCGTGCTTATAGAATTAGTCAGAAATCAGGAAAATATGTGGATTGTTCAGAATTGAATATTTCAAGTCTTTATTCGTACGCGCTAAA
>SFLG01000103.1 GCA_004553485.1 Bacteroidales bacterium | reverse complement strand
GCAGAATTTTCTAATTTTGCGGTAACAAATGACCAGCATCATATTATGACACGCAAATATGACTTTCTTGTGATTGGCGGCGGTATCGCCGGCATGAGTTTCGCGCTGAAGACCGCCCGTCACGGCCGTGTGGCCCTGATATGCAAGACCACCCTCGAAGAGGCCAACACCGCCCTTGCCCAGGGTGGCGTGGCATCAGTTACCAACCTCGAAGTGGACAACTTCGACAAACACATCCACGACACTATGGTTGCCGGCGACTGGCTCAGCGACCCCGCCGCCGTCGAGACGGTGGTGAAGGGAGCGCCGCAGGGCATAGCCGACCTGGTGCAGTGGGGCGTGCAGTTCGACAAGAACGAGGACGGCAAATACGACCTGCACCGCGAAGGCGGCCACAGCGACTTCCGCATCCTCCACCACGCCGACAACACCGGCTTCGAGATACAGCGCGGCCTGCGCGAGGCCGTCAAGGCCGACCCCAACATTGACATCTTCGAGAACCACTTCGCCATAGAAATCATCACCCAGCACCACCTTGGCAAAATCGTCACCCGCCGCACCCCCGACATCACCTGCTACGGCGCCTACATCCTGGACGAGGAGAGCGGCAGCGTCGACACCTTCCTGGCAAAAATCACCGTGATGGCCACCGGCGGCTGCGGAGCGGTATACCAGACCACCACCAACCCGCTCATCGCCACCGGCGACGGCATAGCGATGGTATATCGTGCAAAGGGCGACGTCAAGGACATGGAGTTTATCCAGTTCCACCCCACCGCCCTCTTCCACCCCGGCGACCGGCCCTCGTTCCTCATCACCGAGGCCATGCGCGGCTACGGCGCCGTCCTGCGCAATCTTGACGGCGAGGAGTTCATGCAGAAGTACGACCCGCGCCTCAGCCTTGCCCCGCGCGACATCGTGGCCCGTGCCATCGACTCGGAGATGAAGCTGCACGGCACCGACCACGTCTACCTCGACGTCACCCACAAGGACCCCGAAGAGACAAAGAAGCACTTCCCCAACATCTACGCCAAGTGCCTCAGCCTGGGCATCGACATCACCAAAGACTACATCCCCGTCGCTCCCGCAGCCCACTACCTGTGCGGCGGCATCAAGGTCAACACCCACGGCGAGTCGTCGATACAGCGTCTCTACGCCCTGGGCGAGTGCTCGTGCACCGGCCTCCACGGCGGCAACCGCCTGGCCTCCAACTCCCTCATCGAGGCAGTCGTCTATGCCAACGCCGCCGCCAAAGACGCCCTCGAACGCGTCGACGGCTACGACTACCGCAACGACGTCCCCGACTGGAACGACGAGGGCACCACGCACCCCGAGGAGATGGTGCTGATTACGCAGAGCGCCCGCGAGGTAAACCAGATTATGGGCACCTACGTCGGCATCGTGCGCAGCAACCTGCGCCTCGACCGCGCCTGGAACCGCCTCGACATCCTCTACCAGGAGACCGAGAAGCTGTTCAAATGCTCGAAGGCCAGCCGCAAGATATGCGAGCTGCGCAACATCATTAACGTCGGCTACCTGATCATGCGTCAGGCCAAGGAGCGCCACGAGAGCCGCGGACTGCACTACACCATCGACTATCCGCCACAGAAAGGCATCTCGCACGAGCCCTCGGCCGAAAAGTAAGAGCCCTCGGCCCCGAACCGGTTGCCGCTTTCACCCGCCGCCAACGTCCGTAAAATTTTTTCCTCCTTTACGCGTTATATATATCCGGGGGGATTGTCCCACAGGCATGTCAGCACAACCCCGCGATACGGATTTGAAAGCACTGACTAACATATTATTGTACTTGTCTCTGCTGTTTTGCGGCGCCCTGCCGGCGCAAGCCCAAAGCAACACCGACTACGTGCCGCCCGAGAGCGAGCGTCTGCCCTACCGTCTGGCCTATTACACCGACGCCAAATGGGTGGAGATAGAGGGCGACTCGCTGCCGATGTACACCCTGCGCCGCATAACGGTCTTTGGCCCCCTCAAGTTCAAGAACAAGAAGGAAGAGGAGTTCTACTGGCGCACCGTGCGCAATGTGCGCATCATGCTCCCCTACGCAAAGATGATAAAGGAGACCCTGGTCGAGACATACGAGTACATCGAGACCTTCCCCACCCAGAAAGAGCGCGAGGACTACCTCAAGCAGATGGAGAAGGAGCTGTTCAACCAGTACAAGCCCATCCTGCGCAAATTCTCGCGCAACCAGGCCAAATTACTCATCAAGCTCATCCAGCGCGAGACCGACCAGACCAGCTACGACATCGTGCGCGCCTTCCTCGGCAGCACCCGCGCCCTCTTCTGGCAAGGGTTCGGCCGCTTCTTCGGCGTAAACCTCAAAGGGCGCTTCGAGCCCGAGAAGAACCGCGAGGACATGATAATCAACCGCATTGCCACGCGGCTGGAGGAAGGAACACTGTGATAAATTCAGATTTTCAGGTTATAACTTTAAAATCTGAGGTTTATAAGTTTAATTGTTTATAGGTTTATCACCTCCCACAACTCCCACTATTCCCACAACTCCCACAACTCCCATAAACTCATAAACCTCAAATATTCAAGTTTAAAAAAAAACTTGAATATTTGAATTTCCCCCAATGGCCTGGCTAAAAAAATACGAAGGATGGCTGCAGCTTGAACGCGGACTGTCGGCTAACACGCGTCTGGCGTACTGCGCCGACGTGAAGCGACTGCTGACGGCACTTGACTGTGCCGACGATGACGCCGCCGTCTGCCGCATCACCGCCGACGACGTCCAGGCCTTTATGGCCGACCTGCACGACCTCGGCATCGGCCCCACGTCGCAGGCGCGCATAATGTCGGGCATCAAGTCGTTCTTCAGGTTCCTTATGCTCGAGAGGGCCATCACCACCGACCCGGCGGCGCTGCTCGAGAGCCCCCGCACCGGCCTGCATCTACCCGAGGTGCTCACCGTGGACGAGGTGGACAGCATGACCGCCTCGACGGGCTACGACCCCGACGACCTCACCACCCTCACCGACGGACGCAGCGGCGACCTTGCCCAACGCAACCGCGCGATACTGGAGGTGCTGTACGGCTGCGGCCTGCGCGTGAGCGAGCTGTGCGACCTGCAGCTGTCGCAGGTGAACCTCGACAACCGTTTTATGATAATCAACGGCAAGGGGTCGAAACAGCGCATGGTGCCCATGAGCGACTTCACCGCACGGGCGCTCGACCAATATATAAAAGGTGCACGCACGCGCGTGAGACCCGTACGCGGCGCCGAGGGCACGGTTTTCCTCAGCCACCGCGGCAAGCCCATGAGCCGCGTAATGGTATTCTACATCGTGCGCGACGCCGCCGAGGCCTGCGGCATACGCAAGCGCGTGTCGCCGCACACCCTGCGGCACTCCTTCGCCACCCATCTGCTCGAAGGCGGCGCAAACCTGCGCGCGATACAGATGATGCTCGGCCACGAGTCCATTGCCACCACCGAGATATACCTCCACGTCGACTCGACACGCCTCCGCGACGAAATTTTGCGCTGTCATCCCCGAAATAAGTCTAAAAATCAGTAATTTTGCTCCCAAAAGCCTATCACGACATTTTTTTACCATAACCAGTCATGTCAGATAACAAACGTATAGCATTTCTCGATTACACCCGCGTGGCGGCCTGC
>SFLG01000102.1 GCA_004553485.1 Bacteroidales bacterium | reverse complement strand
ATGATCTTTTTGTGCATCTTGATTTCGGCCTGTTTCTGGGGCGGGATGCGGTTGAAGCAGCCGCCGCAGGCGTTGCGCTCGACGTAGACGATGCCGAGGCCGTTGCGGGCGTTCTTGCGGATGCGCTTGAAGGCGCTGAGGGTGCGCTCATCGATGTTGGGCTCGAGGGCCTTGGCCTGCTCGCGCAGCGACTCTTCCTGCTCGCGTGTCTCGCTGACAATCTCCGACAGCTCCTCCTTCTTCTCGGCCAGGGTGTGCTGGCGGTCCGAGAGGATGTCCTCGGTCTGGGCGATTTCGGTCTGCTTGTTCTCGATTACGCGCTGGGCCTCGTTGATGTGCTTCTCGCAAAGCTGGATCTCGAGGGTCTGGAACTCGACTTCCTTGGTGAGGAGGTCAAACTCACGGTTGTTGCGCACGTTGTCGAGCTGCTCCTTGTAGCGGGCGATCAGCTCGTTGGCGCGACGGATTTTCTCCTCCTCGCGGGCGAGGGTCTCGCGCTTCTCGGCGATTTCGGCCTTGTAGTTCTCTACACGGGTGTGCAGGCCGGCAATTTCGTCCTCAAGATCTTTTACCTCAAGGGGAAGTTCGCCGCGGATCTGACGGATGCGGTCAATCTCGCTGAGGATGGTCTGAAGCTGGTAGAGCGATTTGAGGCGCGACTCTACCGAGGCTTTCTGTTCGTTTTTGTTATCGTTTGCCATATCTGGTATAATGAATTTTCGGCTTCCCTACAGGTACTGCACCGGGTTGGTGCCGGCTTGGGACCTGTAGACAGCAAAGTTAGCAAATTTTTGAGTTATTATCTTGTAAAAAATATCTTTTGTGCACTCCTCGGTCTCGTAGTGGCCGATATCGATGATGAGGATATCGTTCTGACGGTCAACGAAATCGTGGTAGCGGACGTCGCCGGTGATATATGCCTGCGCGCCGGCGGCCACGGCGTCGCCGATGAACTCGCCGCCCGAGCCGCCGCACATTGCCACGCGGCTGATGAGCGTGTCGCCGGCCATTGCCCGGCGGTAGTCGGAGCAGCGCGCCACCTTGGCGCCGAAGGCCTCGCGCACGCGCTCGATAAGCTGCACGGGCCTGAGGGGCTCGTCAAGGACGGCGGTGACGCCCAGACCGATGGCCGGGTCGGGGTTGAGGGGCTGAAGCAGCTCGTAGGCGGGGCACTCGTAGGGATGCGTCTGGCGCAAATTGTCGAGTACCCGTGACAGCGCCGGGTACGGCACCAACACCTCCACCTTTACCTCGGCCTCGGTGTGCAGCTCGCCTATCTTGCCCACAAAGGGGTTTGCACCGGGCAGGGCCTCGAAGGTGCCCTCGCCGTTGACATTGAACGAGCAGCAGTCGTACTTCCCGCCGGGGGCTATCGCTCCCGCTCCGGCATCAAACATGGCCATGCGCACGCTGTCGGCGGCGCTGACGGGCACCATCACCGACAGCTTGTACCACTTGGGCTTCATGGGCGACAGGGCACGCAGCACGCGGGCACCGAGCATCCGGGCCATGGTGTACGACACGCCGCCCGGGGCATTGTCCAGAGCGGTGTGGTTGCTGTAGACACACACGCCGGCGGCGATGGCGTTCATCACCGCGGCCTCGACGGGCGTGCGGCCGGTCAGACTCTTCAGCCCCTTGAAAATCAGGGGATGATGGCTGACGATGAGGTTGCACTTGCGCGCAATGGCCTCGTCGACGACCTCGGGGGTGACGTCGACGCAGACGAGCACGCCGGTGCACTCGGTGCGCGGTGTGCCCACCTGCAGGCCGGTGTTGTCCCAGTCTTCCTGCCACGAGCGCGGCGCAACGGCCTCGATGGCGGCAATTATTTCACCTGTCAGCATAGTCGGTATTTTGAGCGGGAGGGGGTATTATCGGGTACCCGTGAGTGGGTTGAGGGGCTAAGGGACTTTAAGGGCCTTAGGGACCGTAGGGGGCTCTTGGGTTACTTCTTGGCTTTGAGGACGATGGCCTCTTCGTTGACGATGAGGTTGAGCTCGTCAAGCTGCTTCTGGTCGAGGCGCGCGGGGGCGTCGAGCATGACGTCGCGGCCCGAGTTGTTCTTGGGGAAGGCGATGCAGTCGCGGATCGAGTCGAGGCCGGCAAACAGCGATACCCAGCGGTCGAGACCGTAGGCCAGGCCGCCGTGAGGGGGTGCGCCGTACTTGAAGGCGTTCATCAGGAAGCCGAACTGCTCCTGGGCCTTTTCGGGGGTAAAGCCAAGGATCTCGAACATCTTAGCCTGCAGGCCGGCATCGTGGATACGAATCGAGCCGCCGCCCACTTCGACGCCGTTGACTACCATATCGTATGCGTCGGCACGCACAGCCTCGGGCTTGGTGTCGAGCAAGGGGATGTCCTCGTCTTTGGGATGGGTGAACGGGTGGTGCATGGCCATCAGACGCTGCTCCTCGTCGCTCCACTCAAACATCGGGAAGTCGACCACCCACAGGCAGGCGAACTTGTTCTTGTCGCGCAGGCCGAGCTGTCGGCCCATCTCGAGGCGCAGCTCGCACAGCTGCTTGCGGGTCTTCATAACATCGTCGCCGCTCATCAGCAGGATGAGGTCGCCGGGCTTGGCGTCCATCTTGTCGCGCAGCTGCTGCAGCACTTCCTGGCTGTAGAACTTGTCGACGCTGGACTTGACGGTGCCGTCCTCGCCGACGCGGGCATAGACGAGACCCTTGGCGCCAATCTGCGGGCGCTTGACAAAGTCGGTGAGGGCGTCGAGCTGCTTGCGGGTGTAGACGGCGGCGCCGGGGGCGACGATACCGCCGACGTAGGCGGCGTTGTCAAAGACGCCGAAGCCGTGGCCCTTCATAATGTCGTCGACCTCGACGAACTTCATGCCGAAGCGCAGGTCGGGCTTGTCCGAGCCGTAGTATTTCATTGCGTCGGCCCAGGGCATGCGCTGGAAGGGCTCGTTGAGCTCGACGCCGCGCAGCTCCTTGAACAGGTGCTTGGCCATACCCTCGAACATGTCGATGATGTCCTCCTGCTCGACAAAGCTCATCTCGCAGTCGATCTGTGTAAACTCGGGCTGGCGGTCGGCGCGCAGGTCCTCGTCGCGGAAGCATTTCACAATCTGGAAATAGCGGTCCATACCCGACACCATCAGCAGCTGCTTGAGGGTCTGGGGCGACTGGGGAAGGGCGTAGAACTGGCCGGGGTTCATGCGCGAAGGCACGACAAAGTCGCGTGCGCCCTCGGGGGTCGATCCAACCAGCATGGGTGTCTCTATCTCAAGGAAGCCCTTCGAGTCGAGGTAGCGGCGCACCTCCATGGTCATGCGGTGGCGCAGCTCAAGGTTCTCGCGCACGCAGGGGCGGCGCAGGTCAAGGTAGCGGTAGCGCATGCGCAGGTCATCGCCGCCGTCGGTGTTGTCCTCGATGGTGAAGGGAGGAACCTCGCTGGGGTTGAGGATTGTAAGCGTGTCGGCGAGCACCTCGATGTCGCCGGTGGGGATATGGGCGTTTTTGGCAGTGCGCTCCGACACCGTGCCCTTCACCTGCACCACAAATTCGCGGCCCAGGCGGTTGGCGGCTTCGTTGAGCGCCTTGTCATGCTCGTCGTTAAACACTATCTGCGTAATGCCGTAACGGTCGCGCAGGTCAAGGAAAGTCATGCCGCCCATTTTGCG
>SFLG01000101.1 GCA_004553485.1 Bacteroidales bacterium | reverse complement strand
TCGAGGGCGCGGGCCTTCATGGGCTTGGCGCCGGGGATGGCGACGAGGCCGCGGTCGGTGGTGGCCACGCAGAGCTTGTTGCCGGCGAGGCGCCAAGCTGCGGGACGTACCTCGGCGGCGGGCTCGGTGAGCTGCTGGCGCTTGCCGTCGGCGACGTCGAGGGCTACAACGGCGTGGAGGTTGGGGGTGAGAGTCTTGGTCTGGTCGGCCGATGCCTCGAGGGCGAGGATCTGGCGGCTGTCGGGGCTCCACTGGTACATGTAGCCTACGCCCTTGGCCTTGCTGATCGAGCGGGTGTTGGCACCGTCGGCATCCATGACGTAAATACCTTCGTAACCGAGTTTGGTGAAGGCGATCTGCTTGCCGTCGGGCGAGAACTGGGGGTTCTCAAACTTGACGTCGGTCTGCGAGGTGAGGCGCTTCACATTCTCGAGACGACCCTGGACGGGATTGGCGCCCATTGCCGTCACAGCCACACAGGCGGCTGCAAGAATAAGTAGTTGTTTTCGCATAGGTGTTGTTTTTAAATGTTTATTAGATTTATGTGATTGCGTGGGGATGTATGTTTATGCGATGTATCGGGTATGTGGGGATGTTTGATTTTAAGGTTGGGTTGAGGTTTTCAGGTTGGGTTGATGTTGATCTTAAGGTTGACTGAAGCTGAGTTTCAGGTTGATTTTTTTTGAGGTCTTTGGTTGCGTCAAGGCACAGTATAGGCCTATAGCAAGGGCTATCGGCAAAAGTAGAGCTTTTTGCCGATTTATGCAAATTATACCTAAAAAAATAGAAAGTTTTTTTGGCGGATTTTTGTGGTTTGTTGGTTTGGAGCCGGTTTGGCTAAAAATAAAAGCGCGCGGCCATAGCTAAAATAGCTAAAACAGCTACGGTAGCCGGCCCGGGGCCGCTAACTTAGGGCCGGGCCGGGGTGCCCCGGCCCGGAGGGGCGGATCGGCGGTCAGTCCTGGCGGAGGTTGACGCGGACGGTGGCGCCGATGCTCCACGGGTCGGCGCGCTGGACAAACTGGTGGCCGATAGACTTGAAGTAGAAGGTGTTGTAGCGCGTGTTGGTGAGGTTTTCGCCCCATAGCGACAGCTCGACTGCTCCGCTGACAAAGGTGATGTCGGCGCCGAGGGTGCCGTAGAAGTTCTGGCGCAGCGTGTTGGCTTCGTCCCAGTAGATGGGGCCGGCGCAGCGGGTGCTGAGGCCGACGGTGGTGGAGATTTTGCCAATCGTCCAGGGCAGACGCCAGAAGGCCGAAGCAAAGAGGGTGTTGCGGGGCGAGTAGGGGAGGCTGTTGCCGCGGTAGCTGACACCGCCGACGCTGTAGTTGCGGAAGGTGGCCGAGGTGTAGCCGTAGGCACCGTTGATCCAGATGTTTTCGCGGGGCTGCCAGCGCAGGGTCAGCTCGGCGCCGATGCTGCGCGTGCGGTCGGCGTTGACCATGGCGCGGCCGGTTGCGGTGCCTTCGGGGAAGACCGTCAGCTGCTGGTCGTTGCAGCGCAGCAGGAAGGCTGTGAGCTCGGCCGAGAAGCGCCCGTCGGCAGTGGCGAAGGCGCCGGTGAGCTCGTAGGTCCAGGCGCGCTCGGGCTTGTAGCGGGTGAGGGCCTCGACGTCGGGGATGGATGTGCCGGGTGCTCCCATGTCGTGCATAAGGCGTGCCTGCAGTACGTTGCTGAACATCTGCGTGTTATAGCCGCCGGCCTTGTAGCCCTTCGACACCGAGGCGCTGAGGCTCCACTCGGGGTCGATGTCCCAGCGCAGGTTGAGCTGCGGCAGCAGCTGGTTGTAGGTCTGCGACAGGTGGCCTGCGTCGTCGACGTCGATGGTGCGCGTGGCAAGGGGGATGGAGGCGCCGACGGGGGGCATGCGGTACATTGTCACCGAGGTATTGCAGCGGTTGGTGTAGTCCATGGATACGTGCTCGACGTTCCAACGCAGTCCTAACTCGGCCGTCACCGGTCCGAGGTCGACGGTGCTCTTGTGGTAGAGGGCGAAGCCGCCGTCGGTGATGTCGAAGTCGCTGCCGAGGATGAGGCGGCGCTGGTCAAACTCAAGGTGCATTGCCGGAGGCAGGAACCGGTTGATGTTGTCCTCGATGAGGTGGGTGATGCCGTAGTCGCGGAAGGTGACGGGGGCCTGCATGTGGCTCTTGCGGGCAAATCCCCACAGGCCGCCCATCCACGAGTAGCGGCCGCGAATGCCCTTGGCGAAGAGGTCCTGGGTGAACGACCACTCGTGGCGTTTCTGCGTGAGGGTGAAGTAGTCCTGGGGCGTGAAGTCCTGGTCGAGGGTCAAGTTGTCGTTGAGGTACTGCACCGACGTGTGCGAGGTGGCCACCATGTGGCGGCCGGTGTAGCTGACGCTGAGGCCGTCGGCGAAGTGGAGGCGGCGGTAGAAGGTGGAGTCGTTGTAGTCGATGCGCCCGGTCTCTACCGAGGCGTAGGGGATGCCCTGCTGGTGGGTCCAGCTCAGCGAGGCGGTGTTGGCGATGCTCCATCGTCCGCGGGGACGCCACGACAGTTTCCAACGGGCCTGGGCGCGGTGCTCCTCGCCGGCGTCGCTGAGCCACGGCTTTTTGTTGTTTTCGTTGTCGGTGCGGCCGTATTCGTTTTTATAGAAGCCCTCCATCGCGCCTATGCTGCCGGTGATGCCGGTGGCGAGGGTGGGGGAGAGCAGGCCGTACCATCCCACCGAGGCCTGGCCCATGTTGCCGCGGCCAAAGTCGGCGCCCATGCGGAAGCCGCGGTAGTCCCACGGCGAGAGGGTGTAGACGTTGATCTGTCCGGCCATGGCGTTGCGGCCGTTGAGGACGCCTTCGCTGCCGCGCACCACCTCGATGCGGTCGATGTCGGCCATGGCGAAGTCGTAGGTGTCTTTGGTGAGGTAGGGCACGTTGTCGACGTTGAGGCCCACGGCGGGCTGGTCGATGCGTGAGCCCAGGCCGCGCATGTATATCGACGAGGTCTGGCGCGAGCCGTATTTGGGCATGAAGAGGTTGGGCACCATCATCGATATGTCGCGCACGCTCTGCACGTTCTCGCGGTCGATGGCGAGGGCGTTGATGGTGGTGGTGAGGTCGGTCTGACGTGACAGGCCCTGCTTGAGGCCCACCACCTCGACGCCGCGCAGGGAGGTGACAAACTGCGCCGTGTCGGCCGCGCCGGCGGCTGCGGCGTCGGTGGTGCCGGCGGTTGCGGGAGCAAGGGCCGAGAGGGCAAGGGAGGACAGGGTGAGGGAGAGGACAGAGGTGATGGTGCGTTGGCTCATGTGGGTAATGCGGGGGTTGTATTCAGATAAAAATTGGAGTTGTGATAACGAAGTGCAAAATTACGTAAAAACATACAAACATTGTAAAAGATGGAGGTGAAAATTGTACCAAAGTGCTGAAATGTTAGAAAAAGGGGCCGAAATTAATAAAAATATGTTAAGCCGAGGGGCTACTCAGGCAGCAAAGACGGAAATTTTTACTAAATTTGCAGAAAGTCCAAATGCCTTCGGCACCGCGCACCGGCCTTTGGCCGACTTGCGCTTTTGGATTTCCGCGAATATATTCTATATTTGCAACGATGGCCCAAGTGCCGTAAAATTATACTAACGTCAGGTAACAACGCAGAGCTCGCATGTCGGCAATAAAGGAAGATCCCGAATTGGTGGAGCGGCTGCGGCAGCCCGAG
>SFLG01000100.1 GCA_004553485.1 Bacteroidales bacterium | reverse complement strand
AAACCGCATGAAGGAAAACTGGATTTACCGCAGGGGCGACGTGTATTTGGCCAACCTCGACCCCTACATAGGCTCCGAGCAGGGCGGCACCCGCCCTGTTGTCGTCCTGCAAAACAACACCGGCAACTACTACTGCCCCACGCTGATTGTCGCGCATGGAAAGCCTCCTTGCACTTTGATGCACCCATCATACCCGGGCGGCGGCCGCGTGTCAAGAAAAAGAGCGTTTGCCAAACGGGGGAAACTGTGCTATGCTATCACAACGCGTGTGCGCCGCTCGTTTACAGACTGTTTACAAATCGGCTGCAACCGCCGCGGCGGCGCTGCGTCTGTAAAGACAGCGCGGATGACCGCGCAGAACATTTTCCAGGAGGATCTTACATATGAAAAAATGGATCGCAATGCTGCTTGCCGTGCTGACGACAGTTTCTCTGACGGCCTGCGCCGCGAAAAACGGCGGACAGGAGACGGCGTCCGATATCCCGGACGCGCTGACGATTCTGGATACTGTCTGGGCAAGCTATTCCGAAGACGAAAAATTCCCGGCTGCGGGCGGCGATTATTCCGAAGAAAACATGACTGACGGCAAGCCCGGCAAGGTCTCACTCGAGAAGCCGTCGGAGATCGAATATCTGCTGACGCTCCCGGCCTCCGTGATTGAGGAAGCGGATGACGCAGCCTCGCTGTTCCACATGATGAACGGCAACACGTTCACCTGCGGCGTTCTGCATCTGAAGGATGCCGGCCAGCTGGACGCGGCAGCCGGAGAGGTCAAGACCTATGTGATGAACACGCAATGGATGTGCGGCTTCCCGGACAAGCTGGTCGTCGCCAGCCTGGACGGCTATCTGATCTCCGTCTTCGGCGCAGAGGATCTGGTCGATACCTTCCGCGACAAGCTGCAGACTGCCTATCCCGGCACGCAGATCGTCTCTGACGACCCGATCGCATAACAACTTTGAAGTAAGGGGCTGCCATGCTGTTTTCAAGCGTTCCGTTTCTGTTTTATTTTCTGCCGTGCGTTCTGCTCGTCTATTTTCTGGTGCCGGGAACGCTGAAAAACGGTGTGCTGCTGCTCGCCAGCCTGTTGTTTTACGGCTGGGGCGAGCCGCGGTATCTGCTCGTGATGCTGGCGGCGATCGCGCAGGGCTATGTCTTCGGCCTGCTGATCGAAAAAAGCCGCGGAAAGCGGCGGGCCGGGCTTTATCTGGCGCTGTCGGTGCTGCTGAGTCTGGGGACGCTGGTGTATTTCAAGTACGCCGATTTTATGATCCGGAATCTCAACGCGCTGACGGGCCTGTCTGTCCCGCTGCTTTCGCTCGCGCTGCCGGTCGGCATCAGCTTCTATACCTTCCAGATCCTGAGCTATACCGTCGACGTGTACCGCGGGACGGTCCCGGCACAGCGGAACCTGATCGATCTGGCAGCGTATATCGCCATGTTCCCGCAGCTCATCGCCGGACCGATCGTCCGCTATTCCGATATCGCGCCGGAGCTGCGCAGCCGTACCCACATGCTTTCGGACGCGGCGGCCGGGACGCGGCGCTTCGTGCTGGGGCTGGCAAAGAAGATCTTGTTTGCCAATCTGCTTGGCGAGCTGGTGTCCGGCTTCCGCGCCTCGCAGGAGCAGACGGTGCTGTATGCCTGGCTGGGCGCGGCCGCGTTCACGCTGCAGATCTATTACGATTTTTCCGGCTACAGCGATATGGCAATCGGTCTCGGCCTCATCCTCGGCTTTCACTTTCCGGAAAACTTCCGCTATCCCTACTGCGCCGGCAGCATCACGGAATTCTGGCGGCGATGGCATATTTCCCTTGGCAGCTGGTTCCGGGATTATCTCTATATCCCGCTGGGCGGCAACCGGAAGGGGAAAGGACGGCAGCTGCTGAACATTCTTCTCGTCTGGCTGGCGACAGGCCTGTGGCACGGGGCGGACTGGACATTCGTTCTGTGGGGACTTCTGTATGCGGCGCTGCTGACGGTAGAAAAGCTGTTTTTGCTGCGCGGGCTGAAAAAGCTCCGCGTGCTCAACCATATCTATGTGCTGCTGTTCGTCACGCTCGGCTTCGTGCTCTTTGATGCGGACAGCATCCGCGATGCGGCCACGTCTGTCTGCGCGATGTTCGGCGGCGGAGGATTGCCGCTCGTCGGGCAGGAGAGCCTGTACGCGCTCAGAAGCGGTGCGGTGCTGCTCCTGAGCGCCGCGGTCGGCGCGACGCCGCTGCTGCGGCGGCTGATCACGGCCGCGCAGCAGAAAACGGCCGGACGGGCAGTGCTCGCCGTGCTGGAGCCGGTGGGTCTCTGCCTGCTGCTGGCCGTGTGTACGGCGTTTCTGGTCGACGGCTCGTTCAATCCGTTCCTGTATTTCCGGTTTTAGGAGGGCCCGCAATGGAAAAACAAAAAAACCTCGCCGTCGTCTGCCTGACGGCGGCCTTCCTGCTCGGCTTTCTGCTCTGGGGGCTTTGCAAGCCGGATGACGCCGTCTCCGTCAGCGAACGGCGGAAGCTCGCGCAGAAGCCGGAGCTGACGCTCTCGTCGGTCCTGCGCGGTGAGTTCATGACAAAATTTGAGACCTACACGCTCGACCAGTTCCCGCTGCGGGACAGCTTCCGGCGGCTCAAAGCCGTGACGCTCCTGGACGTGCTGCAGGAAAAGGACAATAACGGCATCTACCTGGCCGACGGTTATGCGGCGAAGCTCGATCCGTCCATCGACGAAGCCTCCGTGCAGCACGCGGCGGACCGGTTCCAGCTCGTTTATGACCGCTATCTGGCCGGGACCGATGCGAAGGCCTTTGCGGCCGTCATCCCGGATAAAAACGCCTTCCTGGCCCGGCAGAACGGCTATCCGGCCTATGATCCGGCAGACCTATCCGCGCTGCTGGCACAGAGCATGCCGTATGCGTCCATGATCGACCTGACGCCCGCGCTGTCGCAGGACAGCTATTACCATACCGACCTGCACTGGCGGCAGGAGGCGCTGCTGCCGGTCGCCCGGACGATGGCCGAGGCCCTCGGCGTGACGCTGACGGAGGACTATGAGACCATAACGGCCGATCAGCCCTTCTACGGCGTCTACTGCGGCCAGTCGGCGCTGCCGCTGAAGCCGGAGCCGCTGCGGTATCTGACGAACGACACGCTGCGCGGCTGCACGGTCTATGACTATGAGACCGGCAGCGAGCTGCCCGTCTACGATCTGCAGCAGCTGGCAGGGGAGGACGCGTACGCGGTCTTCCTTTCCGGCTCCAAAGCGCTTCTGACCATCACGAACCCGGCAGCAAAGACGGACCGGGAACTCGTCGTCTTCCGCGACTCGTTTGCCAGCAGCCTCACACCGCTGCTCGCCGGGGCCTATGCGAAGATCACGCTCGTGGATATCCGATACCTCCAGCCCGAGCGCCTCGGCACCTGGCTGACCTTCGATACCCAGGACGTCCTCTTCCTCTACAGCGCCCCCGTCCTCAACAGCAGCGAGACCATCCGCTAAAACAAAACAAGAGCCGCCCATCATGGGCGGCTCCTGCTGTATATGGAAAAGATCTGCTCTCAAGCGAACAATTGAGGATCGTCAAGTCAGATGCCGAGGAGGCGTTTGGCGTTGCCGCCGAGGATGGCGGCTTTTTCTTCGCCGGAGAGGGGCAGACGGCGGATGTGCTGCAGATCGTTCTGCGGGGAAACAAAGGCCTCGTCGGAAAGCATCTGCCGGTCCAGCGGCAGCGCTTCGTCCCGCGGGGTGAGCGAGCCGAGGGAGAAGGACGTATCGAGCAGGGCGGACGTATCTGCCAGCAGTTCCTGCACCTGCTCCCAGCAGCGCCAGCACGAGCTTCACCGGACCGACCTGCCGCAGTGCGCTGCGCGCCTTTTCCGGCGTGCAGCAGGCACAGCCGGGGAAGCCGATGTCATAGCCCGCGTGCGTGACCACGATGAGACCGAGCGCACCGGCGCGCTCGAGAATGCGCAGGTATTTGGGGTCGTCCAAATCGGTCTTCTGATAGGCCGGGTGGATCTTGACGCCGCGCATGTAGGCCGAGACGAGGCGGTCGAGCCCCTGCTTCCAGTCTTCGTAATCCGGGTGGATGCAGCCGAAGGAGAACATATTTGTGACGAACGCGTGTTCGTTGTGCGCGGCGGGCAAGGCGGAAAAGG
>SFLG01000030.1 GCA_004553485.1 Bacteroidales bacterium | reverse complement strand
TTCGACGACTACTCACGGCAGTTCGCCTCGACCCTCTCCGAGTGGTCGAACGACGACACTCCCCTGCCCGAGAAACGCACGCGCAAGTCCACCGCCAACCAACCGGCCGACGACAAAGCCAACGGCTAAGGCGACGACCCGGAACCACGGGGATTATGTTAGACAATCTGAAGGACAGCCTCGGCGGATTAGCCGGCAAAGTCAACGTCGACGAAGTGGTCGAAAAGGTTAAGGAAGTAGCCAACTCGAAAGAAGGACGCGAGAAAATCGAAGAAATCAAGGAGAGAGTCACCGACTACATCTCCGACAAATTCGGCAAATAAGCCTCCGCAGACACCGGACCGGTAAAGGCGCCACCATCGGCATCATCCCCGGCAAACCCACACAAAGGGCACCCCCGCAATGAGGATGCCCTTTGTGTGTGGGTCTTTTTTGAAACCGTTTATTGAGCTATGTGCGTCAGTCGATCTGGATGACGAGGTAGTTGGTGAGGTTCCAGAATTTTTCGGGGTTAGTGATTTTCAGCACCTTCTGGCCCTTGACGTTTTCGATGACGTACGCGGCAGCCTGTTTGGTGAGCACCTTTGCCTTCTTTGAGTGCAGAGGCAGAGAGATGAGGGTGCGCTTGTCCTTCTTGCTGAAGTAGTTCTGGTCGAAGTCGCCGGCCATAATCTTTGTCTTGCGCAGGAAGCCCGATTCCAAAATCTTGTGCTCCTTGAGCTCCTTGCTGCTACCCACACATACATAGCAGGTATTCAGCTCGTTACTCAGGTCGACACTCTCCTTAACGGCGGCGTCGCGCTCGCGGCTGACAGTCTGCACGGTTGTGCTCAGCGAGTCAATCTGCGTGCTCTGTGTGGCGATGGTGTTGCGGGCCTCGCTTAGTTCGCCGGTCAGGCGGGTTATTTCGGCTGCCTGCTTGTCTATCTGTGCGCGCAGACCCTTGATGGTCTTCTCCATACTCGAATTATAGAGCGACGACTTTGACAGCTCGCGCTCGAGCGAGTCGAGTTTGCTGCGGCGCTGCTCGAGGAGGATGCGCAGATTAGCCATGCGGGTGCGTATCTGGGTGCGCTGGTCGGGAAGTTCCGAAGCGTCTACCGACACCATATTCTCGAGCTCGGCAATCTCGTCGAGGCTCTGCTGGATGTCCGAGGTAAGTAAGATAAGCTGGTCGCGGTCGGCGATGGCCTGCTCAAGCTGCTCGCGTGTTGCGTTGGAAACGTCGGTCTGTCCGCCGGCGGCGGGTGTAAGCGGCTTGCTCTTTGAGCACGATGTCGACAGCGCCAGGCATAATGCCGACAGAATGAGGAGTCTGGGGAAATTTTTCATAATGCGTTAATTGTGTAATCTATTGTTGTAGCGTAATTTAATGTCTTTAGCCGGTAGAACTCAATCGTCCCGGTATTTGTTTTTGTGCACTTTGGCCGGCTGCAAATCCTTAGCCGGGCCCACAACAATAACAATCTCCCCACGCGGTTGGTTCGCGGCATAGTATTCGGCCAGGCCCGCAAGCGTCCCGCGCTGCGTGTTCTCGTACAGCTTCGATATCTCGCGCGACACCGAGGCCTCGCGGTCAGGGCCGAATACCTCGGCAAGCTGCGCCAGTGTCCGTGCCAGGCGCAGAGGCGACTCGTAAATCACCACCGACACCGGCATGGCGGCCAGCTCCTGCAACCGCGTCGCGCGGCCTTTCTTGACGGGCAGAAAGCCCTCGAAGAAAAAGCGCTCGCACGGAAGGCCCGAATCGACCAACGCCGGCACCATCGCCGTTGCTCCAGGCAGTGTCACCACGCGCACCCCATGACGGCGACATTCGCGCGAGAGCAGAAAGCCGGGGTCGGATATTCCCGGCGTACCGGCGTCCGACACAAGGGCGATGTCCTCGCCCCCCAACAGACGCTCTATCACGTGCGCGCAGGCTGTGTGCTCGTTGAATTTGTGGTGGCTCGACATCGGGGTCTCTATGCCGAAATGGCGCATAAGCCCCGCGCTGGTGCGCGTGTCCTCGGCGAGTATCAGCGACACCGCCTTCAGCACCGCCACCGCCCTCGGCGTCATGTCCTCGAGGTTGCCCACGGGCGTGGGCACAATATAGAGCGTACCCGCCCCGGCAGCCTCGGTGACCAGTGCAACAGCCTCGGCGGCGGCCACCGTAGCGCGGTCGTCCGCATCGGGCAAAGCTTGCTTATTGCTTTTCATATACGTTTGTCTTTGACATTGGGCCCGGTCAGAATCCGGCGAAATGATTGGCGACGATGGCGGCGAAATCGGAGGGAGCCTCATCGTCGAGATTCCAGCCAAGGACTTCGGTCATGTAGGCCATGGCCTCGTCGTTGCTCTGCATACGCTCGATGCGTTCGAGTGTCTCGCGGAATTTGTCGTTGTCGTTGTTGAACAGCTCGCGGCGGAAGCGGAACTTATCGTTGAGCGTAAAGGCCTTGCGCAGCTCGCGTGCCTCGCGGCGGGTGAGCATCTCGTCGACACGCATCTCGGCCTTCGCCTCGCTCTTTACCTCGGGGCGGGCGTCAGCCTCCGGCTGCTCCGGCTCCGGCTCCGCTATCCCGGCGACGGTTTCAGGCTCCTTGACCTCGGCTACCTCCTCTGTCTCGGTGACGGCCACCGGCTCGGGCTCGGCTTCGGGCTCGGGCTCAGGCTGCACGGGCACCGGTTCCTCCGCCGGAGTCTCGGGTTCGGGCTCGGCCTCTGCGGCAGGCTCCTCCTCGGTCTTTTTGTCGTCGCTGTCGAGCACCGTTTCGATAAACTCGGCAAGCACGGCAGCCTCGTCGACTTCTTTCCCGATTGACTCACCGGTTGCCTCATCTGTTGCCCAGGCCGGTGCGGCGCACTGTCCGGTGCACTCTGTCCGGCCAAATACTGTTGCTGCCAGCTCGTCAAACTCGGCATGATAGCCCTCGAAGAGCTGACGGGCGACGTCGTCGTCCCTTTCCGCCAGAACCAGGCAAGTTCCTTCCATCTTGACGCAGAGCTCGGCAAGCCGCCTCAGCTCGGCCTTGTAATTTTCTTTCATTTTTACGTTTTCTTATATAGGGTGTATTAATTTTCTTCAGAGACCTTTACGCCCGAAAGAGGGGCGAAAGTATCGAGCAAAAAGTTTTCGATAGATTTGCGCAGATTGGCGCCCGAACACGAGTAACGGTTGACAAACAGCACCACCACGTGCGAGGGCAGACCTTCCTCGTCCAGGGCATAGCCGGCATAGCAGCGTACGCCGCTCATCGAGCCGCTTTTAAGGGCGAGGCGTCCCATCAGGGGCGTGTCTTTGAGCAGATGCTTCAGCGTCCCGTCCACTCCGGCGCGTGCAAAGAGGCCGACATAGTCGTCGCGATAGTCAGACTGCGCCATGTACTGAAGGACATTGCCGATGAAGCGGGGTGTCACGCTGGTCGTGCGAGACAGGCCACTGCCGTCCTTGAACAGCTGGCCGTCAAGGTCCAGACCATTTGCACGCCACAACTGCATCTCACACGAAATCGCCGAGTCGCGCGAGGCACCGGGGGCCTGTGCCCTCAGCACGCCCTCGGCAAAAGTGTTGTCCGAGCGGTACATAAGGTCGCGCATGATATCGACGAGCGGAAGCGAGCGATGGGTGAGGACGGGCGTCATGGTCGAGTTCAGCAGCTCGTCGATGTCGGCCGAATTGTGCGACTTCTTGTCCGTCACCGTAATCTCGTCGGCCGCAAGCTGTTCGCGCAGGGCGTGCACAAAAACTTTGTACGGGAATGGCATCGTGGTTTTTGTCGACCAGTTGCTCTGGGCCGAGCTTCTGCGGCGACCCTTGCGGCCCTTGCTCTTGCCCGTGCGGGGCGCGTAGACATACAGGCGCTCCGAGCCGGTGCCGCGGTCGATGCCGCGGTAGCGACGTGTCTGCCGCACTATCTCAAGGTCGGGGACATGCGGTTTGGTGCGCCCGCTGGCGGGCCAGATGGTGAACGTGTTGTCGTTCCAGTTGAGGTTGAACCATCCGGCGCCGTAAGGGTAGACGGTGTCCTCGTTCTCCCAGTCGGGCGCCTGGCCCTGGTCGGGGACGGTATCGGCGACGATGATGCTGCCGTTGATTTTTGACACACCAAGATCTTTCAGAGCCTGTGCTATCTCGCCGCACAGGCCCTTCGTCCCTGACGGCTCGTCGCTCTCGAGGGTGGGATCGCCGCCGGGGATAATCACCAGGTCGCCGTTCCACACGCCTTTGCCGGCGCGGGTGCCGGTTAGTGCTACGCGGGTCTCGAACCGCCAGTCCTTGCCGAGGGTCTGCAGGGCCGAAGCCGTCGTGAACGACTTCACCACCGAGGCCGGCGTCATCGCCACATCGGCATTGTCGGCAAGGACGACGTCGCCCTTGCGCAGGTCGTACACATACGCCCCTACCGTTGCCTGGCGACCGGCTCCGAGGTCAATTCTGGCATAAACAATCGTTGTCAACAGCAGAAATGCCGTTGCAAAAACACATCTGAGTTTCATTATATCGTTTTTACGGGGTCCGCTCCGGAGCCTTGCGGGGCCTCCGGCATCGGCCTGTTTTGTGTAGCGTTGTCTTCTTTAAGCGAAAGTACAAAATTTGTTTGAGAGTTTGCCGCTAATTAACTAACTTTGACAACCGAAAAGCGTCAAATGATATGAAATTCCGTTTTACAGCGTGTCTGATGGCTGCGGCGACCCTTACGGGAGCGCTCGTTTCGTGCTCGGGAACGTCCGACGACGGACCCTATATGTCGCGTCTCGAAGGTGCCCGCAACAACCCCGACTCGCTTGCGGCACTGCGCGACGACCTGCGCGACGACCCTGCGGGAGCCGACTCGTTGCTGGCCCGCGCGGCACGCAAAGGCGCCGACATGCACTCGGTGGCCCTTGCGGCGGCAAAGACGCCGGCTCAGGCAGCGCAGTATATTTTAAACAATCCGTCGCGCGAATTGTCAGTTAAGATAGGTGCCGTTTACCGCGCCAATCCCGACCGGACCGACTTCAACGGCTACACCCGCGCGCTGCTGGACGGCTTCAACGCCCTGTCGATGGCCGACAAGGTGAAATTTCTGACCCGCATAGCCTACGCCCGCGAGTGCGGCCGCTACCTCGAGCCCGGCGACAAGGACCTCGCCGACGCCCTGCGCCGCTACTACGCCGACAACACCGACAGCCTGCGCGCCTTTGAGCTGGGCGTCGCCGCACAGCATTGATAACCGACATAAAAGACACACATATAATATATGGTAAGCCTCAAAGAGATTTCTGCTCTAATCGACCAGGGCATAGCAAACTTGCCCATCCCCGCAAAACCCGAAGGCCTTTACGGCCCCATCCGCTACACCATGGAGTCGGGCGGAAAGCGCCTGCGCCCCACCCTGCTCCTTACCTGCGCCGCAGCCTGTGGCGGCGACATCAAAAAATCGTTGCCCCAGGCATTGGGTCTGGAGATGTTCCACAACTTCACACTCCTGCACGACGACGTGATGGACAACGCCGAGGTGCGCCGCGGCCGCCCCACCGTTCACCGTCGCTGGAACCGCAACACCGCCATCCTCAGCGGCGACGCCATGCTCACCCTGGCCTCGCAGCTTATGGGCGACTGCGACAAGGCCATCCTGCCCGAGGTGATGAGCATCTTCAACAAGACCGCTCTCGAGGTCTACGAGGGCCAGCAGCTCGACATGGACTATGAGAGCCGCCTCGACGTCACCATCCCCGAATACATCGACATGATCAGGCTGAAGACATCGGTGCTCCTGGCCTGCGCCTGCCGCATGGGCGTGCTCACCGCCGGCGGCTCGGAGAAGCTGATGGACGACCTGTACGAATACGGCGAGTCCCTCGGCATCGCCTTCCAGCTTCAGGACGACTACCTCGACACCTTCGGCGACCCCCTGGTCTTCGGCAAAGAGACCGGCGGCGACATCCTCAACGAGAAGAAGACGTGGCTGTGGATTTCGGCCTGCAACGAGGACGAGTCCGGTGTCATGCAGGAGGCCATCGCCGGCAAGTACAACGAGGACGACAAGGTAAAGAACGTGCGCGAGGTCTACCGCCGGCTCGAGCTTGACAAGCGCATCGTCGACCTCATCGGCGTCTACAGCAACATGGCCCTCGACGCCCTCAGCCGCACAGGTCTGGGCCACGAGGAGAAAGAAATTCTTACCGGCCTCACCCGGTCGCTGGCAACGCGCGTAAACTGATGGACGGACGGCAGGACGGCGCAATGCCGCACTTCACCGACACGCACACGCACCCATACGTGCCCGAGTTCGACGCCGACCGCGCCGAGGTGATGCAACGCGCCCTCGACGCCGGCGTCACCCGTATGATTTTGCCCAACATCTCGGTCGACAGCGTCGCCGCCATGCGTGCCCTTGCCGCGCAGTGGCCCGACAACACGCGCATGGCGATGGGTCTGCACCCCGAGGAATTCGACGCCACCAACTGGCAGGCGCGTCTGCAGGATGTCCTTGACGAGCTGCGGCGACACAGCGGCGACTACATCGCCGTGGGCGAAATCGGCATCGACCTGTACTGGGACGCCACCTACGAGCGCGAGCAGATGATTGTGTTCGAGCAGCAGCTTCAGCTTGCCGACGCGACTGCCCTGCCCGTCATCATCCACTGCCGCAAAGGGCTGCCTCAGGTGCTCGAGGTGCTCGAGCGCTTCCCGGCCCTGCGGTGCGACTTCCACTGCTTCGGCGGCACCGTCGATGACGTGCGCGCCATACGCCGCCGCGGCGACCACTACTTCGGCATCAACGGTATCGTCACCTTCAAAAACTCGGGCCTGGCCGACGTCATCCCCGAAATCGGTCTCGACCGCATCCTGCTCGAGACCGACGCCCCCTACCTCGCTCCCGTGCCCCTGCGCGGACGTCGCAACGAGCCGTCGTACCTGCCCTACGTCGCCGCAAAAATCGCCGACATCCTGGGCACAACGACAAGTGCCGTGGCAGAAACCACGGCACGCAATTCGGTAGACCTGTTCAAATTTTAAGCGACTCTGAACGGCGGCAATTCCGGCGCGATGCCGGCAACGACCGTCACGTTCAAATCACCTCCATGTCGGCGGCAAGGCGCTGGCGTACAACCTCGTACATCATAATGGCGGCGGCAACGCTGACATTGAGCGAACCGATGTGGCCAAACATCGGCAGCGATACTCGTGTGTCGCACTCAGCCATCACCTCGGGCGATATACCGACATCCTCGGCCCCCATGACAAGGACAACGGGACCGGTGTACTCGGCCAGCGTATAATTCACGTCGGCCTTCTCGCTGACGGCAACAACCTGATAGCCATTGTTTTTGAGGAAGCGCAGCGCACCGGCAAGGTTACGCTCGCGGCATACGGGAAGATAGCTGAGCGCACCGGCCGACGTCTTGACGGCATCGCCGCCGACACTGACGCTACCGCGCATAGGTATCACCAGCGCGTCCGCACCGACACATTCGGCGGTACGGGCAATGGCTCCGAAGTTGCGCACGTCGGTTATGCCGTCGAGGGCCACGAGGAAGGGCAGCCGGCCGTCCTCGTACAGCTGGGGCACAAGGTCGTCCAGCTTGAGGTAGGTAACGGCCGACATGATGGCGATGACGCCCTGATGGTTGCGGCGCGTGATGCGGTTGAGCTTTTCGACGGGGACACGCTGCACAACGATATCGCGGTGCTGGCGCAGAAGCTGGTTCAGCTCGGTGGCGAGGTCGCCCTGCAAGTCCTTACTGATGAATATCTTGTCTATCTCTTTTTCGGCGTTGATAGCCTCTATTACAGGTCTGAGGCCGTAGATGTAGTCGGTAGGTTCCATATTGTTTATGTCAGTTTGTCTTTGACTTCAGCAACGTGTCGGCGGCGGCGAGAGCGGTGGCGTCGGTGGCGTCGCCGCTGAGCATCAGCGCCAGCTCGGCACGGCGCCCTTCGTTGTCGAGTACCTTTATTTCGGTCAGGGTGGCAAGCTCGTTGTCGCGCTTGAACACTTTGAGATGCCGGCTGCCGCGTGCGGCAACCTGGGGCAGATGGGTTATCGTTATCAGCTGAGCGTGGCGGGCCATGTCGGTCATCATCAGGCCTATGCGGCCGGCAATGTCGCCCGAGACGCCGGTGTCGACCTCGTCGAAAATCAGCGTCGGCAGGTGCATCTGCTCGGCTATCAGACTCTTGAGGGCAAGCATCACGCGCGAAATCTCGCCTCCGGAGGCCGTTTTGCCCACCGGCAGGGGCGCGCTGTTCTTGTTGAAAGCGAACAGGTAGTCCACCTTGTCAATGCCCGAAGGCGACAGTTTGTCCTGGTTGACGGCAATTTCGCAGCGTAGGTTCGACATCCCCAGAGGGCGCGCCCTCTCCTGCAGCCTTTCGGCCAGGTCGACAGCCGCGGCCTTGCGCTTCTCGCTGAGCTCGCGGGCCAGCAGCACAGCCTCTTTCTTGGCCTTCTTCGCCGCCGTCTCCAGCTCGCTCAGCGCCTCGTCGCCACTGGCGATGGTGGCAAGTTGCTCGCGCAGCTGCTCGCGCAGGGCGATAAGTCCCTTATCGTCGTCGACATGGTGTTTTGTCTCAAGCGAATAGATGGCGCTGAGGCGTTCCTCCACCTCTTCGAGCGCCGTGGGGTCAGCCTTCAGGCCGTACTCGAACCGGCTCAGGCTTTCGATGACGTCGTCAATCTCAAGACGTGCGGCCTCGAGCCTTTCGCTCATCTCGGCAGCCTCCGAATACACGTCTTCGAGGTGCTGCAGTACGGCACCGGCCCTTGTCAGCGCCTCGGACACCGACGCACCGTCGGTGAGGGCGCCGATGGCCTGGCCCACCGACTCCTTTATCTGGCCGGCATCGGCAAGGAGCCGCCGCTCTTTTTCGAGCTGCTCCTGCTCGCCCTCTTTCAGGGCGAGCTCGTCGAGCTGGCGCAGCTGAAACGACAGATATTCCTCCTCCGAGCGGTTGCGGCGCAGCATGTCCTCGGTGCGGCGGTATTTGCCCAAAGCGGCGCGATAGGCCGTATAAGCCTCGCGGTAACGTGCCGCCAACTCCTCGTTGCCGGCCACGGCGTCGAGCACCGAAAGCTGGAAGGCGGGGTCGGCAAGCAGGAGGTTCTGATGCTGCGAGTGGATGTCGAGCAGGCGCACCGACACCTCGCGCAGCTGGTCGAGGCGCACCGGCGTGTCGTTGACAAAGGCACGGCTGCCCCCACCGCGCGTGAGCTCGCGCCGGAGTATCACCTGTCCGGGATTTGTATCAAGGTCGTTGGCCTCGAGGTAGCCGTTGATGTCGTCAAGGCCCGATATGTCAAAAACGGCCTCGACGACCGTCTTTGCCTCGGCATTCCTTTTGGCGCTCATATCGGCCCTCTCGCCCATCACCAGCCCTAAAGCGCCAAGGATAATGGACTTGCCGGCGCCGGTCTCGCCGGTTATGATGTTCAGCCCGCGGTCGAAAACGATATCGATGTTTTCGATGAGGGCGTAATTTGATATGTGCAGACTTTCAATCATCCGTTGTCTACTGACTGTGTTATAGCTTGCACCGCCGGTCGCCTTGGTGTTTGCGCGGCAAGCTGTCTCCTTAGTGTTTGTGCATTAAGCTGTCGCCTTGGTGTTTGCGCATTAAGCTGTCGCCTTGGCGTTTGCGGTCAAGTACTTATGTTAATGACGGGCTGCCGCGAGACTCACTTTGTCTGGTCGCCCAGCCTGATTTTCTCCAGCCTGTCCTGTTCGGTGGGATATATGGGCTCGAGCAGGTCGTACACCTTCTGCCGCTCTTCGGCCGGCGCCTTTGAATAGACGTTGACCAGCTCGTCTAGCTTGGCATCTTTCCACATCGAAAGGGCCACCGACATCGGCGCGGCTTTGAAAACGGCAGTCAGGTCGGCCAGCGCGTCGGTGATGTTGGCGCGTCCCTTGTCGGGAGAGGTCGCCATTTCGTCCAGGCCGCGGCGGTGGTAGCGGTAATACAGGTCGCGTATTATCTTGGTATTGTCGTCGGTGAGCGACGACAGCACGGCGCTGCGGTTCTTGGTGTCCTCAAAGGCCTTCCAACCCGGTTCGCCCGACGACTGCGCCCACTGCACAATCTGCTTGAGGCGGTCGTAGTACACCTCGCCGCCGTTGGGAGCGAAGGTGTCGCTGTCGAGGGCGAGGAAGAGGTAGGCATAGAAGTTGAGGATGGCCGTCAGCTGGCTCTCCATCTGGTTGTCGGAGAAGACGAGCTGCTCGTTCTCCTGATACTGGAAGTCGATTTTTGTGTCCTTGAAGTTGAGGACGGTGGTGGTATAGGCCGAGTTGTAGGCCGGACGCGTCATCTGCACCTGCAGGTCGCCGGTGAAGGTCTGGTCGTTCACCTCGTTGATGGTGATGAAGATGCGGCAGTCAATCTTCTCGTTGGCAGCGTATTGGGCGCGCGAGAAGGTGTTAGTGTTCATATATTCGGTGATGGCCTGCTGGAGAGTCAGGAACACCGATTTGTTGGTGCCCTGCACCTTGTCGCTGTTGACTTCGACCTTGCAGTTGAGCTCCTGGGCATGGCTGACACCGGCGCCGGTAATCGCCAGCGCCGCCGCCACAAGTATGGGTTTAATGCTTAGTATCATGTGCGTAAAAATGCTTCTACCACCCGCGATTTTCGAAAAGACCAGGATGCGTCGTGCCCGCGCGCTCACATCGCGCCAAGGACATCGAGGATGTCGGCGGCGACGTCGGCCTTGCTCTTCAGCCCGGACCGGTACTCCTTGCCGGCGGAGGTGACGATGGTGACCTTATTGGTGTCGGTACCAAAGCCCGCGCCTTTGTCTCTCAGCGAGTTGAGGACTATGGCGTCGAGGTGCTTGCGCTCCAGCTTTGCCGAGGCGTGCTCCATCTCGTGGTCGGTCTCAAGGGCAAAACCGCACATCACCTGGCCGGATTTCTTTGCTGACGCCACCGTTGCGGCGATGTCGGGGTTCTTGACGAGGCGTATGCAGTCGATGCCGTCCTCCTCGCGTTTGATTTTGGTGTCGTGGAATTCGGCGGGAGCGTAGTCGGCGACGGCGGCGGCGAAGATGACGATGTCGGCATCGGTTGCCCGTGCCTGTGTCGCCTCCAGCATCTCGCGTGCCGAGGTGACGGGGATGGTCTGCACCGACGGCTCGGTGGCCTTTACCTGCACCGGGCCGGCGACTACGGTGACGTCGGCGCCGCGGCGCGCGGCCTCGTCGGCGATGGCAAAGCCCATCTTTCCGGTCGAGTGGTTACCAATAAAACGCACAGGGTCAATGGCTTCGTATGTCGGACCGGCAGTTATAACAATTTTTTTACCTTTGAGGCTTTTGTCGGCGGCGCGGTCAAAGAATTCGTCGAGGACGGCGACAATCTTTTCGGGCTCCTGCATGCGGCCCTTGCCGGTGAGGTGACTGGCAAGCTCGCCGCTGGCGGCCTCGATGATGTGGTTGCCGTACGACCGCAGCAGCTCGAGGTTGCGCGTCGTCGACGGGTGCGCCATCATGTCGAGGTCCATCGCCGGACACACAAAAACCGGAGCCTTGGCCGACAGGTAGGTGGTGACCAGCATGTTGTCGGCCACGCCGTTGGCCATCTTGCCTATTGTGCTGGCCGTCGCGGGGGCAATCACCATCGCGTCGGCCCAGAGACCCAGGTCGACGTGTGAGTGCCACTCGCCGGTGTTGGCGGTGAAGAATTCGCTTATCACGGGCTTTCCCGACAGTGCCGACAAGGTCACCGGGGTGATGAATTCCTTGCCGTTGGGCGTTATAACAACCTGCACTTCGGCGCCGGCCTTTACCAGCAGCCGCAGCAGCTGCACGCTCTTGTAGGCGGCGATGCCACCGGTTATGCCCAATACTATGTGCTTGCCTTTCAGCATCCTCTTACTTTTTCAGGCGCATACGTATGCGCGTAAAACAGTCTTTGGTGTTCTTGGTGAAGTCGCCCTGCATAATCCAGCCGTAGTAGCCGGGGTCCTGGGCCAGCACCTCTTCGGCAACACGTCCCTTGTACTTGCCGAAGTTGATGATCTCGCGCTTCTTGTCGTCGTACACAAGGCGGCCGGTGAAGTCGACGTTGCGGTTCTGCGACGAGTAGTTGCTGAGGCCGTCGATGTCGGTGGGCAGGTCCTCGTAGCGGTCGAGCTGTGCAAGGAGCACCTCGTAGGTGGCCTTGGTGTCGGCGTTGGCGCTGTGGGCACCCTCAAGGTCCTTATCGCAGTAGAACTTGTACGCGGCGACGAGGTTGCGCGGCTCGCGCTTGTGGAAGATGGTCTGGACGTCGACAAAGCGTGCCTTGGAGAAGTCGAAGTCGACGTTGGCGCGCTGAAATTCCTGGTCGAGCATGGGGATGTCGAAGCGGTTCGAGTTGAAGCCGGCAAGGTCACAGCCCTCGAGCATGCGCGCCAGCGACTTGGCCACCTGCTTGAAGGTGGGCTCGTTGCGCACGTCCTCGTCCTTGATGTGGTGGACGGCGGTGGCGGCTTCGGGGATGTGCATCTCGGGGTTGATGCGGCGGGTGCGCTCCTCGATTGTGCCGTCGGGCATAAGCTTGACGGTGCTTATCTCGACGATGCGGTCGGCGGTGAGGTTGACTCCGGTGGTCTCGAGGTCGAAGAAGACCAGGGGACGGTTAAGTTTCAGTTTCATCTTTTGCTATTTTGACTGACGGCGTCATACCGCCGCGTATCTCGTTAAAGTTCAGGGCTCTTAGAATTCGCCGCAGGCCATGGGCATCAGCAGCATGATCAGCGAGGTACCCTCCTCGTCCTTGCCGGGCTGGAAGAGGCCGGGACGGCCCGAGTCGGCCAGGGCGATGGTGATGTCGTCGGTGGGGAGGACGCTGAGTATCTCGGTGAGGAGGGGTGCGCTGAAGCCGATGACAAGGCGCTGGCCCGAGAAGGAGCAGGTCATCTCTTCGTGTGCCTGGGTGAGCAGGTTGGGGTCCTGGCTCTTTATCTCTACGCGGTCGGGGGTGATGAGGAATTTCTCCAGGCCGTAGTCCTGGCTTACGCACAGACCAACACGGCGCACCGAGCTGAGTAGCTGCTGGCGGTCGACGGTGAGCAACAGGTTGTTGTTGCGGGGGATGACGCGGTTGTAGTCGGGGAAGCTGCCCTGGAGGAGACGGCAGTTGAAGCTGAAGCTGTCGTTCTCGAAGGTGGCGCTCTTCGAGGTGAAGGTCACCTTGACCTCGCCCTCACCGCTGTAGATGCTGCGCAGAACCGAACAGGGCTTGGGAGGGATGACGCGGCTGACGGCGACGCCGGGGGCGCAGTTGGCATTCTCGTATTTCACGAGCTTGCGCGTGTCGGTGGTGGCGAAGACCATGCGGTCCTCCTTGACATCGAAGAGCACGCCCATCATTATCGGGCGGTAGTCTTCGGTGGCGGCGGCGAAAAGGGTGTAGTCGATACCCTTGCGCAAAATCTCGCCGGGGACGGTGAAGCTCACCGGCTCGCCCTCGTTCTCGTCTTTCTTGGTCTGAGGATATTCCACGCCGTCGATATATGTAAACTCGCAGGCGCCGCTCGAATATTTGATGGTTGCCTTTCCGTCCTCAAGGTTGACTTCGATGCCCTGGTCGGGTATCTCCTTGAGCAGTTCGACAAGTCTCTTTGCATCGACACATACACTGCCGCTGCCTTCGCTCTCCTTGACTTCGATATGGGCCGACACCGAGTTCTCGATGTCCGATCCACTGATAATTAGCTCGTTGTCCTTAAGGGTAAGCAGGAAGTTTGCCAGAATGGTCATCGGGCTTTTGGGGTTGATAACCTTGATGACTGCCGAAGCCGAGGTGTAGAATGTCTTGCTTGGAACGTTGAATTTCATCTGTTATATGTTTTTGTGTTGTTATTCTGTCTGTCGCCGCCGACGGTAGACTGCCCGCCGCGGCCCGGGCCCGGGCGCCTCCGCTGCCGGCGGAGTGCGTATGCCCAATCATCTTACAAATGTACAAATTTTTTACAAAAAAAATAACAGCCGCTCCCCTCTTTTTATATGTACGCGCGCGAGAAAAAAAAATATTGCGGCGAGGGCTTGCCAAATCAAACCCAAAACCGTAATTTTGCGTTATAATACAAACGAAGAGTCGTTGACCGGGCCAACAGAGCCCGCCCACATAAACTTATTGCCACACTGAAGTAGATTGGGAAACTCGTCAATTTTACAACGAACTACCGAGACAAGCTTTGCTGCCCAATGGCGGGCCTCAACCGGATTTTATCCGGTTCATTCCACGTTCACGAGGAGCGACAAGGGGATTACAAAGGACAGCGGCACTCAAATCCTGTCATATCGGAGTTTCATCGCATCCTTCAGTGTGGCGCCTACACAAAAACGCCCCCTTTCGGGGGCGTTTTTGCATTTATAATAACGTTTTACAGTAAAATCTGGTGGGGAAGCCGCCGCTCTACAACTGCCGTACGGTTTGGACTAAAGACGGCCCGATGCAGATATTATGGCCTACCGGGACGCACGGCTTGTGCATCCTGTCGGACAGCGGGGCATTGTCGGTCGGAAATCGGCCGGGAACAGGCGTCAGTATTCTATTTTGTCTTCCTTGTCCATCCACATCTGGAAGGCGCGGAAGGCCTCGTGGGGCAGGAGGATCTCGCTGTGCACCTTGCGCTTTTCGCGAGGAAGCTCCAGCTCGTCGTAGATGAACGAGTCATCAAAGCCAATGTTCTTGGCGTCGGTTTTGTTGTTGCCGTAGTATAGTTTGTCAAGATGGGCCCAGTATATCGCACTCAGGCACATGGGGCAGGGCTCGCACGACGAGAAAATCTCGCATCCGGACAGGTCGAAAGTCTTGAGTTTGGAACAGGCGGCACGGATGGCGCTCACCTCAGCGTGGGCCGTGGGGTCGCAGTTGGCTGTGACGCGGTTGACACCGGTGGCGACAATTTCGCCGTCGCGGGCAATCACCGCGCCGAAAGGTCCGCCGCCGTTTTGTACATTCTCTTCGGAGAGGCGCAGGGCCTCGCGCATAAGTTCATCTTTAGTCATGGTCAATTCAGCATTATAATGTTAGTTAGTTGATGGCGCCGGGTAAGGGGCGCCCTGAATACCATGCCCAAAATTAAGAATTTTCGCTCTAAATTCCAAATTTCGAGCCCCCCGCGTGACAAATATTCTTGCATTGCAAGCGCCAATGCGATAAGGACAACAGGCTCAACAAGCAAACGCCGGCAAACGCCCGGTAAACACCGCAGTAAACATCGCCCCAAAATTTGCAACACTAAAATTTGCCGTCGGTGTGGCGTTTTTACAAAATTGTTTGTAAATTTGCAGTCAGCACGCCCGACAAAGGCGGCGTCGAGAAATCTTGCAATATTATTCACATCCCGAAATAAATCAAATGGAATTAATCGGAAAAATCATTGAGGAATGCCCCATCCAGGAGGGCACTTCGCGCTCAGGAAATCCCTGGAAGAAGCGTATGTATATTGTTGAGACTCAGGAGAGCTACCCCAAGAAGGTTGCTCTGACAGTCTTTGGCTCGGACCGTGTTGCCGCAACCGAGGCCGCCGTAAAATTAGGCGACACCGTGCGCGTTTCGTTCGACCTTGAAAGCCGCGAGTACAACGGCCGCTGGTACACCGACGCAATGGCATGGCGCATCGAGCTAGCCGCAGCACAGCCTGCCGCTCCCGCACCGCAGCAGGCTTACAGCCAGCCCCAGACCTACGGCGAAGGCGCTCCCGTGCCTCCTCCCCCTGCCGCTCCCGCCGCTGCCAACAGCGAGGACGACCTCCCCTTCTGATGTCTCGGTAAGGACAGACCCAAAAAGCCCGACGGGCTCCCCAATGCTTTACGGCATCGCGGGAGCCCGTAGGCTTTTATATGCACTGGCTTTTACGCGCGTCTGCTTACTTTACACCTTTGGCACCTTTGGCGCCTTTTACTCCGCCGCCCATGGCGAAGATGTTGGCCGAGTACGAGACGATTTTGCGCGACTGCTCTTCCTTGCGCTTGAAGGCAAGGCGAACAAGCTCGTCCATTAGGGCATCGAAGGCAAGGCCGGTGGCCTCCCACAGATAGAAGGACAGCGAGCCTGGGATGGTGTTGATTTCGTTGACATATACCGAATTGTCCTTGCGATCGACGATGAAGTCAACGCGGCTGACACCGTGGCAGCTGAGCACGCGGAAGGTCTCGCCGGCGAGGAACTTTATGCGCTCGGTCATGTCGGCGGGCAGGTCGGCGGGGATGCGTTTTTTGGACGCCTGCATGCCGCGCTCGGTCTTTGTGCCGCCCATGTACTTGTCCTCGTAGCTCAGGATTTCGCCGCTCTTGATGGGCTCCTCGAGCACCGACATGCGGTAGTCGTCGCAATTGCCGAGTACCGAGCAGTTTATCTCGCAAAGGTCTTCGACGAGATGCTCGACGATGATGCGCGAGGTGTATTTCTCGGCATCGGCGACGGCGGCCTCGAGGGCCTTGCGGTCGTCGGCGCGGTGTATGCCCACACTCGAGCCTAGGTTGGCGGGCTTGACGATAACGGGGTAGCCGAGTTTGGCCTCGATTTTTTCAACAAGGGCGTCGTGGCGGCTGAACCACTCCTTGTCGGTAAACCATACGTAGTCGACGACGGGAACGTCTTCCGAGGCAAGGATCATCTTCATCGTAATCTTGTCCATGCCGTTTGCCGAGGACAGCACATCGCATCCGGCGAAGGGGATGCCGATAGTCTCTATCACGCCCTGGAAGGTGCCGTCCTCGCCGTTCGAGCCGTGAAGGACGGGCAAAACGACATCAAGGGTGGCGATAATCTTGTGGGCGTGGCGGAAGATACCGGCCGTCTTCATGCTGTAGAGGTTGTAGTCGCCATAGATGGGACGCATATACACCGGCTCGCATTTCTGCAGCAACGCGGCGGTGTCGCGGAAGTTGGCCACGTCGGTCAGCGCATCGCCGGTATACCATTTGCCCTCTTTGGTGATGTAAACGGGTATGATGTCATATTTCTCGCGGCTCATTGCTGCCATTGCCTGATTGGCACTTATCACCGAAATCTCATGCTCGGTTGAGCGGCCGCCAAAAAAAACTCCTACTTTTGTCTTCATTTCTTATGGATTGGTTTGTCGTATCTGTTTGGTGTTCCGTCACTTGAAGGTGTCGGGAAGATCGTTTTCGATCAGCACGGTGTCGCCGCTCTTCGCATGTTGCATGACGTAGGCGAAGGCCGAGTTGAAGTCGGGCATGGTCAGTATGCACTCGTCGGCCATACCGCCCTCTTTGAGCCCGGCGACGATGGCGTCGCGGTTGTACTCGTTAACGACGATGGCCGTGTCGCAGCTTTGCGCGGCATGGCGTCCCAGCTCGCGGTTGAGCTCCTCCTGTCGTTCGCCCAGCTCGATCATGCCGGGGGTGATGACGTAGCGATGGCCGTGCTGCATCATCGACAGCACGTCGAGGGCCATCTTCGACCCGGACGGATTGCTGTTGAAGGCGTCGTCGATTATCGTCAGCCCGTTGGGGAGGCGACGGCGGCTGAGGCGGTGCTCGACGGGCTCGATGCGGCTCACGGCGTAGGCTATGCGCTCGTCGCTGACACCCAGCTCGGTGGCGACGGCAATTGCGGCGACGAGGTTCGAGATGTTGCACTCGCCCAACAGCTGTGTGGTGAGGGTGAGGGCACGGCCGCCGCCCTCGACTGTGAAGACCGTGGCGGCCTCGCCGTATTCGATGTCGCGGGCCACATACTGGCTGCCGGCGGTGTTTTCGATGCCGTATCTTAGGCACCTTGTGTTGTCAACCTTGCGGTTGGCGGCCTGCTCGAAGTCGTTGTTGACGACAGCGAGGCCGTCGGCGGGCAGTGCGTCGGCAAGCTCGAACTTGGTGTCGCGGACGCCCTCGATGGTGTGGAAGGTCTCGAGGTGCTGCGGGCCAACGGCGGTGATGATGCCGATGCGGGGGTGCACGAGGTCGCAGATTTCCTTGATGTCACCCTTCTGCTTGGCGCCCATTTCGACGATGAAAACCTCGTGATAGGGCTTGAGCAGCTCGTTGACGGTGCGCACAACGCCAAGGGTTGTGTTGTAGCTGCCGGGGGTCATAAGGGTGCTGTACTGCTCGCTGAGGATGCGCTGCAGGTAGTGCTTGGTGCTGGTTTTGCCGTAGCTGCCGGTGATGCCGACGATTTTCAGGCCGGGCATCGAGCGCAGTGTCTCCTGCGCACGGTTGTAAAATCCGTCATTGATATGTTTCTCAACGGGTTTCAGCAACCAGTTGGCGCACTGGGTAAACTGTGCCGAGAGGCAGAAGACGACCAGTACGGCTATCGACACTTTTTCGTATCCGTAACCCATGCCACGGCAAGCAAAGCCGACGGCACAGCACACTAAAACGAGCAACAGCCACTGCGTCAGCGTTATGCGCCATGCGCGGCGTGTCATCGCCAGCGGTTTCTTGTACTTGCGGCCCGCGAGGCTGAAGATATTGACTATCGAGACGATGGCAATCAGGCCCACCGACACGAGAGGCACGCTGAGGGTGGACAGCGTGGCCATCGCCACGGCTGCGGTGACGAGGCGCATAACCGAGGTGCTGTCGGCCGACTCGGAGAGCCAGCGGCGGTAGCGCTCGTTGCGGTACGAATTCTGCTGAAGCATCATCAGCTGGCGTTTGAACTCGAAATACACCGAGGTCAGCGCCAGTACAAATCCGATTATGTAAAATGCTATCATCGTGTTTTTTAGTTATTTTTCCCGACACACTTGGCCTTTAGGAAACTGTTAAGGACGGCAGCAAACTGGCCGGGATTTTCGAGGAATGAATAATGGCCCACACCGGGGAACGACACCAGGCCGGCGTCGGCGATATGCTTTTCCATATATTTAGCGTCGCGCAGGGGCGTGGCGGTATCGTTCTCGCCCCAGATGAGCAGTGTCGGCGCCTTGATGCCGGGCAGGACAGACTCGAGGCCCTCGTTGACGCACTTGCTGAGGATGGCGCGCATACGCGGGCTGGCGGCGTTGTAGTCGGCCGAGCCGCTTTTGCCGCGCCGCTTCTCTATCAATGCCTCGGCTTTGTCGCGGGGCAGGAAAAGATAGGCAAGTTTCTTAGAGAGCTTGAAGGTATATACTTTGATATAGTAGCTCAGGGGACGACGGGGCTTCATGCCCGCGGCATCCACCAGGATGAGCTTGTCGACATTGTCGTGGCGCGACGAGTACAGTATGCCCACACGGCCGCCGAACGAGTGCCCCAACAGGCTTACCCGGCTGAGGCCCAGGCTGTCTATGAATTTTTCGATGAAACGGGTATACTCCTCCACACCCCATACCGACGGCGGCTCGGGCGTCTGGCCAAAGCCGGGGAAGCGGCGACGGCGGTGATGCTACGCACGGTGTCGGCGTTGCAGCCCCAGCCGTGCATCACCACAAGAGCCGGCGCACCGTCCGGACCGTCCTCGCGATAATGGAGTTTTATACCGTCAATGTCTGTATATTTGTCCATATGTATCTTGTGCAACCGACATCGGGGCGCGTTAGTCGCGTCCCCATACCGACAACTGCAAAGGTACACATAAATTCTGAAAACCGCATCGCCTACGCCCTCAATATTATTGCGACATAGCCAACATCCAAAGTCATCCAGCTTTTCTTATTCCTCTGATAACTCTGATAACTCCTCAGCCTCACACGCCGTTGCGCTCCTTGATAAAGCCGTGGCGGTAGCCGTAGAGCAGCTCCATCAACTCGTCAATCTGGGCCTGCAGCTCGCGGC
>SFLG01000029.1 GCA_004553485.1 Bacteroidales bacterium | reverse complement strand
CGTTGGCCTCGTCCCGGGGCTTTTTGCGGCGGTGGAGGAAGGCGAACATGTTGTCGAAGTCGCGCTTGAACATCACGCCGACGCCCTGGGTGGTCTGGGCGGTGCGCAGGTAGTAGTTCTGGTCGTTGTAGCGGTTGTAGGCCTTTAGGCGTATCGAGCCGCTGCGGTTGAGCAGGTATTCGATGTCAAAGTCGCCGATGAACTGGTTGGTGTTGAGCGACTTGTCGCGGTAGCCGAAGTTACCGTTGAAGAGCAGGCGGTTGTTGAGCAGCGACGACGACAGGGCTACGTCGAACTCCACGTCGGAGAAGTCGCCGCGGTCGCTGCGCAGGTTGGGGGCGATGCTCCAGTTCTCGCTGAGTTTGCCCAACATACCGCTGAGCTGGCTGGCGATGGTGGACGAGGCCACCGAGAACAGCTCGTTGCCTTTGGTGGTCGACATATATTCGGGCGTGTAGAAGCGGTTGAGGGCCAGCAGGTAGATAATTTGGCGGTTCATCATCTCGTCGGTGGAGACGATTGAGCGCACCTTGCGGTAGATGTCGCTGTTTAGGGTGGGGAAGGCGAGGTCGAACCGGATGTCGGGCTGACGCATGTCGCCGCTGGCCATCAGCACGGCGCTGACGGGGACGGTGGTGCGGTTGAGGTCCTTGTCCTGCAGGAAGCTCTCGTCGAGGTCGCTGAGGTTGGCGTTGACGTTGTAGGTGGCGTTGATGTCGAGGCGGGCGGCGTACGGGTCGCCGGTGAAGGAGATGGAGCTGCCCTGGTTGATGGTGAAGTCCTTGCGTATGATGTCCTGCAAGGTAAAGTTGTAGCTGCCCCGGTCGATGGCGTAGGTGCCGTACATGTGCAGCTCGTTGCCGGAGTTGTTGTATGTCAGGCGCATGTCGCCCGTACCGTTGGCCTTGATTTCGTCGCCGCCGACGGGGTCCATCACGATTATCACGCGTGCTACCGGCGTTACGTCCACCTGGATGTCCATATTGTATGCCGTGGGCAGGTCGCGCACGGCGTTGCGGGCGCGCATGCGCTCGCGGTACTCGAGCACGGCCTTCGGCAGCGAGTCGGCCGAGGCCATGATGGCGTCGACGACCTTTTTCGGTGTTTTGTCGCGGAAGGTGATGAAGCTGTACTCGTCGGCCTCCTCGTCGTCGCTGAGGACGAAGGTGAAGGTCGAGCCCTCGGTGGTGGTCATCGCCACGTCGATGTCGACGACGCCGGGGCGCCCCTTGACGTGTGCCGTGCCGTCGCCGAAGACCCTGCCGTACCATATCGGGCTGAGCTTGGGGGTAACGTCGTAGACCAGCAGCTTGCGGGCGTCGGTGACGCGGAACTCGAACTCGGGCTTGTGGAAACACTTGTGGCGCACGTAGCCGTTGAGCATGGCCGTGTTGCCGTAGCGGTCGCGCAGGGTGATGTTCTTGAGGTTGATGACGCCAGGTTTGATGTGCACGCTGTCGGTGGCGTAGTACCAGGTGTTGGTGAAGCCGAGTTTGAGGCCCAGGCTGTCGGCGAAGATGTCGCCTTCGAGGTCGATGTCCTGGAAGGTGCCGAAGAGGCGGGCGTGGCCCGAAGCGTGGCCCGAGAGGTCATCGGCAAAGGCGCTCATGAAGGGTTTCATGAAGCCGACGGGGATGTGGTTGGCGTCGAAGTCCATGTCGAGGGCGCCGGCAAGGAGGATGTCGCCGGCGATGTGCGATCGGTTGTTGTCGGGGCCGTCAATTAGTGCGTCGAGGTGGAAGGCGCCGCGCTCGTTGTCGAGGTGGGCGTCCACGTTTGCCTCGCCCATCACACAGTCGTTGTACGAGATGTTTTTGACGTTTAGGCCGTTGCACCATATGGCCGGGGTCTTGCTCATCAGCTGGGTGGCGTAGAAGATGCCGGTGGCGCGGCCGCCGATGAGGGCGTTGTTGATGTCGAGGGTCTTGAAGATGTTGATAAGCTCGAGGTTGTCGACGGTGAGGCGCAGCTGCGAGTCGCTGTCGTTGGAGGCCGAGCCCTCGATGCGCACCGACTGGCCCTCGGTGGTGAGGGCGAAGTTTTCGACGCTGACGGCGTTGTTGTCAATAAGGACGCGGGCGGGGGCGATGGTCCACTCGGCGTTGCCGAAGGTGATGGTGCTGGTGTTGATGTCGATGTCGGCGTTGAGCTTGTCGTCATAGCCGCGGCCCACCAGCATCGACATGCTCAGCAGTCCGTTGATAGGCTTTTCGCGCTCGATCTGCCAATCGAGCTTGTTGTCGATGCGGTTGTTCGACGCCGTTATGCCGGCATTGACCGTCATCACGCCCTTCTGGGTGGGGTAGGTGGTGGTGGCGTAGATTATTCCGCGCCCGTCGCTGCGTGTCAGCGAGGCCTGCAGTGTGGTGTTCTCGATAATCTTGTCTTTCTGCTGCAGATACGGCGCGTCGACGGTGACGGTGGCCGTGCCGTCGGCGTTGGAGAAGGCGCCGTCGATGGTGACGGGGTGGATGATGTCGACGGGCAGACCAAGGAAGTTGGTGATGTTCTCGGCGTCGGCGATACGGAACTCGAAGTGGAAGTTGTTGTCGGGACCCGGGTCGGTTGTCCGGGCGGCATGGGGGTCGGCAAAGACGGGCATGGCGCGGGCAAACAGGTCGCGGGCCTGTGCGGGCAGGGTGCCTAAGTTGATGCTGCCCTGGAGGCGGCCGTTGAGGAAGTCGCTCTCGACGGTGACGATGTTGGGATGGTGCACGTTGTCGGTCTCCACGCGGAACCGGTGCAGGTTGAGCGCCTTGCCGTCGCCGGTGAAGCTGAGGTTGGCGATGTCGGCATAGCCGTTGATCCATCTCGTCACCGTGCCCTGCAGGTCGGCGTCGATGTCGGCCGAGAGGCGGTACGAGTTGTACTTGCCCTTTACGCCGAGGGGGGCGAGGGCAAGGTCTTTCAGCTTGCCCGAAGTGCGCAGCCAGAGGTTGCTTGTGCCGTAGCCGCCTTCAAACTCGAGGTCGGCGGTGCCGTTGGCATCGTCGGCGCCGTCGGCCCCGCCCATTGCGAGCATACCGCTGAAGGTCCGGTCGTCGGCGAGGCTGAGCTCGGCCTCGATGTCGTTGAAGGTGTATCCGTTGAAGACGGCGCTCGACACCGTCACTCCGGCGTCGCCGGCGAGGGGGCGGCCGCCACCGAAGCTGCCGTCGAAGGTTCCGTTAAGGCTCACGTTCTCGAGATGGGCGAGCTCGCCTTTTCTGACAATCGCCGAGGGACGCAGACCTTTGCCCTCGAAGTCGGCCGACAGTGTCCAGCGCTTGTCGGCCACCGCGCCGTTGACGACGGCGACGAGGCTGCCGGCCGCGGTGGCGATGTCGGCGGTGGCGTCAAAGCCGGCGAGGCTGCCGTTGGCCTTTGCCGAGACGCTGACTTTGCCGAGGTTGCGCAGGATGTCGCGCAAGGCGGGGGCTTTGCCGTCGGGGACAAACGATGTCACCCAGTCGGTTGAGCCGGGCATGAGCCGCAGCTGCACGGCAAGGTCCTCGGCCGTGATGCTGTCGGAGGCTTTGCGGGCGTAGCCGGCGATGGCGCCTGTGACGTCGGCGAAGAGTCCGTTCTGGCGGTTCTCGATTTTCAGCCTGTCGATGCTGAGACGGTTGCTGTCGCCGGTGACGTCGATGTCGAGGTAATGGCGGCCGGGGATGTCTTTCAGCGCGGGCACCACTGCGGCAAGGTCGGCGGGGGTGATGTAGCTGTCGCCCGCCGTGGCGATGTGTATGCCTTTGTCTTTAAGCGTCTTGGCTATCTCCTTAGGGCTGCTGTACCCTATCGAAATGTCGGAAAGGGCGATGTGCGACTGCGGCAGCTGGAGGTCGAATCCGTTGATGTCGAGGCGGGTAGGGGTGTAGAGGACGTTGACGCGGAGGCTGCGGACGTCCAGACCCGACTGCTCGCGCAGCGACAGCTGGTCGAGGTTGACGGCCACGGCGTCGTTGCGCAGCACGGGCAGCGATGCCGCCAGGCTGATGTCGGAGAACGACAGGTGGTGCGGGTCAAGGCGTCCCTGACGGTGTGGGGCGTCGAGGACATCGTAGCGCACCGCCGACTCGCTGATGAGGACGGTGCTGATGGCCAGGTCGAAACGGGAGGGGGGCTTGTTGGGCTCTTTGCGCGTCAGCTTCTCGATGATGCGTGCGATGTTGAGCGGTGCCGAGGCCGTCGACCGGTACAGCCGTGCATCGAGGCGGTCGATGGCGGCGTAGTCGATGACGATGCGGCGCGTTTTCAGGAAGTGTATCAGTTCGAAGCGGGCGGCGATGTTGGCGGCCTTGACGGCTTTGACGCCGTTGTCGTCGGTCACGGCGATGTCGGTGACGCGTATGCGGTTGAACGGGGCAAAGTCGACGCGTCCTATGGTTACCTCGGTGCCCATGGCGTTGCCAAGCTCTTTCTGGGCCACCTTGCGCATCTTTTCCTGTGCCCACGGCGTAGACAGGGCGACGTAAAGGCCCACGGGCACCAGCGTGACAAAGGCTGTCAATGTCACGATGATGGCTCGCAAAATCCTGTAGGTCAGCGACAGACGCTTGATTTTGGGCTTTTCGGTGCTGTTTGGTGTCTTCGTTTCCAAGATGCGCGGTGATAATGAGTGCGCCGACAGTGCGTACTAACGGGCAAAATTACTAAAAAACCATCACTTACGAGCCATAAAACCGCCCCATTTCGCTTTTTTTGCGCCTTTTTATGCTGCTTTTGTGGGACATTTTGTTTACGCTTATATTTGGGGACGGGAGAATACGACAAAAGGGACACCGGAGTGTCCCTTTTGTCGTTGGGGAAAGTCCCCTCATGTTATTGGGGAAAGTCCCTTTTTGTTGTTGGGGTAAGTCCCCTTTGTTGTCGGGGGAGGGTAGGCCGATTAGTAGACGCCCTGGCCCATCATGGCGTTGGCAACTTTCATGAAGCCGGCGATGTTGGCGCCCTTCATGTAGTTGATGTATCCGTCGGGCTCGGTGCCGTGGTCGACGCACTGCTGGTGGATGTTGGCCATGATGGCGTGCAGACGCTGGTCTACCTCTTCGGCGCTCCACTGCAGGTGCTCGGCGTTCTGCGACATCTCAAGACCGGAGGTGGCTACGCCGCCGGCGTTGACGGCCTTGCCGGGAGCGTATGTGATGCGTGCGGCGAGGAAGGTGTCGATGGCCTCGGGGGTGCAACCCATGTTCGATACTTCGGCAACGAGCTTGACGCCGTTGGCAACGAGCTGCTTGGCGTCGTCACCGTTGACTTCGTTCTGGGTGGCGCAGGGCAGGGCGATGTCGACTTTCTGCTCCCAGGGCTTGCGGCCGGGGAAGAAGGTCGAGCCGGGGAACTTGTCGGCATAGGGAGCGACGATGTCGTTGCCGCTGGCGCGGAGCTCGAGCATGTAGTTGATCTTCTCGCTGTCGAGGCCGGCGGGGTCGTAGATGTATCCGTCGGGGCCGGAGATGGTGACAACCTTTGCGCCCAGCTCGGTGGCCTTGAGGGCAGCGCCCCATGCTACGTTGCCGAAGCCGGAGATGGCGACGGTCTTGCCCTTGATGTCCTTGTTCTGTGTGGCAAGGATGGACTGTACGAAGTAGAGGGCGCCGAAGCCTGTTGCCTCGGGACGGATGAGCGAGCCGCCGAAGCTGAGGCCCTTGCCGGTGAAGGTGCCGGTGCACTCGTTGGCGAGGCGCTTGTACATGCCGTACATGTAGCCGACTTCGCGGCCGCCGACGCCTATGTCGCCTGCGGGGACGTCACGGTCGGGACCGAGGTGTTTCCACAGGTTGAGGATGAAGGCCTGGCAGAAGGTCATGATCTCGCGGTCGCTCTTGCCACGGGGGCTGAAGTCAGAGCCACCTTTGGCACCGCCCATGGGCAGGGTGGTGAGGGCGTTTTTGAAGGTCTGCTCGAAGCCGAGGAATTTCAGAATGGACAGGTTGACCGAGGCGTGGAAGCGGATGCCGCCTTTGTACGGGCCAATGGCGTTGTTGAACTGTACGCGGTAGCCGATGTTGTTCTGTACCTCGCCCTTGTCGTCGATCCAGGTTACACGGAAGGTGACGATGCGGTCGGGCTCAACCATGCGCTCGACGATTTTGTTGCGCTCGAACTCGGGGTGCTGGTTGTAAACTTCTTCAACGCTCATCAGCACTTCTTTGACGGCCTGCAGGTATTCCTTTTCGCCGGGGTGCTTGGCCTCAAGATCGGCCATGATTTTGTTAATATCCATACTTTTTAGGGCTTTGTAAAGTGTTGGGTTATGTATGTTTTCGGGATGTTCGGTGCCGGTGTTGACGGCACCCGTGGCAGGGTGGGGCGGGCCTTTGCCGGCGTCCATCCACCATGCCGTGTAATTGCTTATGCAAAAATACACAAACCAAATTGAATGGGGTACAAAATCGAGTCAAAATTAAGAATATTGCCGTTAAAAATCCTTAAAATCAAACCCCGCCCATCATCATCGCTTACAATATGTTATATAACATAGTTTTAGAGTAATAGTCCGGAAATACGATGCAGCGTAAAATGGGGATGGTGGTTTTAGACGCAATAAGGGAGAAGCCGGTGTGGCTTCTCCCTTACTAAATAGAGAGTATGGAATTCAAAAGCTGCTTACATTTTGAGCTTGAAGGTAACGGGGAGGTTGTAGACTACGCGCACGGGCTGACCGTTGTTACGGCCGGGATTCCATTTGGGCATCTTCTTAACAACTCGCAGGGCCTCGGCGTCGAGAGCGGGGTGTTTGCCGCGAACGACGTTGACGTGGGTGATTGCGCCGTTTTCTTCAACGATGAACTGAACGACTACGCGTCCTTGAATACCTTCTTCAGATGCAGCAGCGGGATACTGAATCTGTTCACTGAGCCATTTGTACATAGCGGCGTCACCGCCGGGGAACATAGGCTTCTGTTCTACGATAGCCATGTTGACAGGAGCGTTGTCCTTCTTGACAACAGGCTTGGGAGCTTCTTCGACAACTTTATCCTTGACGACCTCCTTACGGGCGTCCTCAAGACCTTCGTGGTCCTTAGCGCCCATGTCGCTGGTGTTTTCAAGAATTTCGCTTACGTCTTTGACTTTCTTGTCCTCGTCAATCTCGTTCTTGATGACGACCTCGGTAACCTGCTGGGTTGCAGTTACCTGTTCCTCTTCCTGAACGGGCTCGGGCTCGGGCTCGTCAACGAGGGGGATGTCCTCGAGCTCGTCCTCTTCTTCGGAAGCCTCGGCAATTGTCACAGCCTCTTTACCGGCATCCACGTTCATATCTTCTTCGGCCGACTTGAAGACGCCCTTTGCGATAAGAATGAGGAGGATAAGGATAACTGCGAGAACCGAGAGGACGCATATAACGGCGATATTGTGTCGTTTTACCGAACCGCTGCGGAGGGTGTATGCTCCGAATTCTTTGTTTTTGCCTTCAAAAACAAGGTCGGTCCATTCTTTTGATGAAAGATCTACGTCTTTTGCCATTTTTTCGATGTTTTGTACGGGTTAAACAATAGGTCTTTCACTTACTTGCGTACGGGAGGGTTGATAACCTTGACCGAGGGGTTTGCTTTCTGGAAATTCTCAAGCAGTACGGTATCCTGGTGTGTGGGCATCTGGATAGAGTAGCGGCGGATCTGGTTGATGTTGAGCTCGTCCAGAGCGCTGATGAGAGATTCGTAGGTAGCATTGGGTCCGGGTTTGATAACCACTACAGGGTGCTTGAACTTTTCGGTGGTAGCCAATTCTTTGGCTTTCTCCTCGAAGACTTCCTTGGTGATTTCTTTGTTACGCCACTGCTCTTTGAGCTTGTCGTACTCGTCCATGACGTCTTTGTGACGCTCGCGGAGGATCTGACGGATGCCCTGCTGGCCCTGCTCGGTGGTGGTGAACTGTGAAAGAGCAACGGCTCCCTTTGAAGCACGCTTCTGTCCGATGACGTTTGAGTTGGCCTCGTCGGCCATGCCTTCGTAGTAGTAGATGCGGTGCTTGGTGTTGCCGTTCTCGTCGTGAGCGGGAAGCAGCGAGCCGTCCTGATATTCAGTGTCGAGGATGAGGGTGATAGCCTCGTCAGCTTTTGCCTCGTTCTTGTCTTCTTCCTTGATGTTTTTATCGTTGGAGGGGAGGAAGATTTGCATGGTGCGCGACTGAATCATAGTTGTGCAGAGCATGAAGAACGTAATCAGAAGCATGTTCATGTCGACCATGGGAGTAAAGTCAACATGGATAGCCATCTTTTTCTGGGCGCCTTTCTTTCTTTTGCCGCCGGATGATGATGTATCTATTTGTGCCATGATTGATTTTACTTTTTAGTTGGTCTCTGCCTTAAGCGCGGTCTGCAAGGTAAACTTGTTGAGGCGCATGGTCTGAAGGTTGTCGAAAACACGATTGATTGATGCGAAGGGGGTATCCTTGTCAGCCTTGACGGTTATACCGCTACCCTGCTTGACAGCGTTGTAGAGGATGTCGAGCTCGCGGATTTTGTCACGGCCTTCGGGAGTGCTCTCGTCGAGACCGAGATCCTTGATTTTCTCCTTACGCTTGTCCGAAGCAACGAAGTTGATGGCCTGGCACCAAATCTGGAAGTCGTTGAGACGTCCGTCGGGATCGTTGTTGTCGTTGATGGGTATGCCGACGTTGGGATTTGTGAGATCGGTCTGTTCGGCTTCGAGCTTAGCGGGGTCCATGTTGAGCGCGTTCTTGAGATTCATGAAGGGGGTGCCCATCATCTGAATCTTCGAGAAGTTGGCGCGCTCGCGGTCGGTGAGTGTGATGGTGTTCTTGGCGTGCTGCTTGTTCCAGATTTTTACAGCCTCGTCCAGGATGAGTACGCGGAGGTTTTCGTTGGAGATAAGGGAGTCACCGGTGAACGAGAGGAAGATTTTGCCTTCGCCCTTGATGTTGTTGGGGTCTTTCTTATCAGCGGCCGAAACCAGTACTGTAACCAGATTTGAGGTCGGGATTGCTTCCTCCGAAACCGACGAGGGGGTGTAAACCACCGTAGGCTCCTTCTTGAGGAAGGTTGAAGTCAACATGAAGAAAGTAAGCAGAAGAACGGTCACATCACTCATCGCCGTCATGTCGATAAGCGTGCTTTTTTTCTTGATTTTTACTTTTCCCATATTTACTTATTTTAAATGGTTAAGGGTTTTTAAAACAGGTAAACGGGGATCAGTGAGTAGCCTGGAAAGTCTGAACAATCGAGAAACCGATTTCGTCGATAGCGTAGGTGAGGTTGTCAATCTTGTTGGTGTAGTAGTTGTAGAAGATAACGGCGAAAGCACCGGTGGCAATACCGAAGGCGGTGTTAACAAGTGCCTCGGAGATACCTACTGACAGCTCGGTGGAGTCAACAGCGCCGCCGCCGGCACCAAGGGCCTGGAACGATTTGATCATACCCATTACAGTACCGAGAAGACCGACGAGAGTACCGAGGGTGGTCATGGTAGCAACGATGGGGAGGTTCTGCTGCAGGGCGGGCATTTCGAGAGCGGTAGCCTCTTCAACCTCTTTCTGCAGGGTAGCAACCTTCTGCTCTTTGGTGAGGACGGTGTTGGAGTCCATTTCGCGGTAGCGGATGAGGGCAGCGCTAACAACAGCGGCAACCGAACCCTTCTGCTGCTTGCAGAGCTTCTCGGCACCGTCGATGTCGTTCTTGGCCAGGCAAGCCTTTACACCGGCAACGAACTTGGCGATGTTGCCTTTGCCTTTGGCGGCCGACAGAGCGATGCCACGCTCAACGGCGAGAACGATAACAGTAAGGAAGAGGGTCTGAAGAACAGGTACGATGAAGCCACCTTTGTAGATGGTTCCCCAGATGTCAACGGGGTGCTGCTCTTCGTCAAAGTGCATGGGGTTGCCGAACCAGAAGATGAACAGGCAAACTGCTACGATGAAGCAGCATACAATTACCCATGATGCGTTTTTGATGCCGGGAGCGTTGGATTTGGCCTTTGCTGCGGGCTTTGTTGCTTTTGTGTTGGGCTTTTGAGCTTCCATAATTAAAACTGAAAGATAAAAATAATTAAAATTTAGTTATTAATGATTAATTTATTAGTCTCTTGGTTGGGTTTTGTCTCCTCGGCCGGGGACCGGTTGTTCAGAGCAGTGGTGGTGCAGGGGCGCTGTGGGAGGATCTGTGATATGCTGAAATGGTTTAGGTTTTAGGCGATTATGTTTGCCGGGGCCTGTCGCATGAGTTCGGGACGCCCGAAGTAGATTGTATTGCTAACGCAAAATTAGTTTTTTGTTTTTAGATGACAAAATATTTTTAGATTAAAATTCCGTTGCCGCCGGGCCTTGGATAATAATAATTAAAACGGGCGTGTCTCCTTATAATCCGTAGCCGCGCCATAATCTTTAGAGCCGCCGGGGCGGCGGGGGCGCTTTTGGCGCTCGGCATTGGTTAATAAACGTGGATTTGGCGCCGATAGTGTGATATTATTGATCCGGACTACAATTTTTAAGATTTTGTCACACATTTGTGAAAATATATTTGCTAACTTTGCAGTGTCGCTTATTATATAGGTGACGGACATGAAAAAATCTTACCAATCATACCTATTGAAGGCTGTTGACACTGTTGTCAATTAACTTCGAGTAATATACTGACCTTTTATGGAAATTAGAATAAGGAAAGGCGCCGACCTGCCGGTGGCAGGGGCGGTGGCTGATTCAGGGGACGCTCCCGTCAAGGTGGCGTCGCGGTTTGTCGCGCTTGTCCCCGATGATTTCGAAGGCCTGACGCTAAAGGTTGACGTGCAAGCCGGACAGGCAGTGAAGGCGGGGACCCCGCTGATGCACTGCAAGGCCAATGCGTCGGTAAAGGTGGTGTCGCCGGTCGACGGCGTCGTCGCCGAGGTGGTACGCGGCGAGCGACGCAAGGTGCTGCGCGTAGTCATCGACACTGAAGGCACGGCCACGGCCGACGCGCCGGCCACAGCGGCCGCTGCCGCAGTGGAGACCCCGCAGGCCGCCACGCCCGAGGCACTGAAGCTGGCGCAGTCGGGTCTGCTTGTGATGGTGCGCCAGCTGCCGTACGACATTGTGCCCGACCCGTCGGTGATGCCGCGCGACATCTTTGTCACCGCTTTCGACTCGGCCCCTCTTGCCGGGGCATGGAAATTCGGCCCGGACGACAAGGCTCGGTTTGACGCCGCAGTGGACTTTCTCGGCAAAGCCACGCACGGCAAAGTGTATATCTCGCGTCGCGACGCGGTGCAGATGCCCGACATCGCCGGTGCCGAGATGGTGGATGTGCGCGGCCCGCACCCCGCCGGCCTCCCCAGCGTGCAGGTGGCCAACATCAAGCCCGTCAACAAGGGCGAGACTGTCTGGATGCTCGACGCATACACATTATTAAAAATAGGAAGTCTGGCACAGGGCAAGCCCGTATCGTGGGAGCAGCCCGTTGCCGTTACCGGCTCGTGCCTGCGCCGCCCCTACATCGCGCAGTGCGTGCCTGGCACAGCCATAGGGACACTGGTCAAGGCCGACAACATCAACGAAGCCGACGCCGCCCTTCACCGCCGAGTCATCTCGGGCAACATCCTCACCGGCCATGCCGTCGGCGAGGACGGGTTCCTGCGCTATCCCTACACTCAGGTGACGGTGATACCCGAAGGCGACGACAGCGACGAGTTCATGGGCTGGGCCTCTTTCTCGCCCAAAAAGATGAGCATGTCGCCCTCGTTCCCCGGCTTCTTCCTCAAGCGGCTGTTCAAACCCGACGCACGCGTGCGCGGCGGACGCAGGGCAATGATTATGTCGGGCATCTACGAGAACCTCATCCCGATGGACATCATGCCCGAGTTCCTCATCAAGGCAATCCGGTCAGGCAACATCGACGATATGGAGAAGCTCGGCATCTACGAGGTAACCCCCGCCGACTTCGCCCTGGCCGAGTATGCCGACTCGTCAAAGCTGCCCCTGCAGGCCATCGTGCGCGGCGGACTCGACCTCATGCGCAAAGAGACCGAATGACGGAGGCATCCCGCGGACTATCCTGCAAGACTTTATAAACCGGCACGATTTATCACAGTAATAACTGAAATTTCACCAATCGTTATATGAAAGCATTGCGAAAAGCTCTTGACCGCGTCAAACCGCACTTCGAGGACGGTGGCAAGCTCCACGCCTTCCACTCGGTCTACGACGGCATAGAGACATTTCTGTACACGCCGCGCACAGTGGCGGCCATGGACGGAGTGCACGTGCACGACGCAATCGACTCGAAGCGCACCATGATAATAGTGGTGCTGGCGCTGTTGCCCTGCTTCCTGTTCGGCTGCTACAACTGCGGCTACCAGCACTGGCTGGCCGCCGGCGAGACAACCTTCCCGTTCTTCAGCCTGTTTTTCTACGGCCTGCTGAGCATCCTGCCCATGGTGGTGGTCACCTACGTCGTGGGTCTGGGCATCGAGTTTATCGTGGCACAGTGGCGCCGAGAGGAAATTCAGGAAGGTTTCCTTGTTACCGGCCTCATCCTTCCCATGATTTGCCCCATCGACACGCCGCTGTGGATGGTGGCCGTGGCAACGGCCTTTGCCGTAGTCTTCGCCAAGGAGGTATTCGGCGGCACGGGCTATAACATCGTCAATATCGCCCTTACGGCCCGCGCCTTCCTGTTCTTCGCCTATCCCTCCAAGATGTCGGGCGACAAGGCCTTCATCGCCACCGACCCGATAGGCACATGGGCACCCGCCGTTCCCGACGGTTTCACCTGCGCCACCCCTCTGGGCGAGGTCGCCACCAGCACCTCGGCCTCCTATCCCTTCGACGTCTTCCATGGTGCGGGCGGACAGGCCATCGACGCCTGGCAGGCCTTTGTCGGCCTCATCCCCGGCTCGTTCGGCGAGACCTCGACGCTGTGCATCCTCATCGGCGCGGCGATACTGCTGTTCACCCGCATCGGCGACTGGCGTATAATGCTGTCGGTGGTGGCCGGAGCACTGGCCATGGGCGCGCTCTCCAACGCGCTGGCCACGCCCGCCTATCCCGGCACGATGGTGCCGTTCTACGACCAGCTGCTGCTGGGCGGTCTTCTCTTCGGCGCCGTCTTCATGGCCACCGATCCCGTCACGGCATGCCGCACCAACACGGGCAAATACATCTACGGCGCTTTCATCGGCATAGTAGCCGTGATAATCCGCAACTACAACACAGGCTACCCCGAGGGCGCCATGCTGGCCATCCTGCTGGCCAACGTGCTTGCCCCGCTCATCGACTGGTGCGTGGTCCAGGCCAACGTCAGCCGCCGTATGCGTCGCCTTGTGGCAATAGAAAAGAAGGAGGACTGAACCATGGCAATAAACAAGCAAAGCAACGGCTACACATTAATATATATCATAGTGCTTGTGGCAGTGGTGGGGGCCGCTCTGGCCATCACCTCGATGTCGCTGGCCGCGCATAAGAAAGCCAATGCCGACGCCGACAAGATGCGTCAGATACTGGCCGCCGTGCACGTTGTGCCCGAGAAGGGGCAGATGCAGCAGGCCTACGACAAATACATCACCTCGACCATCGTGGTCAACAGCAAGGGCGAGACCGTCGAAGGCTCGGACGCCTTCGACATCGATGTCGCCGCCGAGGTCAAGAAGCCCGAGGCAGAGCGCCTGCTGCCGGTGTACATCGCCAAGGTGGAATCGGGCACCAAGTACATTATGCCCGTCTACGGTGCCGGCCTCTGGGGCCCGATATGGGGCTATGTCGCCATCGACGCCGACGGCAGCACGGTGTACGGAGCCTTCTTCGGCCACCAGGGCGAGACTCCCGGTCTGGGCGCCGAGATAGAGAAGCCCGGCTTCTCTGAGCAGTTTAACGGCAAGGAGCTGTGGAAGAACGATGTGTTCAGCCCCGTCGCCGTGGTCAAGAAGGGCCAGAAGCCCCAGGACGACCGCGACTATGTGGACGGCATATCGGGAGGCACCATCACCAGCAAGGGCGTCAGCGCCATGCTCAGCGACTGCCTCCAGCCGTATGCTGATTTCCTGAAAAAAGTCAAGGACAACGACGTGAAGAACGCCGGCAACAACAAATAAACCATGGCAGAAAAAGTAAAAAACTCGGCGGTATTCTTTAATCCGCTGTCCAAGGACAATCCTGTGATAGTGCAGGTGCTTGGCATCTGCTCGGCCCTGGCCGTCACCGCCAAGCTCGAGCCTGCGATAGTGATGGGCATCAGTGTCATAGCCGTGCTGGCCTTCGCGTCGGTGATTATCTCGCTGATACGCAAGACCATCCCCGTCAACGTGCGCATCATCGTGCAGCTTGTTGTGGTGGCCGCCCTGGTGGTAATCGTCAACCAGCTGCTCGAGGCATACGCCTACGACGTGTCGCGTCAGCTGTCGGTGTTTGTCGGCCTCATCATCACCAACTGCATCCTGATGGGCCGCCTCGAGGCCTTCGCGATGCAAAACCGCCCCTGGCCGTCGTTCCTCGATGGCGTGGGCAACGGTCTGGGCTATGCCACAATACTGGTTATCGTGGCCTTCTTCCGCGAGCTGCTCGGCTCGGGCACGCTCCTGGGCGTGCAGGTTATACCCCAGGCCCTATACGATGCCGGGTACCAGAACAACGGCCTGATGATTCTGCCCCCGATGGCACTGGTTGTCGTGGCCTGCATAATCTGGGTGCACCGTGCCCGCAACAAGGAGCTGCAGGAGAAATGACAGCAGCGTTTTAAGCCGATAGAATCATACACTTTCTTTGACCTACTAAGAATCAAGAAATGGAAAATCTGAATCTGTTCATAAGGTCGATTTTTATCGACAACATGATATTCGCCTACTTCCTGGGCATGTGCTCGTTCCTTGCGGTGAGCAAGAATGTGCGCACGGCACTGGGCCTGGGCGTCGCCGTCACATTCATGCTTGTGGTGACACTGCCCGTCAACTATCTGCTCGAGACCTACGTCCTGCGACCCGGCGCCCTTTCGTGGCTCGGCCCGGAATACGCGCAGGTCGACCTCAGCTTCCTGTCGCTGATAATGTTTATCGCCGTCATTGCCTCGATGACACAGCTGGTGGAGATGACCGTAGAGAAGTATATGCCGGCCCTGTACTCGCAGTTGGGTATCTTTCTGCCGCTTATCGCCGTCAACTGCGCCATCCTCGGCGGCTCGCTGTTCATGGAGCAGCGGTCGTTCCCGTCGGTATGGACGGCAGTGTGCGCCGGAGCCGGCTGGGGCCTGGGATGGTTGCTGGCCATCGTCGCCCTGGCTGCCATACGCGAGCGTCTGCAGTCGCACTCCAACATCCCCAAGCCTCTGCGCGGCATAGGCATAACTTTCATCATGACCGCCCTGATGGGCATAGCCTTTATGAGCTTCCTCGGTATTAAAATCTAAACAGGCAAGGATATGGACAAAGTTTTGACAACAATCTGCCTGGCGGCCGACCCCGCCACGCTGACGGTACTGGCCGGAACAGGCATATTCTTGCTTGTGACGGTGGTGCTTGTGGTACTGCTGCTTATCGCCAAAAAGTTTATGGTGAAGAGCGGCGACGTCAACATCAACATAAACGACGAGACCGATATCGCTGTCCCCGCCGGCGGCTCGCTGCTGTCGTCGCTGGCATCCAAGGACGTCTTCCTGCCGTCGGCATGCGGCGGCAAGGGCAGCTGCGGCCAGTGCCGCGTGCAGGTGACAAGCGGTGGCGGCGACATCCTGCCCACCGAGGCCGTGCACTTCACACGCCGCGAGGTCAAGGACCACTGGCGTCTCGGATGCCAGGTCAAGGTCAAGCAGGATATGGCAATCAAGGTGCCCGCATCGGTACTGTCCGTCAAGGAGTGGGAGTGCACTGTCATCTCCAACAAAAACGTGGCCACCTTCATCAAGGAGTTTATTGTGGCTCTGCCCGCCGGCGAGCACATGGACTTCATGCCCGGCTCGTACGCCCAGATCAAGATTCCGCCCTTCACGATGGACTACAATACCGACATCGACAAGGACAGCATCGGTGCCGAGTATCTGCCGGCATGGGAGAAATTCGGGCTGTTCGGCCTGAAGTGCCGCAACGAGGAGACCACCGTGCGCGCCTATTCGATGGCCAACTATCCCGACGAGGGCGATGTGATAATGCTCACCGTGCGCATCGCCACTCCGCCCTTCAAACCCAAGCCCCAGGTGGGCTTCCAGGATGTCATGCCCGGCATAGCCTCGAGCTACATCTTCACCCTCAAACCCGGCGACAAGGTGCTCATGTCGGGTCCCTACGGCGACTTCCACCCCATCCTCAACTCCAAGGCAGAGATGATGTGGATAGGCGGCGGCGCCGGCATGGCTCCCCTGCGCGCCCAGATTATGTACATGACAAAGACCCTGCACTGCACCGACCGCGTCATGAACTACTTCTACGGTGCCCGCGCCCTCAACGAAGTGTTCTACCTCGACGACTTCCTGCAGCTCGAAAAGGACTTCCCCAACTTCCATTTCCACCTGGCTCTTGACCGTCCCGACCCCGCCGCCGATGCCGCCGGCGTAGCCTACACCCCCGGCTTCGTGCACCAGGTCATCTACGACACCTACCTCAAGGACCACCCCGACCCCGAAGACATCGAGTACTACATGTGCGGCCCCGGCCCCATGTCGGCCGCCGTCAACAAGATGCTCGACAGCCTCGGCGTTCCTCCCGAAATGATCCACTACGACAACTTCGGCGGCTAACCCCGCTCGCGAAAGGCACCCCATCTCCCGGCCACCTTCCGGCCGGCACCAAAAGCGGACGCCCTCTCCCAACCCGGGAAAGGGCGTCCGCTTTGTGTATATTATGTCGGTCAGAAATTTGTGGGACATGCTCTAAGCCACCCTCAAGGGGAGGGTGATTTCGCGGTGTCCCTCATAGTGCGCCTGCAATTAAAGTGTGCATTTAATTAAAGTGAGCCTGCATTTAATCAGAGTATATATGCAATTAAAAGAGTATGCATATATTCATAATGATTAATGCGATGAGTGCAATGACTGCTAATATGGAGCCAAACACATCTTTCAGAGGCGTAAGGCCGGGTTTGCGCTGTGGCTTTGGCTTGGCAGACTTAGGCCTATCGCAGTCATCGCAGAGTGCGTTGAATAATAAGAAATCGTCAAAGTCCATGTTCAATACATTTTTGTATGATATGCCAAAGTTACTGCATTTTTGCAAAAGTGCAGTAACTTTGTGACTAATATTTTAAAAAAAACGGGCGCGACAGGGAAAACAGCAGCGCCCGACTTATTTATGGGGAAGGGTTGGGAGTTATGGGAGGGTTGGGAGCGGGGGAGGTTTTGGGGTGTCGGTGGTAGAAGGCGAGCCGAAGTGAGGGGGGGTGTGGCGGGGGGTGGGGGACTTCATCAGGGTGAGCCATTTGCGGTAGCCGAGGATGGCGATGACGGAGTAGGCGGCGTAGAGGATGGGGTAGAAGATGAGGCCTTTGTAGATGTAGAGGCCGGTGCTGACGATGTCGACGACGAGCCAGACGAGCCATTGCTCGGCATATTTGCGGGCCATCATCCACATGGCTACCACGGAGAGGGCGGTGGTGAAGGCGTCGAGGCGGGGGATGGTGGAGTCGGTGTAGTGGTTGAGCACGAAGAAGAGCAGCAGCCACAGCGCCGCCGCCGCGACGGCCACCCCGGCCCATACGGGCAGCGGGGTGTGCGTGATGGCGCGCGGTTTTTTATCCTTTTTGTCGCCGAAGCCGTGTTTCCAGGCTATGTAGCCGTAGACGGCGATGACGAGGTAGTAGATGTTGATGGCGAAGTCGGCGTAGATGCCCTTCGAGAAATATATCCATATCGATATCGCGGGCATGATCACCGAGGCGATCCACACGCGTGCGTCGGCGTGGTACTCCCACCACAGGTAGGCCAGACCGACGATGAAGCCGAAAATCTCGAGAATGCGGGCAAAGTCCATCCGTGGTCAGAATGACAGTGAAACGTTGGCCGATACGTGGGTCGGGGCCTGGGCCGAGTAACCGGCGTAGCGGTAGATGACGGGTTCGCCGTTGTCGCCCTTGTAGTAGCCGGCGCCGGCATAGCCGTTGTTGAAGTATTTCTCGTTGAAGAGGTTGTAGATCGAGAAGCCAACGTGCAGTTTCTTTATGCCGGCGATTTTCTTGAAGGTATAGCCCAGGTGCAGGTCGCTGACAAAGTACGAGTCGAGGGTGGTGTCCTCGCTGCGGGCGTTGTTCATGTACTGTTTGCTGATGTAGCGGCTCTCGAGCGAGGCGTCGAAGCCGGCGACGTGGAAGTTGAAGGCGTTGTGCAGGACAAAGTCGGGCGAGAAGGCGATGGGCGTGTCGCCGCGGTCAAAGGTTATGGGGTTGGTCCACTCGTCCTCGTAGATGTACTCGACAAAGTTTTTGATGCGGTTGCGCGAGAGAGTGGCGTTGATCTGCCAGTCGAACCAGCTGACGGGACGGAGGGCGCCTTGCAGCTCGATGCCCATGCGGTACGACTTGGGTACGTTGACGCTGAGGGGGTTGCCGGTGTCCGACAGCTGTCCGGTGACGACGAGCTGGTCCTTGTAGTCCATGTAGTAGAGGTTGACGCCGACACTGAAGAGCTTGGCGTTGTAGGCATATCCCAGCTCGTAGTCGAAGAGGCGCTCGGCATCCGGGTCGTGGTTGCGGTCGCCGTCGGTGAAGTTGTCGCGGACGGGCTCGCGGTGTGCTACGCTCCACGAGGCAAAGGCGCGGTGGTTGCCGGTGGTGAAGTTCAGGCCGGCCTTGGGGTTGAAGAAGTTCCAGTCGCGGCGCACGTCAAGGACGGCCATGTCGCCGATGTTCCAGTCGTAGTTGTCCGAGCATCCGCTGATGGTGTAGTGGATGTGGCGGTACTGCAGGTCGGCGAAGACCGAGAACTTGCTGTTGATGTCGTAGGTGGCGCGGCCGAAGATGTTCGAGTCGAACTTCTTGCCCGTGTTGTTGTAGTACTCCTGCAGCGGGTCGATGGGGCCGACGTAGTTGCGCACCCATGCTATGCGGCCGAAGTGGTGGCCGTGGAAGTAGTGGGCGCCGCCGCCGAAGGTGGCGTTCCAGTGGCCCTGCTGGTAGTTGAAGTTAACCACGCCGCCGCCAAAGCCGTTGTCGTTGTATTTGAGTCGGACAAGGTCAGACTTCTCCACCGTCTCGCCCTTGTCGTTGACATAGTCGCTGAGGCCGTACTCCACCAGGGTGCGACGGGTCTTGTACTGGTTGTAGTAGCCGTAGTCGTCGGTGTAGTGCAGGGCGGCGCTCATACGCCAGTATTCGCCCAACATCTGCGACAGGTGCAGCTGGAAGTGGTGCTGGATGAAGTTGTCCTTCTGGTCGGCGTAGTAGGCCGTTTTGCCGTCCTTGTCGGTGTACTTGCCGGACGGATTGTAGCGGCGGCCGTACTTCTCGATATCCCCGAGGCTGGGGTACTCCCAAGCCATGTAGGTCTCCTCCTTGCCGCCGAAGGCGATGAAGCGCAGCAGCGTGCCGCGGTTGCGGTAGGCGGCCTGCCCGAAGTAGCTCCACAGCTTGGAGGTGGCGCGGTCGATGTAGCCGTCCGAGCTGAGGTGCGACAGGCGGGCGTCGAACGACCAGTGGCCGCCTAGCAGACCCGAGCCCACGCGCAGCGTCTCGCGGTTGGTGTTGTACGAGCCGTAGGCTCCCGACAGCTCGGCGTACGGGTCCTCGGAGGGCGCGTCGGTGATCATGTTGATGCTGGCGCCAAAAGCCGCCGCGCCGTTTACCGATGTGCCGACGCCGCGCTGTATCTGCACGTCGCGCAGCGACGAGGCAAAGTCGGGCATGTTGACCCAGTAGACGTTGTGGCTCTCCGAGTCGTTGACGGGGATGCCGTTGGCGGTGATGTTGATGCGCGAGGCATCGGTGCCGCGTACGCGCAACGACGTGTAGCCGATGCCGGAGCCGGCGTCGGAGGTGGTGATCAGCGAAGGTGTGAAATTGAGCAGATAAGTGATGTCGCGACCGTCGTTGTAGCGTTCGAGCTCGCTCTTCGACACGTTGTTGTAGGCCACGGGGGTCTTCTGGTCGGCACGGTTTGCGACTACCTCCACATCGCGGAGGACAATGGCGGTGCTGTCGCTCTGGGCATACACTGCCGGGACGGCTGTCATGGCGATGACAGCCGCGGGAAGAATAAGGTTCTTCATAAAAAATTTTCACTACGCCGGTATTACCCGGATCAGGTTCAAAGGGTATGATCTCAGCCTACCGCAAGGCGGGTTGGCACCCCTAATAATTATGTGTATGAACTCTTGACGGGGGACAGGCCTCCGTCGACGGCGCAAAAGTATATATTTTTTTGTTAACGGCCAAATTCTCAGGCCGGGCGGATGGAGTCGAGGTCGGCGAGCCATGCCTGCGACGAGATGTCGGAGGGCATGCGCCAATCGCCTCGGGGCGAGAGGCATACCGAGCCCACCTTGGGGCCGTCGGGGAGGCAGCTGCGCTTGAACTGCTGGGCGAAGAAGCGGCGGAAGAACACGCGCTCCCACTTCAGTATAACCTCGGCGGTGTATCTGCCGGCAAAGGCGTGTCGAGCCAGGAAGAAGATGCGCGAGGGGCTGAAGCCGTAGCGCAGCATGTAGTACAGGAAGAAGTCGTGCAGCTCGTACGGGCCCACCAGGTCCTCGGTCTTCTGCTCGATTGTGCCGTCGGTGTTGGCGGGGATGAGCTCGGGGCTGATGGGGGTGTCGGAGATGTCGTAGAGGATGTCGGACGACGCGTCGTCGCGTCCGGCAAACCAGCGCACGAGGTGTCGCACAAGGGTCTTGGGGACGCCGGCGTTGACGCCGTACATCGACATGTGGTCGCCGTTGTACGTCGCCCAGCCCAGGGCCAGCTCGCTGAGGTCGCCCGTCCCCAGCACCAGTCCGCCCGTCTGGTTGGCGATGTCCATCAGCAGGTAGGTGCGCTGACGGGCCTGGGCGTTCTCGTAGGTGACGTCGTGTACCGCGGGGTCGTGGTCGATGTCGCGGAAATGCTGCTCAACAGCCGGCACAATGGAAATTTCGCGGATGCTCACGCCAAGTGTCTCCATCAGGGCCACGGCATTGTCGTGAGTGCGCCCCGTGGTGCCGAAGCCGGGCATCGTCACGCCGGTGATGCCGCTGCGGTCGAGGTTGAGGCGGTCAAAGGCCTCCACGGCCACCAACAGCGCCAGCGTCGAGTCGAGCCCGCCGGATATGCCTATCACGAGCGAGCGGCAGCGGGTGAAGCGCAGACGGCGCGCCAGGCCGGCCGCCTGGATGTTGACAATCTCGCGGCAGCGGCTGTCGAGGTCGGGGCCGTCGGCCGGGACAAAAGGTGTGGGGTTGATTTTGCAGCGCAGGTCGGCGCGCGACAGCCCGGCCGAGCCGGCCGAGGCCGAGACGGGGTAGTTCGCGCCGGCGTTGGCGGCGCAGTCGGCAAAGGATGTCAGGTGCAGGCGGTCGCGGCGCAGGGCCTCGATGTCGATGTCGGCGACGGCATACTGCGGCTGGGTGCTCCAGCGGTCGAGCTCGTCGTGAAGACGGCCGTTGGCGGCGATAAGGCCGATGCCGTCAAACACCAGGTCGGTGGACGACTCGCCGACCCCGGCCGAGGCATAGACGTATCCGGCTATGCACCGGGCGCTCTGGCTGGTGACAAGGTTGCGCACATAGTCGTATTTGCCCGTCAGGGCATCGCTTGCCGACAGGTTCACCAGCACCTCGGCACCGGCCAGCGCGGCGCGTACGCTCGGCGGCTCGGGTACCCACAGGTCCTCGCAAATCTCGGCGCCGGTCTTTACACCGCCCACTTCGACCAGCTGGCCTACACCGAAGGTCACCTCCTGCCCGGCCAGACTGATGGTGCGGTTGGCCATGCCGGCGCCCGAGCGCCACCAGCGACGCTCGTAAAATTCGTTGTAGTTGGGGATGTAGCTTTTGGGGATGACGGCCAGCAGGCGGCCGTTGTGGATGTAGACGGCGCAGTTGTACAGCGAGCCGTCCACGCGCACCGGAGCGCCGACGACACAGGCGACGTCGCTGCCGCCGGTCTGCGCGGCCAGGTCGGCGAGGGCCTTGTCGCTGTCGTCAAGCAGGGTGGTGTTGTGGAAGAGGTCGGCGCAGGTGTAGCCGGTTATGCACATTTCGGGAAAAACGGCCAGCTCGACGCCCTCGTTCTCCAGCTCCTGTAAAAGCAGGCCTATCTCCTGAACGTTGGCGGCGGGGTCGCCGATAGTCACGCGGGGCACGGCGGCGGCTACGCGAAAAAATCCATTCGTATCCATCTCTAAAAGCTATTGTTTCTTGTGTTCAACGGGTGCCGTCACCGGCGTGTTCTTGGGCTGAGCAGTGCGCCCAGTGTCTTTGTGCGCGAGGCCAGGAGCTGTATGCATGCGGCCTGCTCCTTGTTGAGGCCGTAGATGTCGAGGCCGCAGCTGCTGCAGAACTCGGCGTTGGCGGGGTTGGTGTGCCCCTTGGGGCAGATGTACTTTTCGTCGCGCGAGAAAATTCCGCGCGGCAGGGCAATCTGTCCCTTCTCGGGCAGCTGCTGCATCTTTCGCAACAGCGCCTGCATATCCATCAGGTCGTCCGCGTCGTAGTCGGGCTGGTAAGCCTTGAGACACAGTGCTACAAAGCCGGCGTCGACGCCCTTGTCGAGCAGCAGAGACAGGTCGGGGGCGCTGAAAAGCGCGCAGTCGCGGATAAGGCCCAGTGTAGCCTCGGGGGCGGTCTCCACATCGGCGTAGACCGTGTCGAGGGCTGTGTCGCGGTCGATGACCGACAGGTACTCGGGGAAATATTCAAGTGTCAGCTGGTGGAAGTCGCTGCGGTCGTTCTCCGGCGTCAGCCACGCTATCAGGTATTTGTGGTAAAGCTCCGGCGCCACCTCGCTCATGGCGTTTTCGGTAATGTACTGCCAGTTCTCCTCGGTGGGGAAGACCTCGGTACGCTGCAGCTGCACCTTGTACTTCTCGGCGCGCTCGGCCAGCATAAGGTCCTCCCGGGTTATGATGTTCCGGGAGGACTGTGCGGTTTGGTTGTCGTCGGGTTGCCTGAGCATACTTGACTTAAAGTGTTATCAACGGGTCGGGACGTTCAGCGTCCGTCGCCGTGAATCATTTCGGCCACGATTTTGTTGAAGGGGACGTCGGCGCTGAGGCGCGAGACGGGCAGGTGCATGCGGTAGCGCCAGTAGTGGCGGGGATTTGCGGGCACGTTTATCTGCTCCTCGCGTGGGTCCTTGCGGCGCAGGTCGCCGTCCATGGCCATATAGTCCTGCAGGGGAATTATGCAGAGCATCGAGGGGCTCTTGAGATGCAGGTCGATGATGCGTCGGCAAATCCACGGCTCGCAGTAGTAGGGCGCCGGACCATGCTCGTGCAGGACGTTGTTGTAGAAGTCCCGGGTCTTCTGGCGGTCTTCCTCCCACCACTGGCGTATGCCGCCCATGTCGTGGGTGGAGGTGGTGCAAACCGACAGGTAGGGGTAGGTCCATGTGTTGCCGAACTCGGCCTTGGGATCCTTGGGCATACGCTGTATCTCGAGGGACAGGATACCCAACTTGTCCATCACGGCGGGGACGCAGGCGGGAATCATGCCCAGGTCTTCGGCGCAGCACAACATCTGCGTAGCCTCTACCAGCGGGGGCAGCTTCCACATTGCCTTGCCGTACCAGAAGTCGGTGTTGCGGCGGTAGAAGAAGTCGTTGTACAGGCGGTTGAAGCAGTATTTCTCGTAGTCGTTGAGCGAGCGGTAGGCGTAGGTGAACTGTGCCGAGATGCGCGGGTGGTATTTGCCCTTCTCGTACGGATCTTCGATGAAGAGCACCTCGTCGATAAGGCCCAGCAGACCGTTGCAGATGCGGTTGTTCTTTTCGGTCTTCTCCTTGTCGTCCTGGGGCAGGGCGGCGAAGTATTCGACGACCTTGCGCTGCGTGTCGTACTGCGGCAGCAGTCTGTAGCGGCCATAACCCAGGGGCTCGAGGTACTTGTCGCGCACCTCTTCGGTGAACTCGCCGAAGAAGTCGCCGAGGAACCAGTCCATGATGTAGGGCTTGGTCTGCACCTCGACGTTGAGCCAGAAGTCATAGTTGTTGCGCAGCTCGTCGGGGGTGAAGGGCAGGGCCGGGTTGAAGTAGCCCAGCAGGCCGTGCACGGCGTCCATCGGGATCTGCCAGATGCGGAAGAAGCCCAGCACGTGGTCGATGCGGTAGGCGTCGAAGTACTCCGACATCTTGCGCAGACGGTTTTTCCACCAGGCAAAGCCGTCCTTGCTCATCTCGTCCCAGTTGTAGGTGGGGAAGCCCCAGTTCTGGCCCAGGACGGAGAAGTCATCGGGGGGAGCGCCGGCCTGGCAGTCCATGTTGAACAGGCGTGCGTCGGTCCAGGCGTCGACGCTGGTGCGCGAGATGCCGATGGGGATGTCGCCCTTGATGGCCACGCCCTTGGTGTGGGCGTAGTCGCGGACGCTCTTCATCTGCTTGTCGAGGTAGTACTGCAGATAGTATACAAAGTTGATGTCGTCCTTGTTGTCCTTGATTACCTTCGCCACCTTTTCGGGCGTGTACTGTGCGTATTCGCCCCACTTGGCAAAGTCGGCCGTGCCGTTTTTGTCGCGCAGGACGCAGAAGGCGGCGTAGTTGGGCAGCCAGCCCTCGTTGCGCGACACAAAGGCGGCGAAGTCGGCCGAGGCCACCACCTTCTTGCCCTCCTGGGCGAAGATTTCGCGGCAGTAGGCCATCTTGCCCTCGTTGACGCGCTCGTAGTCTATCTCGGGCAGAGCGTTGAGCTCGGCGGCAAGGTCGTTGTAGTACTTCATGCGCTTGGCGTCCTTCAGCGTCCCCAGCTCCTGCAGACGCAGGTACATCGGGTGCAGGGCGAAGGTCGAGTTGGCGTTGTAGGGGTACGAGTCGGTCCAGGTGCCCGTCATCGTCGTGTCGTTGATGGGGAGGAGCTGCAGGAAGGTCTGACCCGTCTGCGCGCACCAGTCAACCATCTCTTTGAGGTCGATGAAGTCGCCCACGCCGAAGTCGCTCTCGGTGCGTACCGAGAAGACGGGGATGGCCGTGCCGGCACCGCGCCAGGGTGCCGAGGGGTTCTGGAAGGGGGCGCAGTTTACCACCACGGCGTCGGCGTTGGCCGGCGTGTAGTGCGGCATGATGCGGTTGTCGCCGTTCTCCCATGCCACCACCGATTTGTCGGCGCTCTTGAGGATGATGAATTTATACTGTGTGCCGGCGGGGATGACAGCCAGGTCGAGGGTGATCTCCCACTCGGGGAAGGCGGCGTCGCTCAGCAGGATGGCCTTGCGCGGGTTCCACGAGCCCAGGCCGTCGGTCTCGCCCGTCACGGCCAGCACCTCGTCGGGGCGTATCATTGGCGCGGGTATGCGCAACGTCACCGACTGGCGGCGAGGGGCGGGAGCGGCGGTGCGGTGCTCGCGGCGGTTGATGCAGTCGGTGAAGGCGGTCGAGTAAAAGGCTTTGTTCCAGGGCATTTCCTGCCATCGGTCGCATACGGACATATTATCGATGGCATTGCCGCGGACAAAGCGATGGGGGGCGCCCCATTCGTTGCGGACGCTGCCGCTGTCGTGGCGTACGATGTAATGGTATGTAAAGGCGTCGACACCGTCGGGAACGTCGATTTCGAGGCTCCAGGTTCGTGTGCCGGTGAGTGCCATTGCCGGGCAGTCGCGCAGGGGGACTATGTCGCCGCAGACGTGCAGGGTCTCGCCCCAGGCCGTGCGGTAGTCGATTGTCAGTGTCAGTTTCATCTGGTATGTAGTTTTTGTGTTTTTGGCAGAGCTATGTTTTAGGGTGTAAAAGTACGAAAATTTGCGGGATAGAAGTTGCGCGTAAACGTAATTTAACATACGGGCGCCTGCATTTTCGCGGCGGTCCGCCGGACGCCTATATCTACAACGCTTTTTCGAGCGTTATTGTCACGAAAATTTTATCTCTCGCAGAAAATTTTGTACTTTTGGCGAAGATATACCCACCCTTACAACTAAGCACTATGATAGTTATCGGAATAGCCGGAGGCACTGGCTCGGGCAAAACCACTGTAGTAAACAAGATAATCGACTCATTTCCTGCCGGAGAGGTGGCCGTGCTTCCTCAGGACTCGTATTACAAGGACTCGAGCCACATTCCCCCCGAAGAGCGCAGCAAAATCAACTTTGACGAGCCTGACGCCATAGAGTGGACGCTGCTCGAGCAGCACCTCGAGGAGTTGCGCAAGGGCAACCCCATCGATATGCCCACCTACAGCTACCTCACCTGCACGCGCCAGCCTGAAACGGTGCGCGTCGAGCCCCGCGACGTGGTTATAATCGAGGGTATACTGGTGCTCTGCATGCCCGAGATGCGCGAGAAGATGGACGTCAAGGTGTTTGTCGACGCCGACGCCGACGAGCGTCTGATCCGTGTCATCGCCCGCGACTGCATCCAGCGCGGCCGCACGCCCAAGATGGTCATCGACCGCTACGTCAGCGTGCTCAAACCCATGCACATGCAGTATATCGAGCCGGCCAAGCGCTACGCCGACCTCATCGTGCCCCAGGGCGGCAGCAACATCGTGGCCATCAACCTGCTCACCGACTATATCGCCAGCCGTCTGGCCAAGAGCAACAAAGCCGACAAATGCTGAGATTTATCCGACGTAACAAAAAGGCGACGGAGGCCGCCGAGGCCACACCCGACACACCGGTGGTGATCGACGCGCCCGTAGGCGAACCGGACGGACACTTTGCCGCCGGGGAGGCCGGGGACGGCGCGCCCGCCGAGCCGGAGAAGATGGTGTTGCGCACCGACGACCTGGTGAAGGTCTACGGCCACCGCACGGTTGTCGACCACGTGTCGATAAACGTCTGCCAGGGCGAGATTGTGGGTCTGCTCGGCCCCAACGGCGCGGGCAAGACCACGACCTTCTATATGACCACGGGACTTATCCGTCCCAACCGGGGCCGCATCTTCCTCGGTGACGAGAATATCACCGACTTTCCCGTGTACAAGCGCGCCCGCTGCGGCATCGGCTATCTGGCACAGGAGGCGTCGGTGTTCCGCAAGCTGTCGGTGGAGGACAATATCCGCGCCGTGCTTGAGATGACACCCCTCGACAAGCACCAGCAGGCCGAGAAGCTCGAGAGCCTCATCAGCGAGTTCAATCTGCAGCATGTGCGCCGCAACCTCGGCGACAGGCTGTCGGGAGGCGAGCGGCGACGCACCGAAATAGCGCGCTGTCTGGCCATCAACCCCAAGTTTATCATGCTCGACGAGCCGTTTGCCGGCGTCGACCCCATCGCCGTTGAAGATATCCAGCAGGTTGTCTACAAGCTGAAGGAGAAGAACATCGGCATACTTATCACCGACCACAACGCCCCCGAGACGCTGTCGATTACCGACCGCGCCTACCTGCTTTACGAGGGCCGCATCCTCTTCGAGGGAGCGGCGCCCGAGCTTGCCGAAAACCCGATGGTGCGCGAGCGCTACCTCGGCCGCAACTTCGTCTACCGCAAGAAGGTCTTCGACTGATTACCGGCTAATTCACTAACATAAATTGTCATAACTATATGAAAAGGAAAATATTTGCGGTTGTCGCCGCGGCGGCAGCGATGTTTATGGGTCAGGAGGCGCAGGCGCAGCTCGACTGGGGCCGCGTCATCCAGGGTGGCGCCAAGGCCGTCCAGGCCCTGACTCTCAGCAACAACGACATCCTGGGATATGTGCAGCAGTATGTGCAGGAGAGCGACTCAAAGAACAAAATTCTCGGGCCTGAAACGACATACGGCAAGCGCTTGGCGCGCCTTACCGAGGGTCTTACTGACGTCAACGGTATGCCTTTGAATTTCAAGGTGTACCAGAATGCCGACGTCAACGCCTTTGCCTGCGCCGACGGTAGCGTGCGTGTGTACACGGGTCTGATGGACATTATGACGGACAACGAGGTGCTTGGCGTCATCGGTCACGAGATAGGGCACGTCGCCCACGAGGACACAAAGCGGGCCTTCAAGCAGGCCTTGTTCAATAGCGCCCTCAAAGACGGCCTGGCCTCGACCAGCACGACTGTGGCTGCCCTCACCGACAGCCAGCTTGGCGCACTGGGCGATGCTCTGGCAAAATCTAAATACTCGAAGAAGCAGGAGAACCAGGCCGACGAGTATGGCTACAACTTCCTTAAGTCGCACGGCAAGAACCCGATAGCGATGGTACAGGCTTTTCGGAAGCTGCAGCAGATGGAGCAGGCCTCGGGCCAGCAGTCCAGCTTTGTCAAGAACCTGTTCTCGGACCACCCCGAAATCTCGAAGCGCATAGCCAACATGCAGAAACTCTGCATCAAAGACGGCTACATGGACAAGTCCGGCAACCCCATCCCCACCGCCGAGGAGAAGGCCGCCGCCAGCTCCAAAAGCAGCAAAAGCAGCAAGAGCAGCAAAAGCAGCAAGAGCAGCTCTAAAAGCACCAAAAAGTCCAAGAAAAAGTAAACGGCAACCCAAGGGCGTTTGGGCGCCCAAGGGGCACCCCGGTTTGGAGTGCCCGGTTTTTGGCGCGGTTTTTGGCCCCCGGTTTTGAACGGCTGGTTTTGAGCCCTGGCGCACGGCCCTCTCATTTGTTTACCGTTATCGGTCGAGCTCGACCGATAACAGTGCCGGCCCCTTTTTAGTGCCGGCCTCTTTCCCGGCTCGGCCCGCTTCCCGGGCCTACTAAGGCCCGCCGGGGCTAATGGGGGTCGTGGCTATTTGGGCCCAGGGGCTGCATTGGAGGGTACAGGGCACAAAAAAACACAAAAAAACTCGGCCGTGAGCGGTCGAGTTTTTTTGTGGGGTTGTGTATCGCTTATTTGCGGATGCCGAGCTCCTTCTGGGCGATGATGGCGCGGTAGCGGTTGATGTCTTTGCGCTTCAGGTAATCGAGAAGGCGACGACGCTTGCCGACGAGCATCTTAAGGGCGCGCTCGGTGGTGTGGTCTTTGTGGTTTTCTTTCAGGTGCTCGGTCAGGTGACCGATGCGATACGAGAACAGGGCGATCTGTGCCTCGGGCGAGCCTGTGTCGGTCTTGCCTTTTCCGTACTTCTCGAAGATCTCTACTTTTTTCTCAGAATTCAGATACATTCTTAAGCAATTTGGTGGTTTGTAAATAGATAAATTAAAAATGCCGGACCTTTTGGGCCATAAGCGGTGCAAAGGTACAAAAAATCCCGCAACCGACAATGCTTTTTTGCCTAAAATTTTAACACAGCGCCACGTGGGACGGCCAACGGCAGGGTAAAACCGGGTCTGGCCTGCATCAGGGACCTTAAGGACCTGGGAGGGCGGCGGCCGGCGTAGGGCGGGGCGCCGGTGGCTGGAGGGCCTGGCGGGGCCGCCTGTGTCGGCCGGGCGGGCGCTATTATGCAGGCAGCTCCGGCGCGGGGCGTCGGAGCTGCTGACCTTTATCCCGGCACGTTGCGGGAGGATTTTCGGGGCTTATGGGTACTGTGAAGTTGTGCTCGGTGCCTCTGCGACAGTTTAGTCGAGGCCCTTGTCGGTGGCGGGGTTGCGGAAGTAGAGTTTGTGGTCTACGTATTCCTGCGTGGCGATAAGGGTGGGTTTGGGCAGCTTCTCGTAGTAACGCGATATCTCGATCTGCTCACGGTTTTCGTTTACCTCCTCGAGGTTGTCGGTGAGGGTGGCGAACTCCTGGAGCTTCTTCTCGAGATCTTTCTTCATCTCGGCGCTGATCTGGTTGGCGCGCTTGGCGATGATGCGGACGGTCTCGTAGACGTTGCCGGTGTCCTCGGACAGTTTAACCATGTCGCGGGTGACGGTGTTGAGCGGTGCGTTGGTCTTCTTGTAATCCATAATATAATGATGTGTGAAATTCGATGGGGATGAGTAGGGGAGTCGCGGCGTCGGCCGTGCCTCAGGGCTGCACGTGGCGGCTGCTGATTTTGAAGATGTTGTCGGCCTCGTTCTTGTTGGGCGAGTCGGGGTAGTTGTTGATAAACGAATAGTATTCGTCGATAACCTCGCGGTAGCGGTCGGCCTTGCGCTCGTCAACCGAGTTCTCAGCCTCCTGGAAACGGGCTTTGAGCACCAGCAGCTCCAGGTCTTCCTTGTACTTTGAGTAGGGGTAGTCCTTGATGGCGTTCTTGGCCACAATCACAGCCGACTCGTAGTTGTTGCCCATGTAGTTGCCGAGGTTGTAGTATAGCTGGGCGTTCTGCAACTGCTTGAGTGTGAGCTTGTCCTGCAGCTCGAAGATGGCGTTCTGTGCGATGGGCACTTTCTCCGAGCGGGGGAAGTAGTCGAGGAAAGCCTGCAGCTCTTCGATGGCCTTGATGGTGGTGGTCTGGTCGAGCTGGGCCTCGGGCGAGTCGAGGTAGTAGCCGTATCCGGCAAAGAAACGTGCCGGTTCGGCGAACTTGCCCTTGGGGTAACGTTGGTAGTAGGTCTGGAAGTATGCCCCCGAGCTTACGTAGTCCTTGTTTTCGTAGTTGCTCATTGCCAGCAGGTAAAGACACTCCTCGGCCTTGTCTGTGGCTTTGAAGACTGTCGCGCAGTCTTTGAACAGCGTTGCGGCCTGCACGTACTTTTTCTGCTCGAAAGCACGCTTGGCGTAGTCGTATTTGTAATTGAAGTCGGTGCTCTTCTGTACCTTCACATACTCGCCGCACGAGGTGAGCAGAAGGCCGGCGGCCACCGAAAGAACAATATTGAGGATGCGCATATCTGTAGATGAGATTTCAAATTACAAAGGTAGTGAATTTTGGCAGATTTGCCGCGCTCCGAAATGCAAAATTATGTTTTTTTGGCAAAGAGCGGCCCGCGACTGCATGCCGTCGGCATTTTTATTGCCTTTTTAATGCCCGTGAGGGCGAATTTGCGGCCCCGACGGGCCTTAAAATTAAAGTAATGTGCTTAACTTTGCAAATAATGCGGAAAAATAACCGTAAGCAACTACATACGCAACACACATAAGCTATGCTCAACTTCAGAATACGAACATTGGCCGCGCTGGCTCTTATGATTGCCGGATTTGTTCAGGCCCTGGCTCTCGACCTCCCCGTGCGCACCGTCGGAGGGCGCCAATACTATGTATATAAGGTGCACCGCCACGACAATGTGTACGGCGTGGCCAATCTGCTTGGCCTCACCCGCGACGACATTATCAACAACAACCCGGCTGCCGCGCAGGGCCTGAAGGAGGGGCAGGAGCTCTTCTTCCCTGTCGAGAAATACGGCGCGCAGGAAAAGGCGCCGGTGGCCGACGAGCCGATGAAGGTAAAGAAGTACAAGGTGAAAAAGGGTGATACGGCTTTTGGCATCAGCCGCAAGTTCAACACCACCCCGGAGGTCCTGTACAAGCTCAACCCCGGCGCCGAGAACGGCATCAAGGCCGGTAGCACGCTCAACGTCCCCGCCGACGGCAAGTCGGCGAAGGCCGTGGCGGACAAACCGTCCGGGGACACTCAGATACGCATCAGCGACGTGACGGAGGCCGATGCCGAGAAGGCGCGCGAGGACCTGCAGCAGGTGCAGCAGCTCGCCGACGCTGCCGGGGAGGCCACTCCGGCCGCCGACAATGCCGCGGCAGCCGAGGACAAGGAGTACACGGTGGTGGTTATGCTGCCGTTTATGCTTGAGGACGACGCGTCGCGCGTGGCGGCTCAGGCCACCGAGTTCTACAAGGGTATGCTCGTTGCCGCCGAGAAGTTCAAGGACCGCGCGCCCAAGCTGAAGATAATCGCCGTCGACACGGGCAACAGCACCTCGGTGGTGCGTGAGCTGCTCGACACCGACCGGCGCCTCAAGGAGGCCGACGTCATCATCGCGCCCGAAAACCGCGAACAGCTCGATATGGTTGCCGAGTTTGCCAAGGCCAACAAGGTTTATGTGCTCAACGTCGCCAATTCGCGCGACGATGTATTCCTCACCAATCCGTATGTTCTTCAGGGACTTATCCCGTCGCAGCAGATGCTCGAAAAGGCCGCGTCGGTATTTGTCGAGGGTCTCGACGGTGCCACCCCGGTCATCCTGCGCAACCTCAACGGCAAGGACGACAAAAAGGCTTTTGTAGAGATGGTGACGACGCGTCTCGGCGCCGAGGGCATCCCCTTTGTCGAGGTGCAGTATGAGGGAGGCCTGTCACATTCCGAGCTGGAGTCGCAGCTGGGCGAGCTGCCCGAGGGCGCCAAGCTGATTTTCCTGCCCACGTCGGGCACGCTGGGCGAGTTCAACCGCATCTCGGCCACGCTCGAGAAGCTGCGCACAAAGCTGTTCGAGACGGGCGGCGACCTGCGTCTGTTCGGTTTCCCCGAGTGGACGACCTTCGCCAACGAGGCCAAGAGCGCGCTGCACGAGCTCAGGACCACCATCTATGCCCGCTCGTATGCCAACTTCGAGAGCCCCGCCGTCACCGAGGTCAACGACCTGTTCAGGCACTGGTACGGCGAGCCGATGACCGAGGGCGTGCCTGTCCAGGGGCTGATGGGATATGACCTCATGGGCTACCTCATCGGTGCGATGGCCGACGGCGAGCTGTCGGTGCTGAACGACTACACGGGCGTTCAGTCGTCGTACGATTTCAGCCGCGACGAAGGTGCCGAGGGTGTTGTCAACACGTCGCTGTATGTGGTCGAGTTTATGCCCGGCGACTACGAGAACGTGCAGGTAAAATGATTTTGACACATAAGGTTATATGAGAAACAAAATATTTTTTCGTCTGGCGGCGTGCGCCTTTGTCGCCTGTATGCTGACGGGTGTGACGCCGGCGTCGGCCGAAACGCACTACAAGCCGCACATCGCCATCGGCGGCCATGCCGGCATGACGCTCAGCCGTATGTCCTTCTCGCCCTCGGTGCCCCAGGGCTGGGCGTCGGGGATGACGATGGGCGTGCAGGCAAGCTATAGCGAGGAGCGCCTGGTTGGCGTTGTGGGCGAGCTGAACTTCGGCCAGCATGGCTGGAAGGAGCAGTTCGACAACAACCCCGGGCTGTCGTACAGCCGCACGCTCAACTATATCGAGCTGCCGCTGATGACGCATATCTACTTTGGCCCGAGCCGTTGCAAGTTCTTTTTCAACCTTGGTCCGCAGTTCGGGTATATGGTGTCGAGCGGCATAAGCTCAAACTTTGACTATGCCAACCCCGCCTCGGCCGGGATTGCGTCGACGCGCCGCGTCAACCAGATGAAGATGGACATCAAGCATAAGTTTGACTATGGCATCACTGCGGGTTTGGGCGTCGAGTGGTGGGCCGCGCCGCGCCATTCGTTATATGTCGAGGGCCGTTTTTATTATGGCCTGGGCAATATCTACGCCTCGTCCAAGGCCGACGAGTTTAGCGCCTCGCGCGGCATGTCGATATACGTGACGGCCGGTTACAACTTTAGGCTTAAGTGACGGGCGCAAGCGCCCGACACAGTGACACAGGCTGACGCGCAAGCCGGCCGGTGGCCAGGGGTACAAGAAGACACAAAAAACGGGACGCCCGGTGGGGCGCCCCGTTTTTGTGGGAGAGGGTGGGGTTAGTTTTCTTCGGCGTTGAGGATCTCGAGCATCTTGATGGCTGAGTCGGGGATGCGGGTGCCGGGGCCAAAGATGGCGGCGACGCCGGCCTTGTACAGGAAGTCATAGTCCTGGGCGGGGATGACACCGCCGGCGGTTACCATGATGTCGGGACGTCCCAGCTTCTCAAGCTCGGCGATAACCTGGGGGATGAGGGTCTTGTGACCTGCAGCCAGCGAGCTGACACCGAGGATGTGCACGTCGTTCTCGACGGCCATGCGGGCAGCCTCGGCGGGAGTCTGGAAGAGGGGACCCATGTCGACGTCGAAGCCGCAGTCGGCATAACCGGTTGCAACAACCTTTGCGCCGCGGTCGTGACCGTCCTGGCCCATCTTGGCAATCATGATACGGGGCTGGCGGCCTTCGCGCTTGGCGAATTCGGCGCACATCTGCTGAGCTTTCTCAAAGTCAGCGTCGTTTTTGGTTTCTGAGGAGTACACGCCTGAAATAGTTCTGATTATAGCTTTGTAACGACCTGCGACAGCTTCGCAGGCATCCGAAATCTCGCCGAGGGTTGCGCGCAGGCCGGCAGCCTTGACGGCGAGGTCGAGGAGGTTGCCTTCGCCGGTGCGTGCGCACTCGGTGATGGCTTCGAGGGCCTTCTTGACGGCGGCCTCGTCGCGGTGGGCCTTGAGGTCGTGCAGACGCTCGATCTGCTCCTTGCGCACCTCGGTGTTGTCGATCTCGAGGATGTCGATGGGATCCTCGTGCTCGAGGCGGTATTTGTTGATGCCGACGATGGTCTGGCGGCCCGAGTCGATGCGGGCCTGGGTGCGTGCGGCAGCTTCCTCGATGCGGAGCTTGGGCAGACCGGTCTCGATGGCCTTTGCCATGCCGCCGAGTTTCTCGATTTCCTGGATGTGCTCCCATGCGCGGTGAGCGATCTCGTTGGTGAGGGCCTCGATGTAGTACGAACCGCCCCAGGGGTCGATCTGCTTGGTTACCAGGGTCTCTTCCTGGATGTAGATCTGGGTGTTGCGGGCGATACGTGCGCTGAAGTCGGTGGGCAGGGCGATGGCCTCGTCAAGGGCGTTGGTGTGCAGCGACTGGGTGTGGCCCAGAGCAGCGCCCATGGCCTCGATGCAGGTGCGGCCTACGTTGTTGAAGGGGTCCTGCTCGGTGAGCGACCAGCCCGATGTCTGCGAGTGTGTGCGCAGGGCAAGCGATTTGGGGTTCTTGGGGTTGAACTGCTTGACGATCTTTGCCCACAGCATACGTGCGGCGCGCATCTTGGCAACTTCCATGAAGTAGTTCATGCCGATGGCCCAGAAGAACGACAGACGGGGAGCGAAGGCGTCGATGTCCATACCGGCGTTGATGCCGGCGCGGATGTAGTCGAGACCATCAGCGAGGGTGTATGCCAGCTCGATGTCGCAGGTTGCGCCGGCCTCCTGCATGTGGTAGCCCGAGATAGAGATGGAGTTGAACTTGGGCATGTTCTGCGAGGTGTACTCGAAGATGTCGGCGATTATTCGCATCGAGAATTCGGGCGGGTAGATATAGGTGTTGCGCACCATGAACTCCTTGAGGATGTCGTTCTGGATGGTACCTGCCATCTCCTCGAGCTTGGCGCCCTGTTCGAGACCGGCGTTGATGTAGAATGCCAGGACGGGCAGCACGGCTCCGTTCATTGTCATCGAAACGGACATTTTGTTGAGGGGGATGCCGTTGAAGAGCACCTTCATGTCCTCGATAGAGCAGATCGACACACCGGCTTTGCCGACGTCACCTACTACGCGCTCGTGGTCGGCGTCGTAGCCGCGGTGTGTGGCAAGGTCAAAGGCTACCGAGAGGCCTTTCTGACCCGAAGCGAGGTTGCGGCGGTAGAAGGCGTTTGACTCGGCGGCGGTGGAGAAGCCGGCATACTGACGGATGGTCCAGGGGCGCAGGGGGTACATTGCGCTGTACGGGCCACGCAGGAAGGGGGGTATGCCCGACATGTAGTCGAGGTGCTCGAGGCCTTCGAGGTCTTGTTTGCTGTATATAGGTTTTACCGGGATAAGCTCGGGGGTGAGCCAGTCCTCGGCGGGCTGGGTGGCGGGGTGCTGTGCGCCGAATCCGTCACGAGTGATATCTATTGTTTTAAAATCGGGTTTCATCGGTGCCGGTTATTTGAGAAGACGTTTGTTGAAATCGCGAAGGGTGTCGAGCACGTTTACGCGCACGTGAACGAAGTCGTTGATGCCCTGAGCCTTGAGGTCGTCCATGCAGGCGGGAGCTCCGGCAACGACAAACTCGGCGCGGCCGTTGAGGTACTTGAAGGCGGCGGGAGCGTACTCGGCGTATTCGTCGTCGCTCGAGCAGAGGACGATGACGTTGGCGTCCTGAGCGAGGGCGGCGTCAATGCCTTCCTCGACTGTCTTGAAGCCGTTGTTGTCGATAATCTGGTATCCGGCGCAACCGAAGAAGTTGCTCGAGAACTGGGCGCGAGCCAGGCGCATGGCCAGGTTGCCGATGGTGAGCATGAACACTTTGGGACGTACGGGCCAGGCCTCGGTCTGCAGGCGCAGAGCCTCAAAGTCGGTGGCGGCGCGCTTCATCAGCAGACCGCCGTTGTCCTCGTGGTCGCAGCCACAGCCACAGCCGCAAGCGGTGCTCTCGATTTTGTCGTGGGCGATTTCGTTGATGTTGGGGTACTGGTTGGTGCCCAGCAGGATTTCCTTGCGACGGGCGACGTCGGTGTGACGTTTCTCGCAGCTGGCGTTGACGGGAAGAGCTTCCAGGCCTGCTGTGCGATGGACACGGTGAGTGTCTCGACGTAGTACGAGCCGCCGGCGGGGTCGATGACCTTGTCCATGTGGCTCTCTTCTTTGAGCAGGAACTGCTGGTTGCGGGCGATGCGCTCGCTGAACTCGTCGGGTTTCTTGTAAGCGACGTCGAAGGGGGTGACTGTCATCGAGTTAACGCCGGCGACGGCTGCCGAGAAGGCCTCGGTCTGGCTGCGCAGCAGGTTGACGTATGCGTCGTAGATGGTCTGGTTGAAACGCGAGGTGACGGCGTGGCACATCATCTTCTCGGCGCAGGGGCACGAGGGGTTGTACTGACGTACGATTTCGGCCCAGAGCATGCGGGCGGCGCGGAATTTGGCGATCTCCATGAAGAAGTTCGACGATACGCCCATGTTGAATTTGATGCGGCGGGCAACCTCGGTGGCGTCAAGGCCGGCGTCAGTGAGCAGTGTCATCCAGTCGGCGCCCCATGCCAGGGCGTAACCCAGCTCCTGGAAGATGTAGGCACCGGCGTTGCTGAGCACGTTGGAGTCTACCGAGAGCACGCGCAGACCCTTGACGGGAGCGACGGTCTCTACTAATTTCTTGGCCTGAGCAACAACCTCGTCGCTGACATTGCCGGCGCCGTGGCGCAGGGCCTTGCGCAGGGGGTTGTAGTCGATGGAGCCGCGGAAGTCGTCGGCCCAGCCTTTTTCCTGCAGGAATTTCACAAGCACTTCGGCCAGGGCCTGAGCCTTGTTGGGGCAGCATGTGAAGTTGACTTCGACTGCGGGAACGTGGATGTCCTTGAGCAGGGTGGCAACTTCGTCAGCGGTAGCCTCCTTGACGCTGAAGCCAAGCGAGGTGACGCCCTTGTTGAGCACGTCGAGGGCGATGCTGTTTGCCTCTTCGGCGCTTTCGGCTACAATCTCCTGGCGGGTGAGCCAGTCGTTGTCGGTGCGTGTGCCGCGGACGTAAGGATATTCGCCGGGCAGCGAGTTGGTGGTCTGAAGGTCCTTGATGTCTTCGCGCCGGTAAACGGGCTGGACATTGAAGCCCTCGTTGGTTCGCCATACCAGTTTCTTGTCAAAGTCGGCGCCTTTGAGGTCAGCCTCGACTTTGGCACGCCATTCGTCGTAAGTGGTGGCGGGGAACTGGTCGAACAGTTTTTCTTTATTGTCTGCCATGACAGTTAAAGGATTGGTTATTTAAGATAATAAAGTTATGTTTTGCTTTTGTTTTGGGTTGCAAGAAAGGGGATGTGTCCGGGCGGTGTACATAACCATGCAGGGGAAATACTTTGCCGGTACACATAATTATGTGCAAAATTACCAAATATAGATGGGACGCCAAAGAAAATAGCTTAAAAAGTACTAACTTTGTCGGCGAAACAGCGGCAAAGGGGCGGGTCGACCGCCTGTAAGCGGCACTTTTTAATGTCAATTTGGCAAACTTTGCCCGTAACAGTCTTTTTTGACAGGGCAGATTTGCCCGTAAAAGATTTTGAACCGGGCCGGCTTTGCCCGCAACAGTTTTTTTTGAACCACAATTATGAGCGACGAATACACCACCATCAGCGGCGAGGGCGACGGACGGCACACCGAGAAGATGAGCCGCTTCCTGTCGTTCGCCTTTCCGGTGACCACCGCCGACGGGGCCAAGGATGCCGTTGCGTCGGTGACGCGGCGCTACCACGACGCCCGCCACATCTGCTGGGCATACATGCTGGGTCCTGAGCGGCAAGTGTCGATGTCAAACGACAACGGCGAGCCGTCGGGTACTGCCGGCAAGCCCATCCTCGGCCAGATCAACAGCTTTGGCCTGACGGATGTGGTGGTGGTAGTGGTGCGCTACTTCGGCGGTATCAAACTGGGGACGTCGGGCCTCATCGCCGCTTACCGCGAGGCCGCACGCCTTGCGCTGGAGGCGGCGCCCAAGGTGGTGCGGCACGTCGAGGCGAGCATGGCCTTCACCTTCCCCTACGTCAGCGTCAACGATGTGATGAAGCTGATCAAGCAGCCCGGCGTCACGACCGACGAGCTGACGTTTGACAACGCGTGCTCGGCCCGCGTGCGCATCCGCCGCGACGATGCCGACCGTCTGCGCTCGCGCCTGGGCGACGTCGACGGCCTTACTTTTGTCGACTGACAAACGAGCCGGGGGCCACACGGCCTGACGGGAGCACACGGCCTGACGG
>SFLG01000001.1 GCA_004553485.1 Bacteroidales bacterium | reverse complement strand
TGTCAACCTTAATCAGGTATTTTTAAAGGCCTCACCTCGCACGTTGGGCCGGAGGTTAAAAGCCTACTCTACATAGGGTTGGCATTACGGCACGCCATAGGTTGGCGTGCCGGCTGTTCCGTGACGCATCCATTCGCGCAGCGGTCCCTCCATAGGCAGGCGTTCCGGCTGTTCCGTGACGCATCCATTCGCGCAGCGATAATGGATGCCCGTCCTAAAGGTCTTGGAGGCCAAACTCCGGAGCAATACCTGGTTAACGTTGACCCGGCAAAAAAATCTGTTCCGTGAAATTCCGTCTGTTCCGTGCCGACAAAGAGCGCAGCGAATTTGAAAAATATTCCGTGTCCTAAATTATCCTTCAATTCCGAAAAACCTTCAATTCCGAAAAACCTTCAATTCCCAAAGCCCTTCAATTTCGAAAGCCCTTCAATGCGGAAAAAATACTATTCGGCTGTCCTTCCTCTATTATCTTGGCATTCATTATCTTGCGCTATTAGAGTGCATTTGCTTCGGTGTTGCTATCTGTCACACTTCGGGCATAGCCCTTTAAGCATGTAATTAGCGGATTTGATTTTGAACGACACGGGAATATCTACATGGGGCACTGCGATGTCTTCAAAACAAAAGACCTCGCCACATTTCTCACAGTAGAAATGGACATGCTGGTCATTGACGGTGTGATGGTTCGCACCATGGCACAGTTCATATTTCAGTGAGCGGCTGCCATCCTCGATGACATGAATTATCTCCTTCTCCGCAAATAATTCGAGCACACGGAATATACTCGCCTTGTCCATCGGATTTAATGAAATTTCCAAATCGGCAAGGTTTACGGGACGGGGACTTTTCAGCAGTTCTTTATAAACCAGAATCCTGTTCGGAGTTGGTTTGACGCCCTTGTTTAGCAACAGGGATTCGACATATTCTGTATTCATCGTTTTTCGTATTTTTTGCAAAGATAGCCAAAATCGAAAAAGTAGCGTTCTGCCATGACTATTTCTTTTGGCGGACCGACAAAATTACCGAAATGTGCCTGCAACCGGGTTGCATCTATAGCGACCGGCCTCACAAGCGATATATGCAACCGGGTTGCGCCACATAAATTGTAATTTTGCCGTGCAAACCCCAATAAAAATCAATCGTTCCACTTATCGCCTGCCGGTGCGATATTTTTTACCACACTTCAATTGCCAACCAAAAAAAATGCGTACTTTTGCACACAATAATAAATAAGGGATGCGCCGCTGCCGGTAACGGTTGCCGGTCTCCCCTGTTACTTATAATCCGGCCGCCGCACGGCCGGGGAAATCTGTCCCCATACACAATGACATCATCATCACATTCTCCATTTAATCTGAGGCTCAGGACGTGGGTCACCGTCGCCGCCATATTTTCGGGAGCCTTGATCTTTACATCGTGCAACTCCAACGCCAAGGACGAGCTTGCCCATCACCATCACGACCACGGAGGCCATCACCACGCCGAGGGCCACGACCACGAGGCCGAGGAAGGTCACGACCACGAACACGAGGGCGAGGAAGCCGAGGGCCACTCCGGCAAGGAGATAGTGATAGAGCCCGAGCAGGCAAAGATGCTGGGCATAGAGACTACCGCCATAAAGCCGTCGCCGTTCAGCGACGTGCTCAAGGTCAGCGGACGCATCATGGAGACGGCTTCGGCAACGGGCACGGCCTCTGCGCCGACCTCAGGCATAGTCACCTTTGCCAACGGTATCACCGAGGGCAGCCGCGTGAAAGCCGGCCAGCGCATCGCCACCGTACGTGCCGGACGCACCACCGGCGGCGACCCCAACGCCGCAGCGCGTGCAAACATGGAGGCCGCCAAGCGCGAGCTTGACCGCCTGAAGCCTCTGCACGAGCACGGCATCGTCTCGACGGCCGAATACAACGCCGCGTTAGCCGCCTACAACAGCGCCAAGGCCCTGTACAGCCCCGGCGCCTCGGCAGGTGCCGTTGTCGCTCCAGTCTCGGGCACATTGACCGCCCTAAGCGTCCGCAACGGCGGATTTGTCGAGGCCGGAGCCCCCGTCGCCTCCATCAGCTCGGGCACGGGCCTCACACTCCGCGCCGACGTCCCCCAGCGCCACTACGGCAAAATCGCCTCCATCAAGGGTGTGAACATCAAAACGCCCTACTCGGACGAGGCCATCGACCTGTCGGCTCTCGGCGCCAGTAAGAGCCAGGGCGGAACGGTCAGCGACAACCGTCCCGGATATGTCCCCGTCTACTTCACCTTCTCCAACGGCGGCAACATCCTGCCCGGCACCCCCGCCGAGGTATTCCTGCTGGGCGAGGTACGCGAGAACGTCATCTCGGTTCCCGTCTCGGCACTAAGCGAGCAGCAGGGCCGCTTCTTCGTCTTCCGCCGCCTCGACGACGAATGTTACGAGAAGGTCCCCGTCACCCTCGGCGCCAACGACGGCACGCGGGTAGAGATAAAGGATGGCATCAAAGCCGGCGACAACATCGTCACCAAAGGCACGGTTTCGGTTCGCCTGGCCGAGTCGTCGGGCGTAGTCCCCGAAGGCCATTCGCACAACCACTAACGAAGCAGGCACTAACGAGTAGGGCCAACAAGACAACCGAACAATGCTCAACAAAATCATAGACTTTTCTCTGCGCAACCGCCTCACAATTCTCATCCTCTCGGGAATTGCGTTGATATTCGGCACCATCGTGCTGCTGCGCAGCGAGATAGATATTTTCCCCGACCTCAACGCCCCCACCGTCGTCGTTATGACCGAAGCTCCGGGCATGGCGCCCGAAGAGGTGGAGGAGCTTGTCACCTACCCCATCGAGACCACCGTCAACGGCTCTACCGGCGTGCGCCGCGTGCGCTCGCAGTCGAGCATGGGCTTCTCGGTGGTGTGGGTCGAATTCGACTGGAACACCGACGTTTACCTTGCCCGCCAGATTGTGCAGGAACGTCTGTCGATGATTGATGACAAGATGCCCCCGGGCGTTAAGACCCCCGTGATGGGCCCGCAGTCGTCAATCCTGGGCGAGATAATGATTATCGGCCTCACCTCCGACAAGACGTCGCTGCTCGAGCTGCGCAATATCGCCGACCGCACCATCGCCCCGCGCCTGCTGGCCCTGGGCGGCGTCAGCCAGGTGTCGGTTCTGGGCGGCGACGTGCGTCAGTACCAGATCCAGCTGTCGCCCGCGATGATGCAGCAACTCGACGTCTCGATTGACGAGGTGCTTGAGGCCACCCGCGACATGAATATGAACGCCGCCGGCGGCGTCGTATACGACTACGGCAACGAATACCTGGTGAAGGGCGAGATCAACACCAACGACATCGACCGCCTGGGCACCACCGTCATCCGCTCGGACGAGCGCGGCATCGTCACCGTCGCCGACGTCGCCACCGTCACCATCGCCGGCGAGCAGCCACGCCTGGGCCTCGGCTCGGTAAAGGGCAAGCCGTCGGTAATCATCACGGTCACCAAACAGCCCGCGGCGTCCACCATCGACCTGGACAAACTCATCCGGCGCGACCTGGCCGACATCGCCTCCACTCTCCCCGACGACATTAAGATTTCGACCGACATCTTCAGCCAGTCCGAATTCATCGACAACTCCATCTCCAACCTGCAGGAGGCTCTGCTCGAGGGCGCCCTGTTCGTCATCGTGGTGCTGTTCTTCTTTATGATGAACCTGCGCACCACCGCCATCTCGGTGATAGCCCTGCCGCTGTCGATAATAGTGACGGTGATTGTGCTGCACCTGATGGGATACACCCTCAACACCATGTCGCTCGGCGGCATCGCCATCGCCATCGGCTCGCTGGTGGACGACGCGATAGTGGATGTGGAGAACGTGCACAAACGGCTGCGCGAAAACCGTGCCCTCCCCGAGGGACAGCGCCAGTCGGCGTTGAAGGTGGTATACCACGCCTCGGCCGAGGTGCGAATGCCAATCTTCAACTCGTCGTTGATTATCATCGCCAGCTTCCTGCCGCTGTTCTTCCTCAGCGGAATAGAGGGACGCATGCTCAAACCTCTGGGCGTATCGTTCATCGTGGCCCTGATAGCCTCGACGGTAGTGGCCCTGACACTGACTCCGGTGCTGTGCTCGTTCCTGCTGGGCGGCAAAAAGGCCGAGAAGGCCGAGCAGAAGGAGCCCCGCGTGACCCGTATGATGCGCAAAGGCTACGACCGTCTCCTGACGTCTACCCTGCGCCGCCCGTGGCCCCTGCTGGTGACGGTGGCCGTGCTCTTCGTCCTCTCGCTCGCCCTTTTCTTCGGCCTCGGCCGCAGCTTCCTGCCCGGCTTCAACGAGGGCTCGATGACAATCAATGTGTCCACACTGCCGGGCGTGTCGCTCGAAGAGAGCGACCGCATAGGCCAGAAGGCCGAGGAGATAATTCTGTCGATGCCCGAGGTGCGCACCACAGCGCGCAAGACGGGCCGCGCCGAGCTGGACGAGCACTCGCTGGGCACCAATGTCTCGGAGATTGAAGCTCCCTACACCCTCAAGGACCGCAGCCGCGGCGAGATGGTGAGGGAGCTGCGCGAGAAGCTGTCGAAGCTTCCCGGCACAAACATCGAGATAGGTCAGCCCATCAGCCACCGCATCGACGCCATGCTGTCGGGTACCGAGTCGCAGATTGCCATCAAGCTCTTTGGCGACGACCTCAACCAGCTCTTTGCCCTCGGCAACCAGATCAAGGAGGCCGCCGGAAAGGTCAAGGGCGTTGTCGACGTCAATGTCGAGCAGCAGATCGAGCGGCCCGAGCTGTCGATACGGCCCCGGCGCGAGCTGATGGCGCAGTACGGCGTCACTCCCGCCGCCCTCCGCAACACCATCGAGACGTCGCTGCAGGGACAGGCCGTCTCGCAGGTTTACGAGAACGGCCTGCCATACGATGTCACCGTCATCCTCGACCCGACGGCACGCAAGAGCATAGAGAGCATCCGCGACCTGCCGGTGGAGACGGCAACGGGCAAGGTGCCCCTTAGCCAGATTGCCGAGGTAGTGTCGGCGACCGGTCCCAACACCATCCACCGCGAGAATGTCAAACGCCGCCTGGTCATCTCGGCCAATGTCGACAGCCGCGACCTGCGCAGCACCGTCAACGACATACGCCACGAAATAGAGGAGAACGTCAAACTGCCTCGGAACTACTACATCGAATACGGCGGCCAGTTCGAGAGCGAGGCTGCGGCGTCGCGGATGCTGGCATGGGCCACCCTCGGTGCCCTTCTCGTGATTCTGATGCTTCTCTACCAGCAATTCCACAACATCCCGGAGAGTCTGCTCATCCTCAGCAACATGCCCCTGGCACTTATCGGCGGCGTGCTCATCCTGGTAATCATCGGCGGCGAGCTCAACATCCCCGCCATCATCGGCTTTATCTCGCTGATAGGCATCACCACCCGCAACGGAATGTTGCTGATAAGCCGGTACAACGCCCTCGAGGAAGCCGGCGTGCCCTTGCACGAGCGCATCATGCGCGGCTCGTCCGACCGTTTGCTGCCCATCGTTATGACGGCGCTGACGTCGGCGCTGGCACTGATACCCTTGGCGGTAAACGGCAACGCCCCCGGCAACGAGATACAGTCGCCGATGGCCGTGGTAATTCTCGGCGGCCTGCTCTCGGCAACCGTTCTCAACGTGTTCGTCGTGCCGTCCATTTACATGCTGATGAAGAAGCGCAGTTCAAAAGCCGGAGCTCCGGCATCAAAACCAAACGACAAATGAAGAAAGCACTTGCACTTGCCATAGCGGTCTTAGCCACCGCCACCGCCGGAGCCCGGACACTCAGCCAGGCCGAGGCCATCGATACCATTATCAGCAACAACACGCGCCTTAAAGCCCTGCGTGCCAACTTTGAGGCCGACTATCAGAGCGACATGTACGAGGCTCGACGTCTCGCCAACCCGGAGGTGGAGTTTGAGCACCTGTGGGGTGTCGAGGGCGACAAAAAATGGAACATCGGTGTGTCGCAGTCGTTCGACTGGCCCGGAGCATACGGCAAGCGCACCCGCGCCGCCGAGTCGCGCCGCCGTGCATGGGCCTACCGCTACGACGCCGAGGAGCTGAGCCTGCGCACAAGCGCCAAGGAGGCGTTCGCAATGGGCGTCTATGCCGCCCGACGCCTCGAACTGCTGGGGCGCGTCTACGCCAATATGGACTCGCTCCGCAGCTACATCACCGCCGGTTACCGCGACGGACAGCTCACCATCCTCGACGTCAAGAAGATTGAGCTGGAACTATACAGCCTGCGCTCGCGCATCGCCGATGTGTCCGATGAAAGCAGCCTGGCGCAGTCCGAGCTGGCCGCCCTCAACAACGGCATCCCCCTGGCCGCCGACTTCGCCGCCTACCCCGCCGAACCGATGTACGAGCTCGCGCAATATCTCGAATACGCCCGCACCAACAACCCCGACGTCATCGCCGGCAACGCACTGGCACACAGCGCCGAGCTGGAGGCCGACGCCGTGTCGGCATCACGCATGCCCGGATTTACCCTCGCATACCGCCACGCCTACGAGGAGATGCAGCATTTCAACGGATTTGCCGTGGGCGTCTCCCTGCCCGTTTTCTCGCGTTCGCGCGCCGTAAAGGCCGCCACCCTCCGTGCCAACGCCTCGCGGTTCGATGCCGCCCAAGCCGACGCCTCGGCCCGCAGTGCCGTCATGGCCGCCTACTCCACCGCCGAGAAACGCCGCAACACCCTCTCCGAGCTCAACGACGTCACCCTCGACGAGTCCTACCCCCGACTGCTGCTGATGGCATACAAAGGCGGCCAGATAAACGTCATAACCTACATCCAGGAGCTCAACTACTACCTCAACGCCCGCGAAGTGCGCCTCAACGCCGAATACCGCCTCCGTCTCGCCCTCATCACCCTCAACAAATACAACCCCGCCTAACGCCCCCACCCCCCTCAACAAAATAAGCCGGCTTTTGGGGGACGAATACCAAAAATCACCGGGGAACGTTTTGCCGGTTGGCAAGACGTTCCCCGGTGTTATTTATACCCGTTTCAATTATATACCCCTAACGCTGCTTTGTCAGAACAGGAGCATGAGGTGGTAGGCGGCGAAGGCGAGGAGCCAGGCGATGAGGGTGTTGTAGACGATGGAGAAGGTTGTGTATTTCCAGCTGCCGGTCTCGCGGTGGATGGCGGCGATGGTGGCGATGCACGGGCAATAGAGCAGTACGAATATCATAAACGACAGCGCTGTGGCGGCCGTGAAGTCGGGTTTGCCGGTCGAGACGTTGGGCTCGCGCAACCTTTCGCCCAGCGACTGGTCGCTGGCCTCGCTGTCGCCGGTATAGAGCACGCCTAAGGTAGAGACGACAATCTCTTTGGCCGGCACGCCGGCAAGGACTGCCACCGATGCACGCCACTCAAGACCCAGAGGCTCGAAGACGGGGGCGACAAACTGGCCGCACATCTCAAGGTAGGAGTTCTGTCGCTCCTCGGGCGGCAGCGACGAGTCGTGACGGGGGAAGTAATTGAGCGCCCACACGATGACAGAGGCCAAAAGGATTATACCGCCCATCTTCTTGAGGTATTCGCGCCCTTTGTCCCAGGTATGGCGCCACATCGATTTCAGCGTGGGCACACGGTATGGCGGCAGCTCCATCACAAAGGGCGTCTCGTCCTTCTTGAACCACAGCTTGCGCAGCAGCCGCGCCGTTATCATGGCCACGCAGATGCCGATGACGTACATCAGCAGAAACACCAGCGTGGCGTGGGTCGGGAAGAAGGTGCCAATCAGAAGCACATATATAGGTATGCGCGCCGAGCACGACATAAACGGGTTGATGAGGATGGTGATCAGACGGCTCGACTTGCTCTCGATGATGCGCGACCCCATGATTGCGGGGACGTTGCAGCCGAAGCCCGAGATAAGCGGGATAAACGACTTGCCATGCAGACCGATACGGTGCATGACCTTGTCCATGATGAAGGCCGCACGGGCCATATATCCCGTGTCCTCCATAAAGGATATGCAGAAGTACAGAATGAGGATGTTGGGCAGAAAGACTATCACGCCCCCTACTCCGCCGATTATTCCGTTGGCCAGAAAATCCTGCAGCGGACCCTCGGGCATCAGCCGGTTGACGGTAGCTCCGAGCCACGCCACACCGCTCTCGATCCAGTCCATGGGATATTGGCCGACATAGAAAGTCAGCCAGAACGACGCCAGCATCGCAGCGAAAAACAGCGGATAGCCGACAATGCGGTTTGTCACCAGCCTGTCTATGGCGGCGGTGGTGTTAGCGGTGTTCTCGCGCCGTTCCATCGTCTCCTCGAGGGCACCGGCGATGAAGCCGTACTTCTCGGCGGCGATGACGGTCGACACCTCGTCGGCGTTGCGGTCGCGCAGGACGGCCAGCTCGTGGTCGCGCTGCTGCAAAATCTTGTCGCCGTCGGGGACACTCTTGATGTACCGGTCGGTCTCGGGGTCCTCCTCAAGAAGCTTGATGGCGATGTAGCGGGGCGAGATATGGAGGGCGATGTCGCCGTCGCTCTTTACCATATCCTTGAGCCGTGTCACCGCCTTCTCCGTTTCGGGACCCAGATGCACGTGGATGTGGCGCACATCCTTGTTGCGGCCCTCAAAGACCTCGATGGCGGTCTTCAGCAGCTGCTCCTTGCCCTCACCCGTGCGGCTCACGGTGGGCACAATGGGCACGCCTATCATCGCGCCCAGGGTCTTGTAGTCGATTGTCGACCCCTGGCGCGAAATCTCGTCGAACATATTCAGGGCTATCACCATCGAGCGGTCCATGTCGATGAGCTCGGTGGTGAGGTAGAGGTTGCGCTCGAGATTCGACGCGTCCACCACATTAATAATAACGTCCGGGGTGCGGTCGCGCAGATACTGGCGCACATATTTCTCCTCGGGCGAATAGGACGCCAGCGAATAAGTGCCGGGGAGGTCGAAGATATGAAAATGGTATCCGGCAAAGTCGCACTCTCCCTTGGTGGCGTCGACGGTGACGCCCGAATAGTTGCCGACGTGCTGGTGCGAGCCGGTGATATCGTTGAAAAGCGTCGTCTTGCCGCAGTTGGGGTTGCCGATAAGGGCGACATTGATGGTGTTGGCGCGAACCTTGGGGTCGGCGTCGTTGTCCTGTATATCCGACGCCTCGGTGATTGTTCCGTACCCCGACGACATGTGCACATCGGGACGCGGCTTGCCCTCCAAAATCGGCTCTATCTCGATAAGGTTGGCCTCGGAGCGCCGCAGGCTCACCTCATAGTTCATTATATGGTACTTGATAGGGTCGCTCAACGGAGCCTTGAGGTCTACCCTGACCTCGCGACCGCGCACAAAGCCCATCTCCATGACGCGTTTACGAAACGCCCCATGGCCCAAAATCTTGGTTATAATGGCCTTCTGGCCTTTGTTGAGATTCGATAGTCTCATACGCGAATGCCTGTCCTGTTTACACGCCTCGGCGCCGATACCGCCGCCGCGCGATTTTTGCAAAGGTCAGAAAATTTTCTATTCTTAGCAAAAAATCCGCCTCCTTATTTAAAAAGATTCTAAATAATTCAAATTACCGGGCTCAAAGAGCCCGGTAATTTGAGGTTTACAGGCTTGCGCCAACTCTGATGCCTCTGACAACTCCAATAGCTATGATAGTTATTATAGCGCTGATTAATCTGCCTCCCCCAACCCGCCCCCTTATCGTTTTTCAACCACAAAAGGGTGGCGGCATCAAGAAAAAGTGCTAAATTTGCCGGGTAATGAAAAAAGGACAGTTCGTGCTGACGGTGGCAAACCGTCTCGGTCTGGGCGGCAACAACCGTGTGGCTTCGGTCATCGCTGTTGTCGGGGTAAGTTGTGCCCTGGCCGTTATGCTGCTCACGCTGTCCGTCTCGCAAGGGTTTAAGACCGCCATACGCGAGAAGCTGTCGGGCTTCACCGCCGACATCTCCGTGACGCCGCCCTACAACTACAACAAAGGTGTGCAGTCGGAGTACCTCACCGCCGACCCGTCGACGGTGGACCTGATAAAGAAGGCCGTTCCCGGTGCCGACATCAGCTTTGCCTTGCGCCAGCCCGGAATGCTGAAGACCGACGATGACTACTCTGTCCTGCTGTTCACGGCCTTTGCCCCCGATCACGACTTCGTCTTCGAGAAGTCCAACCTCACGCAGGGCCGGTTTCCGTCCTTCAGGGCGGGAGGCGGCGGCGACTCGATTGTCGTCTCGCAGACGGTGGCGTCGCGTCTCGGCCTAAAGACGGGCGACCGCGTCAGCGCCTTCTTCTTCGCCGGCGACAACATCCGTGCCCGCAAGTTCACCATCGCCGGTCTCTACTCGTCCAACTTCGGCGACTTCGACAAGACTGTCTGCTACGCCCCCCTCGACATGCTGCAGCGCGTGTGCGGCCTCGACAGCTTAGGGGCGTCGGCGATAGAGGTGCGCGGGGTGGCGCCCGACTCCATCACGCAGACTGCCGAGCGGCTGCAGACCGACTTCGTGCACCGGGCCGAGGCACAACAGTCCGACTCCATCCTCGTTGTAGACAACATTACCCATTCGGGCGCGATGTACCTCAACTGGCTCGACCTGCTCGACACCAACGTCGTCGTCATCTTCATCCTCATGTGCTGCGTGGCGGCCATAACGCTGGTCTCGAGTCTTTTCATCCTCATCCTCAACAACATACCCACCATCGGTCTACTCCGTGCCTTGGGAGCCTCCAAACCCGCTGTGCGCAACGTGTTCGTGGCGATGGCCATGCGCCTCGTGGGCTCGGGAATGGTCATCGGCAACCTACTGGCCTTGCTTACTATATGGATACAGCAGAAGTTCCTCGTCTTCCCGCTCGACCCCGAGTCGTACTACCTCAGCCACGTGCCGATGGTGTTCAACCTGACAGGCATCGTCCTCATCAACGTGGGCGTGGCAGCGATGTCGTGGCTCGTGCTCATCCTGCCGGCGCGCGTAGCCTCCTCCATCAGCCCGGCACGCACCATGCGCTGCGATTAGCCCCCCTCCGAACCCATCCCCGCAGCGCCGGCCAATCAAATAATTACACACGATAATCGCCTTTGGCATAATTTTTGCACCAACTTTTTTAACGTTTCGGATGTTTTATACTGTAAGTTTTGCTAACTTTGTGGTTAATCTTACATTATACCGCCAAAAGTGCTTACAACGGACTTCCGAACACTACCGAGATACAAGTCCAACAAATTCCACATCTTCTGATAAGTCATTTATTTCTAATGAGTAAAGAAATTATCCGCGACAACATCATAGACACCATCATCGAAGGCGCCCAGGAGCGCAAAGGCCACAACATCACCATCGTTGACATGAGCCTCATCGAGGACACCCCCGTCTCGAAATTCGTCATCGTCGAGGGCAACTCGCGCCAGCAAGTGGCGGCAATAGCCGACTCGGTGCGCGAATATGTGCAGGAGCACGCCTCGCAGAAGCCCTACAACTACGACGGATACGTCAACAGCGAATGGATTGTCATCGACTACGGCCACATCCTGGCTCACATCTTCGTCCCCGAGGCCCGTCAGCGCTACAACCTCGAAGACCTGTGGGCCGACGCTCAAATAACCGAAATCCCCGATCTCGACTGACAGTCGTCTACCCCGGCAAAAACATCACCCCCTACCGATAAAAAATGGCATTCTTCAACAGCAATAATAATAACGGCAACAAACCGCCCAAGCCCAAGAAACCGATTGTCTTCTCATTCTCCATGTACTGGATGTATGCCCTGATAATCCTGTTTCTGCTGAGCATGTTATATCTCGATGACGACGGCGTGACAAGGGAAATCCCCTTTAGCCAGTTCGAGCAGATAGTAGAGGACAAGGGCGTCACCAAGATTACCGTCTACACCGACAAGAAAGAGGCCGAGGCCGTGCTCACCGACTCGGCGGCGTCAAAGATGTTCCACAAAAGCCAGTACTCGCCCGGCAAGGGTGTCGAGGCAAAAGTTGTCACCGACATCCCCAGCGCCGACAAACTCGACAACAAAATCGACGCCTGGCGCAACGCCGGCAAATTCAACGGCGAAGTGAAGTACGAGAAAAGCTCGGGCTTCTCCAACCTGCTGTGGACTTTCGGCCCGATGATCCTCTTCATCGCATTCTGGATTTTCATGATGCGGCGTATGTCAGGCGGTGGCGGTGGCGGCAACTCCGTCTTCAACGTCGGCAAGAGCAAGGCCCAGATTTTCGACAAGAACAACGCCAACAAGGTTACCTTTGATGACGTCGCCGGCCTGAGCGAGGCCAAGACGGAGATCGAGGAGATTGTGGAGTTCCTCAAGAACCCGCAGCGCTACACCGACCTGGGCGGCAAAATCCCCAAGGGCGCTCTGCTTGTCGGCCCTCCCGGTACGGGTAAGACCCTGCTTGCCAAGGCTGTGGCCGGCGAGGCCAATGTGCCCTTCTTCTCGATGTCCGGCTCTGACTTCGTCGAGATGTTTGTCGGCGTAGGCGCCAGCCGTGTCCGCGACCTGTTCCGCCAGGCCAAGGAGAAGGCTCCCTGCATCGTGTTCATCGACGAAATCGACGCCGTGGGACGTGCCCGCGGCCGCAATGCCAACATGGGCTCGAACGACGAGCGCGAGAACACCCTCAACCAGCTCCTCACCGAGATGGACGGCTTCGGCAGCAACTCGGGCGTAATATGCCTGGCGGCCACCAACCGCGTCGACATCCTCGACAAGGCCCTGCTGCGCGCCGGACGTTTCGATCGTCAGATCTACGTCGACCTCCCCGACGTGCACGACCGTGTGGCCATATTCAACGTGCACCTGCGCAAAATCAAGAAGGCCGATAACCTCGACGTCGAGCTGCTGGCACGCCAGACCGCCGGCTTCAGCGGCGCCGACATCGCCAATGTCTGCAACGAGGCTGCCCTCATCGCCGCCCGCAACAACAAGTCTGTCGTCGACTTCAACGACTTCAACGCCGCCATCGACCGCATCATCGGCGGCCTGGAAAAGAAGTCGAAGATCACCACCGACGAGGAGAAACGCGGCATCGCTGTCCACGAGGCCGGCCACGCCACCGTCTCGTGGCACCTGCGCTACGGCGACCCGCTCGTCAAGGTCACCATAGTCCCGCGCGGCAAAGCCCTCGGCGCGGCCTGGTATCTGCCCGAAGAGCGCCAGCTGGTGCCCTCACAGGCCCTCCTCGACAAAATCTGCTCGCTGATGGGCGGACGCGCCGCCGAAGACCTCTTCATCGGACAGGTTGCCACCGGTGCCCTCAACGACCTTGAGCGCGCCACAAAAATCGCATACTCGCTGGTGGTTTACTACGGCATGAGCGACAAAATCCCTAACATCAGCTACTACGACTCCACCGGCCAGGACTACGGCTTCAGCAAACCCTACTCCGAGGAGCGCTCCAAGGTCATCGACCAGGAGGTCTCGCGCATCCTCAACGAACAGTACGAGCGTGCAAAGGAAATTCTGCGCAAGTACGCCGAGGGGCACAAGAAACTGGCCGATCTGCTCACCGAGAAGGAGGTAATCTTCACCGCCGATGTAGAGGAGATTTTCGGCAAACGCCCCTGGACCTCGCGCGCCGACGAGATTATGGCACTCGACGAGGCTGCCAAGGCCAAAGCCATCGCCCAGGGCGACGGCAGCAATTCCGACGACCGGAAATCTGACGGCGAAAAGCCAGCCTCCGGTACCCCGGCCCTGACACCGCCGCCGTACAACCCCGCCAAAAGCCACGGCGACGACAGCTTGGACACAGCACCCGCCAAAGACGAAGATAAAGAAGATAAATAAATAATATGTCACAGGACAATTCCCTGCTCGGACGCCTCGACGGACTGGACTCCCGGTTCGCCGAGGTGTCCACGTTGATAACCGACCCTGCCGTAATGGCCGACATGAAGCGTTACGTGCAGCTGACACGCGAATACAAGGACCTTGAACGCATCACCGACGCCATGCACCGCTACCGCGCCCGGCTCGACGACGCCGAGGAGGCGCGCCAGCTTCTCGAGAGCGAGAGCGACCCCGATATGCGCGCTATGGCACGCGAGCAGCTCGACTCGGCCCGCGAGGAGCTGCCGCGGCTCGAGGAGGAGATAAGGCTTATGCTCATCCCCGCCGACCCGGAGGACGCCCGCAACGCCGTGCTCGAGATCAGAGCCGGAACGGGAGGCGACGAGGCCGCCATCTTTGCCGGCGACCTGTTCAAGATGTACCAGCGCTACTGCGAGTCGCGCGGCTGGCAGTTCAAGGTGAGCAGCTTCACCGAAGGCGCTGCCGGCGGCTTCAAGGAGGTGATAGTGGCCGTCACCGGCGCCGACGTCTACGGTACGCTCAAATACGAGAGCGGCGTGCACCGCGTGCAGCGCATCCCTGCCACGGAGACGCAGGGCCGCGTCCACACCTCGGCGGCAACCGTTGCCGTCCTCCCTGAGGCCGAGCCCTTCGATGTCGAAATCAACGAGGGCGAGATACGCTGGGACACCTTCCGCAGCGGCGGTGCCGGCGGTCAGAACGTCAACAAGGTGGAGAGCGGCGTGCGTCTGCGCTACAACTGGCGCAACCCCAACACGGGCGAGGTGCAGGAAATTCTCATCGAATGTACCGAGACGCGCGACCAGCCCCACAACAAAGAGCGCGCCCTCAGCCGCCTGCGCACATACATCTACGACAAAGAGCACCAGAAATATGTCGACGACATCGCCTCGCGACGCAAAACGATGGTGAGCACCGGCGACCGCTCGGCAAAAATCCGCACCTACAACTACCCCCAGGGACGCATCACCGACCACCGCATCGGCTACACCGTCTACAACCTGCCGGCCTTTGTCGACGGCGACATCCAAGACGTCATCGACCACCTCATCGTAGCCGAGAACGCCGAAAAGATGAAAGACGCCGAACTCTGACCCTTACCGGTCTTATCGCCCTTTGATACCTCTGATAACTCTGATAACTCCAATTCCTCTGATAACTCTGATACCTTCCACTTAACCCGGCCAATCTTAATTTATTAACGCATTTTAGTCTTAAACCTTCGCCATTGACGAAATTTTTCTGTAATTTTGCATTCAGAATACAACCCAAGCCAACTTTTTTCCAAAACAACATAAACATTCACCGAAATGGCTAACATCGACAACTACGATTTCAAAGGCAAAAAAGCCATCGTCCGCGTTGACTTCAACGTGCCCCTCGACGACAACGGCAACATCACCGATGACACCCGCATCCGCGGCGCCCTCCCCACCCTCAAGAAAATTCTGAGCGACGGCGGTGCCCTCATCATCATGTCGCACATGGGCAAGCCCAAAGGCAAAGTCAACCCCAAGCTCTCGCTCAAACAGATTGTCCCCACCGTCGAGAAATATCTCGGCGTGCCCGTAGAATTTGCCGCCGACGCTGCTGACGCCACCGCTCAGGCCGAAGCCCTCAAGCCCGGCCAGGTACTCCTGCTCGAGAACCTCCGCTTCCACGCCGAGGAAGAAGGCAAGCCCGTTGGCATCGACAAAGCCGACCCCGCATACGACGCCGCCAAGAAAGACATGAAGGCCAAGCAGAAAGAATTCGCCAAGAAGCTGGCCTCGTACGCCGACGTATACGTCAACGACGCCTTCGGCACCGCTCACCGCAGCCACGCCTCCACAGCCGTCATCGCCGACTATTTCGACTGCGACAACAAGATGCTCGGCTTCCTGATGGAGAAAGAGGTCACCGCTGTCGACAACATCCTCAGCAACATCAAGCGCCCCTTCACCGCCATCATGGGTGGCTCGAAGGTTTCCACCAAAATCGGCATCATCGAGAACCTGCTCGACAAGGTTGACAACCTCATCCTCTGCGGCGGCATGACCTACACCTTCGCCAAGGCCATGGGCGGCAACATCGGCAACTCGATCTGCGAGCCCGACAAGCTCGACCTCGCCCTCGACATCGTCAAGAAGGCTAAAGAAAAAGGCGTTAACCTCGTACTCGGCACCGACTGCGTAGCCGCCGACGCTTTCAGCAACGACGCCAATACCAAGGTCTGCGACGTCAACAACATCCCCGACGGCTGGGAAGGCATCGACATAGGCCCCGCCTCCATCGCCTCGTTTGTAGGCGCCATCCTCCCCGCCAAGACCATCCTCTGGAACGGTCCTGCCGGCGTATTTGAGTTCGACAACTTCGCCACCGGCTCGAAGGTTGTCTGCGAGGCCATCGTAAAGGCCACCAACAACGGCGCATTCTCGCTCGTTGGCGGCGGCGACTCGGTAGCCTGCGTCAACAAGTTCGGCTATGCCGACGCCGTTTCGTACGTCTCGACCGGCGGCGGCGCTCTGCTCGAGGCCATCGAGGGCAAAATCCTCCCCGGCATCGCAGCCGTTTCGTGCAAAAAATAACCTGTCACCCCTGACATAACCCCACAAAGCCCCGGCCCGTCCGGGGCTTTGTCTTTTTTACCTGCAACACGGTAGTACGGCCTTCACAGCCGCCCGGCACCCGTAGCCACCCGTACAGCAGCCACCCGTACAGCAGCCAGCCGGCCGCCTCGGCTCGGCCACCGTTATCGGTCGAGCTCGACCGATAACCGCCCCCCACCCGCAAAAATTTGTTAACGGGGTACCTGCATGTGTAATTTTTGACGGTTTGAAGTGTCTAACATTACAAAGAATTTATTTTAAGGGCCCACGACCACTACATTACACCCACACAGACTATCAACCCCGAAACACAATCTCCCATTTACCAATGTCACATACAATGTTTGCCAATAGCGGACAAAACCACGGATGGCCGCTGAAAATCATTCTCATCGCTGTATTAGCCCTCGTCTCGGCGCTCCCGGCCGAAGCGTCGCCATACCGGCTCAAGGCCGTACTCACCGACAGCCTGGGCACCCCGCAGGAGTTCATCACCTGGCGTATCTTCACCGAAGAGGCCGACTCGGCCGCAAAAAAGAAGATGGCGCAAATCCCCAAAGAATACCTCAGCCAGCTGCCGCCCGAATATCTCGAGCAGATGGCACCCAAGCCCCTCACCGGCAATGTCACCGACGCCGACGGCGTGGTGGACATCACGCTGAAGGCCCCCGGACGCTATCGCCTCAACATTACCTCTCTCGAGACGGCAAATCGCGACATCAACTTCGAGGTCTCGGACGCCGCCCCCGTCGCCGATATGGGCGAAATCGTCCTCGGCCCCGGGCAGGAGAACCTTAATGAGGTGGTGGTGACGGCAATGCGCCCGCTTGTGGTAAAGGAAATCGACCGCATCGGCTACGACGTCAGCGCCGACACCGAGTCGAAGACGTCCATGCTCGACCAAATTTTGCGCAAGGTGCCTCTTGTCAGCGTCGACCCCGACGGCACCATTCGTGTCAAGGGCTCGACTAACTTCAAGATTTACAAAAACGGACGTCCCAACAAGGGCTATTCCAACAACGCCAAAGAAATCTTCAAGGCCATCCCGGCATCCTCCATCAAGAAAATCGAGGTGATAACCGACCCGGGAAGCCGCGAGGACGCCGACAGTGGCCTGGCAATCCTCAACATCATCACCGACAGCTCGGCAAGCCTGGCCGGCGTGATGGGCACGGTGTCGCTGCGTACCGACACGCGCACCCCGATGCCCATGCCCAACCTCTACCTCACCACCCAGGTCAAGAAGCTCACGATGACGCTCTACGGCGGTATGTGGAAACATAACCGACGCAGCTCGCGCAGCAACACCAAGGGCGAGGAGCTGATTATCCCCACCGGCATACGCCGACTCACCGAGAGCAACTCCGAGAGTTCGTCGCTGGGCGGCTACGGCGGCCTCGAGCTGAGCCTCGACATCGACACGCTCAACCTCATCACCGCCGAGTTCAATATGTTCTCCTACAAAAACAAAACATGGACCGACGGCACCACCAGCCAGTTCCTCCCCGACGGCACGCCCGACTACTCCTACTCCTCGGCGTCACGCAATCCCTCGCGCGACCGAAGTCTGAACATCGACGGCTCGGTGAACTACCAGCACAGCACCCGGCGCAAGGGCGAGACCATCACCCTCAGCTATATGATCTCGAACAACAAGAGCCACAACGAGAGCGACATCGAATACAGCGACCTTATCAACGCCCCGATGCCATACTCGGGCTACTATTCCGACATCGACCAGACGTCGCTCGAGCAGACTTTCCAGCTTGACTGGGGACGCCCCATCAACGACAAGATAAAATTTGACCTTGGCGGCAAGTTCATCCTCCGCAACAACGACGCCGACAACACCCTGACCTACACCGGCGCCCCCGCCATGGACAGCGACGACCACTTCAGCCACACCACCTCTATCGGCGCCGCCTACACCGACTGGCGCGGAAAATGGGGCAAGTTCGGCGCTCGTGCCGGCATCCGCTACGAGTTCTCGCGCATGAGCCGCAAATATCACGACCCGGACCGTCAGAACTACCACTCCGACTTCAACGACTGGGTGCCCAACATCGCCCTCAGCTACGACTTCTCCGACGCCATCACCCTCAAGGCAAGCTACGGCCGCCGCATAAGCCGTCCCGGCATCAGCATGCTCGACCCCACTGTTGTCACCACCCCCACCACGGTGTCGCAGGGTAACCCCGACCTCGCCAGCTGCTACTACAACAACTACGGCCTCGAGTTCAACTTTACAAAGAGCATGTACAACGTCGGCCTCAACCTCGGCTACACCACCAGCAACGACGGCTTCCTCCAGGTCGAGCATGTCGTCGGCGACGTCCTCCACTCCAACTACGAGAACGCCGGCAAGAGCCGCCGTCTCGAAGCCGGTCTCTTCAGCCAGCTCATGTTTGGCAAGACGATGATTTTCTTCAACGGCAACTGGGCTCTCGCCAAAGAGGAAGACCCGACACGCAACCTGTCGATGACACGTCCCGAATACAACGCCATGCTGTTCATACGCCAGCAGCTGCCCTACAAAATCTACATCCACGGCGGTGGCGGCTACTTCAGCGGCAGCGGCTCGTCGATATACGGTTACAACAAGATGCTCAACACCGGAGTGTTCAACTTCCTGGGCCTGCAGAAGTCGTTCCTGAAAGAAGACCGCCTCACCCTCGGCCTTCAGATCACGCAGCCCTTCGGACCCTACAAACGCACCAAGACAGGCTTCTACCGCACCCGCGGCGACATCCAGGGAACGACCTTCACCTACATGACAAACCGCTTCTCGGTAGGCCTCCACGTCAGCTTCCGCTTTGGCTCGCTCCGCGCCAGCGTCAAAAAGACCAAAGCCTCCATCAACAACGACGACGTCGAGAAAAAATCCTCCGGCAACAACTCCCAAGACTCCACCACCGGCGGCCTTAAAATGAACTGACCCCCGCCACACACATCCCCCACAACAGACAGCCGCCAGGGACTCCCCCGGCGGCTGCCTCTTATTAGATTTATTCCTCTGATATTTCTCTGATATCTCTGATTACTCTAATTCCTCTGATTTCTCTGATAACCTTAGGACCGGCCGCCGCTGAGGGCCATTCCCAGCCGTGGGCAGCACACGCTGCATACCCGGTAGGCGAGGTAGCTCACGGCCACGAGGATGGCAAAGGTCAGAAACAGCGCGGCCACTATCCCGGCGGTGCTGTCGCCCGTCAGTGACAGGCAGGCTTTTGACGCGGAATGTCCTCCCCGACCTGGCCGGCATGTTGCGGCTGCATACGCGCAATAGGACTGCTGTGAATAAGCACCACGCTCAATATCAGTATCGTGCGTGCCAGATTGAGCTCTCGCAGCTCGTGTGACGATGTGGGGGTTAAGCCTTGTGCCATCTTGTTGCGCTTGTGCGTCTTATAAGCCTTATATGGCGCAAAGTTAACAAAAGATTTCGGCTTGGCGAAAAAAAATCCGGAGCGGCTGTAGCGGCCGCTCCGGTCAGGTATATCAGTCATTTGTAATCAATAGGAGTGGGCGTCGTTGTCCACCTCTTTGATCGTCAGAGGCTTGGCGTTGATTTTGCGCCAGGTGATCCAGATGTAGGCTATCACCACCGGAACAATCAGCGAGGCGTAGGCCATCGTGCGCAGGGTGTAGGGCGACGAGCACGAGTTGTACACCGACAGCGACGACGACGGATCTGTGAGCGAGGGCAGATAGGCCGTGTTGTTGAAGCCGGCTATCACAAAGAGCACAAACACCACGGCCACCGTTCCGGCACCGCTCCACCATACGCCCTTGTTCCAGCTGTTGGAGAACGCCGTGCGCAGCACGCCATAGAGCACTGCCAGCACGCCACCGAGGAAGACGGGGATTGTCCACCACATATCAATCATATTGTGCAGATAGATATTGGCGACGGGCACGACATTGCCGGGCTTGGCGGGGTCGACGCGCAGACCGCTCTGCAGGAAAAGCACCACCAGGAAGCCCACGAAGAGCAGCACAAAGGTTACGCCGTTGAAGAGGACGCTGACGCGTGTCGACACGCCGAAGGTGCGGGCATCTTTGATGTCGTTGATGAAATACAGGGCGGCCTGCGTCCTTGCCAGGAAGAACACGGCAAAGCCGAGCAGCAGGCACTTCCAGTTGGTGATGGCCTCGAGGCCGTGTGTGGGAGCCCACGTCGAGATAACGGGGTTGCCGCCGCCGACAAGGCTGACGCGGCTGACTGTGAACTCTCCGCCGAAGAAGAACATGCCCACGGCCACACCGAGCAGTACAGTGCCCACCAGTCCGTTCACAAACAGGAAGGTGTCGTAGGTACGGTAGGTGAACAGGTTGCCGGGCTTCGAGCGGAACTCATAGCTGACGGCCTGAAGGACGAAGCTGAAAAGAATCAGCATCCACAGCCAGTAGGCACCGCCGAAGCTGGTCGAATAGTACAGCGGGAAAGAGGCGAAGAATGCTCCGCCAAAGACAACGAGCGTGGTATAGGTAAACTCCCACTTGCGACCAAGCGAGTTTACCATCAGCTTGCGGCACTCGGGCGAATTGCTTGAATTGATGAGGGTCTGTCCGCCCTGAACGAACAGCAGAAAAACCAGGATGGCGCCCAGAACAGAAATCAGCAGCCACCAATATGCTTGAAGGAATGTCATAGTTGCAAATTTTTACGTTTAGTGTGAAACCTCCTGGATATCAGTGCGCGATTGCTTTGAAATCTGACGGAGCATAATCGATATTTCGGCAGCGAGCAATGCTGTGAAGAGCACGGCGAAGATGACGAAGGTGACAATCACCGACGAGGTCGGGATAGAGCTGATGGCAACGCCCGTCGGCATCAGATCCTGTATCACCCAGGGCTGGCGGCCCACCTCGGCCGTTACCCAGCCCGACTGGCTGCATATCCATACCAGGGGCACCGACATCATACCCAAGAACAGCACGAACTTGTTGTTGAGCCATTTGCCGAAGCGGGGCACGAAGGAGGCCACCACGAACAGTGCGAAGATTGCCAGCAGATATCCGCCGAGAATCACCATGATGTGGAACGAGTAGAAGGTGAGGGCGACGGGCGGGATGGCGTCCTCGGGACTTTCGAGAAATCCGTAGCCGAAATATTTGTAGTTCTTTTCGATAACCGGCAGCTGCGCGTCGGCAGCGGCCTTGTCGCCGTTCTTCAGCGCCGTCGAGTATGTCTCGAGGGCTGTGCGCGCCTCACGGCCCATAGCCATGCGCTCGGTGTACGGGACTGTGTTCAGCGTATCGCCCTGCGGTGTCAGCGAAACACCCTCGATGATGTCGCGTACACCGGGGACAAAGGTGTTGGCATCGCCGTTGGCAAGCCACGAGAGCATACCGGGGAAGGCAATCTTGCACTTCACGGCGTCGGCCTCCCCGGCATCAAAGGCCTTCTGGTCGAGAATACCTACACCGATAAGCTCGGTGCCGATTTTACCGCGGTTAAGGCCCTCCATAGCAGCTAATTTCATGGGCTGGTGACGGGCGACGTCGACGGCGCTGCCGTGTCCGAAGGCCATACAGCCCAGGATACCAACGGCGCCCACTACCGAGGCCACCTTGATCGACCGCAGGCAGGCCTGGCGGTTGCGCCCGCGCCACATCATCCAGCAGCTTACGCCGATGACAAAGACGGCGCCGATGCACCACGTCTCGGTGACGGTGTGGAAAAATTTATTCACGGCAACCGAGCTGAGGGCCACCTGGGCAAAGTTGTCCATGACGTTGCGCATCTGCGCGGGGTCGAACTTCATGCCCACGGGATACTGCATCCACGCGTTGGCCACAAGAATCCACCATGCCGAAAGTGTCACGCCGATGGCCGTGAGCCATGTCGACAGCAGATGGAACCGCGGCGACACTTTGTTCCAGCCGAAAAACATTACGGCCACAAAGGTGGCTTCGAGGAAGAACGCAAACAGGCCCTCGATGGCCAGCGGTGCTCCGAAGATGTCGCCTACAAACCACGAATAGTTGGACCAGTTGGTGCCGAACTCAAACTCGAGGATGAGGCCCGTGGCGATACCCACGGCAAAGTTGATGCCGAAGAGTGTCATCCAAAAACGCGTTATGCCCTTCCACTCCGTCTTGCCCGTGCGCACATAGATTGTCTCCATAACGGCGACAATCAGTGCCAGGCCGATGGTGAGGGGCACAAAAAGCCAGTGATACATGGCCGTCAGCGCAAACTGTGCGCGCGACCAGTCGACAGTGCCTGTCAGTTCGTACATATTAGTGATGAATTAGGGGGTTAGTATCTTCGTAAACGTGAATTATGTCAGTGCGCCACCCTTTCAGCGGCCCAGAATCTCGGTGCGCACCGTCTGCGCCTCGCTGCCGCCGGCCGGGGTCTTCTCTTTCACCACGTCGGGGAAAAAGAAAAGCTTGAGGATGGCAAACATGATGAACACTTTTATTATAATGAGCGCCCAAAGCTGCCGTCCCACACGCATGTTCTTGAATCCGTCAACATACAGGTCGGCTACACGGCGCCAGAAGTTTGTCATGGCAGGTAATTTTAATTCAAATTTCCGAAAGTTCTAAAAAACTTGAAAATTTGAGGTTTATATGTTTAAATGTTTATGGTTTTACGGGGTTAGGAGTTTAAACATATAAACCCATAACCATATAAACCTTAGGTTGAGCTTGCGAAACTTAAATTATTTAAGAATATTAAACATCTTGTTAACATATATAGTCGCGTATGCGTACAATATAGCGGTGGAAATTTTGTAATTTTGTGCAAAAATAATAAAAAACATGGAAATAGTCTACGCCGACAACCATATCATTGTGGTAAACAAGGCACCCGGCGAGATTGTGCAGGGCGACAAGACGGGCGACGAGCCGTTGTCCGAGACTGTAAAAGCCTGGATTAAAAAGGAGTACAACAAGCCCGGCAATGTCTTTCTGGGTGTGGTGCACCGTCTCGACCGTCCCGTGGGCGGCCTGGTGGTCTTTGCCCGCACATCAAAGGCACTCACTCGACTCAACGAGATGTTCCGCGACGGCCGGGTGCACAAGCGCTACTGGGCGCTCAGCCGCACCGCCCCGGCCGTGCCGGAGGGCGAGCTTCACCAGTGGCTGACCTCGGTGGAGGCCCGCAACAAATCGTTTGTCCACGACACACAGCGCCCGGGGGCAAAGGAGGCCCGCCTGCGCTACAAGGTGCTGGGACGCTCCGACAGCTTCAACCTGCTCGAGGTGCAGCTGCTGACGGGCCGCAAGCACCAGATACGCTGTCAGCTCGCAGCGGCCGGCTGTCCCATCCGCGGCGACCTCAAATACGGCGACCGCCGCTCAAACCCCGACGGCTCGATCTCGCTGCTGGCTCACGAGATAGAGTTTGTTCACCCCGTCTCCGGAAAGACAATCCACCTTTTTGCCCCCCTGCCCGCCGACGCCCCGTGGCGCTCGTTCGACGAACTTCACAACCAAATGACATCGAAAGAAAATGAAGAAGGAAGATCTTAAGATAGTGTTTTTAGGCACTCCCGATTTTGCCGTCGCCAGCCTTGACCGCCTGGTCACCGAGGGCTACAACATCGCCGCCGTTGTGACCATGCCCGACAAACGGGCCGGCCGAGGCCACGGCCTGTTCCAGTCGCCGGTAAAGGAGTATGCCCTTGCCCACAACCTGCCCGTCCTGCAGCCCGAACGCCTCAAGGACGAGGCCTTTGTCAACGCCCTGCGGCTGATCGACGCCGACCTGTTCATCGTCATCGCCTTCCGCATGCTCCCCGAGGTGGTATGGCGGATGCCCCGCCTGGGCACCTTCAACCTGCACGCCTCGCTGCTGCCGCGATACCGTGGCGCCGCCCCCATCAACCACGCCGTGATGAACGGCGACGCGGAGACGGGCGTGACAACGTTCTTCCTCAAACACGAGATAGACACCGGCGACATCCTGCGCCAGGAACGCATCACCATCGGGCCGGACGAAAACGTCGGCAGCGTCCACGACAGGCTGATGGAGCTGGGCGCCGAGCTCACCGTCGACACGGTGCGCCACATCCTCAAGGGCGACCTTACGCCGATGCCGCAGGACGAGCTGCTCGGTGATGAGGAACCGACGCCCGCCCCGAAGATTTTCAAGGACACCTGCCGCATCGACTGGCACCGCCCGGCCCGCCAGGTACACAACTTTGTGCGCGGCCTGTCGCCCTACCCCGCCGCCTGGTCCGAAATCCACGGCGACACCACCGCCCCCACCGAGATTAAGATTTTCGAGACACGCGTCCTCGACGAGAACGTCATCGGCATCCCCGGCACCGTCCTGGTCAAGGGCAACAGCATGTACGTGCAGTGCGAGCCCGGACAGGTGGAGGTGCTGTCGCTGCGTCCCGCCGGCAAAAAACAGATGCCGGCCGCCGACTACCTGCGCGGCGCACGCCTCATCAACCCCTCGTTCAAATAAACACACTCCATTAAAATCTCCTCAAACCGATATAAATCCCTGCCAATGGCTCTACCCCCTCTTGCCGAACGACTGCGGCCAAACACTCTTGACGACTACGTAGGCCAGAAAAAACTCGTCGGTCCGGATGGCGTCCTGCGCCGGATGATCGAGACGGGCAACGTGGCCTCGTTTATCCTCTGGGGACCTCCCGGAGTGGGCAAGACCACCATCGCCCGCATCATCGCCGGCGCCACGCGCTCGCCTTTCTACACCCTCTCGGCCGTCACCTCGGGCGTGAAGGAGGTGCGCGAGGTAATCGACCGCGCCCGCCACGACGCACAGAGCATGTTCAGCTCGGGCGGCCGCCCCATTCTGTTCATCGACGAAATCCACCGCTTCAGCAAGTCGCAGCAGGACAGCCTGCTCGGCGCCGTGGAGAGCGGCATCGTAACGCTCATCGGCGCCACCACCGAGAACCCGTCGTTCGAAGTGATACGTCCTCTGCTGTCACGCGCCCAGGTCTACACGCTCGACGCCCTCGACAAGGAAGACCTTGACCGGCTTCTGCACATGGCCATCGAACGCGACGAGGTGCTGAAGAACCGCGACGTGCGCGTCGAAGAAACGGCCGCGCTGTTCCGCTACTCGGGCGGCGACGCGCGCAAGCTGCTCAACATACTCGAGCTGCTCGAACAGACCACCGCCGCCAACTGTCCGGTGGTGATAAACGACAGCACCGTCACCGAGCATCTGCAGCAAAACCCCCAGGCCTACGACAAAAACGGCGAGATGCACTACGACATCATCTCGGCTTTCATAAAAAGCATCCGGGGCAGCGACCCTGACGCGGCGGTGTACTGGCTGGCGCGGATGATCGCCGGCGGCGAGGACCCGCTGTTCATCGCGCGCCGCCTCGTCATCCTTGCCGCCGAAGACATCGGCCTGGCCAATCCCACCGGCCTGCTCATCGCCAACGCCTGCTTTGACACCATCCACAAAATCGGCATGCCGGAGGGCCGCATCCCCCTGGCCCAGTGCGTAATCTATCTTGCCACGTCGCCCAAAAGCAACTCGGCATACATGGCCATCGACGCGGCCCTGCAGGAGGTGTCCCGGTCGGGCAACCAGCCCGTGCCGCTGCACCTGCGCAACGCCCCCACGCAGCTGATGAAGGACCTCGGCTACCACGAAAACTACAAGTACGCACACGACTACCCCGGCAACTTTGTCGCGCAACAGTTCCTGCCCGACAGCCTGGTCGGCTCGGTGTTCTGGCACCCAGGCTCGTCGTCAGCTGAGCAGTCGATGCAGCAGCGCCAGGAGTCTAGATGGGGCAAAAAATAGCATATTGCTACTACAAACATGTTGTACGACATAGTTTTGGAGCTCCCCACCGCTTGTTTTGTCAGAAAAAAAGGCTTAACTTTGCATAATGAACACGGGACGACACCACAAGCAACCCCGTTCAGCAGAAAATACTAACAGATGATTACCAAACTCCAGCAAATTCTTGACGAGGCCGTCGCCCGTGGCCGCAAAAAACTGGCCGTGGCATACGCCTGCGACGCCCACACCCTGACAGCCGTCGACGACGCCGTAAAGGCCGGCCTCGTCTCCCCCATCCTCTTCGGCCCAGAGGCCGAGACGCGCAGTCTGTGCGACGAGATGGGCATAGACGCCTCCTCATACACCTTTGTCGATGCCAAAGCCGACACCGAATGTGTCGCCCTTGCCGTCAAGGCCGTGGCCGAGGGCGAGGCCGACATCCTGATGAAGGGCCTTGTCCCCACCGACAAATATATGCGCGGCATCCTCAACCGCGACGCCGGCCTGTTCCCGCCCAAGGGCACCCTCAGCCACGTTTCGGTGTGCGAGATGCCCGGATACCACAAGCTGCTGTGTATCAGCGACGTCGCAGTGATACCCCAGCCCGACTTCAAGCAGAAGACTATTCTCATCAAATATCTCACCAAGGTTGCCGTCGAGCTGGGCATCAAGCAGCCCAAGATTGCCTGCATAGCCCCCTCCGAGCAGGTGCTCCCCTCGGTGCTCTCGTCTACCGAAGGCGCCATCCTCGCCAAGATGGGCGACCGCGGCCAGCTCGGCAACGTCACATTAGACGGCCCGCTCTCGCTCGACGTGGCCCTGTTCGCCGAGTCGGCCAAAGAGAAGAAGGTGCGCGGCTCCGAAGTGGCCGGCGACGCCGACTGTCTGCTCTTCCCCAACATCGAGAGCGCCAACGTCTTCTTCAAAGCCGCCACTCACTTCGGAGGCGCAACGATGGCCGCCCTGGTGATGGGCACCAACGTGCCCTGCGTCCTCACCTCGCGCGGCGATACGCCCCTCACCAAACTTTATTCCATCGCCCTGGCCTCGCTCATGGCCAAATAACCCAAGAGCCCCGTTTCACAATTCAACAATAGAATGCCCTTCAGAATTCTTGCTATAAACCCCGGTTCGACTTCGACCAAAATAGCGCTTTACGAGGACGACAAAGAGCTCAAAAGTGTCTCGTTCCAGCACACCATTGAGGAGCTTGCACCTTTCAACAACGCCGCCGAGCAGTACGAGTGGCGACGCGACATCGTGCTGAACTACCTCGACAGTGTCGGCTTCGACTACAAAAAACTCGACGCCGTAATCGGCCGCGGCGGTCTTGTGCATCCCCTCGAGTCGGGCACCTACGAGGTCACCGACATCTTGCGCAAAGACCTGCTCAACGCCAAGCGCCAGCACGCCTCCAACCTGGGCGGACTGATAGCCCGCGACATCGCCGACCGCGCCGGCGTCAAGGCTTACATCGCCGACCCCGTCACCGTCGACGAGATGATTCCCTACGCCCGCATCTCGGGTCTGCCCCAGCTGCCCCGCCTCTCCATTATGCACGCCCTCAACCAGAAAGCCGTGGCACGACGCTATGCCGACGAGGTGGGCGCGCGCTACGAGGACCTCAACCTCATCGTTTGCCACATGGGCGGCGGAACAAGTGTGGGCGCACATCGCAAAGGCCGTGTCATCGACACCACCAACGGCTTCAACGGCAGCGGACCTTTCACCCCCGAGCGCTCGGGCTCACTGCCCCCCGGACAGCTTGTCGACCTCTGCTTCTCGGGCGAATACTCCTACGAGGAGATAGCAAAGATGGTCCACGGCAAGGGCGGTCTCTTCGCCCACCTCGGCACGTCGTCGGTACCCGAAATCCTCGACCGCATCGACCGCGGCGACCTGCACGCCATGCTCATCCTGCGCGCCATGTGCTACACCACGGCAAAGGCGATAGGCGAGATGGCAGTGTCGCTGAAGGGCCACGTCGACGCCATCCTCCTCACCGGAGGCGTGGCACACTCGCGGCGCCTGACCGACTTCATCGCACAGCACGTCGACTTCATCGCCCCCATCTATGTCTACCCGGGTGAGAACGAGCTCGAGTCGCTGGCGCTAAACGCTCTGTCGGTACTCAACGGCGACCGCGAGGCAATGGTCTACACCGCCGAGCCCGACAACAACGACCCCGGCGACATCAACGACACACAAAAGCCGTCGAAGCTACGCGAAATTCTCGCCGCCAGCGTCATCGCCGCCAACCGCGCCACGCTGAAGCGGATGACGGCCGTCCGGCAGTACCTGCGCAAACTGCGCATCCCCCGCAACAACCTTACACCACGTAACTGAAAAACTCACCTCCCGTAACCGACAAACAAAATCACTTCTCTTACAATGGACAAACAGATAGCTCTGAACAAGAACAAACTGGTGCAATACCTCGGCAAGCCCATGAAAAACTTTACGCGCGAGGACATCATCAAATATATCTCAGACAACGGCGTGGAGATGGTCAACTTCATGTACCCCGCCGGCGACGGTCGCCTAAAGACTCTCAACTTTGTCATCAACTCGCTTGAGTATCTCGAGACCATCCTTACGCTGGGCGAACGTGTCGACGGCTCATCGCTCTTCCCCTTCATCTCGGCAAGCTCGAGCGACCTGTATGTGCTCCCCCGCTTCTCGACGGCCTTTGTCGACCCGTTTGCCGAAATTCCCACGGTGACGATGCTGTGCTCGTTCTTCGATAAGGACGGCAATCCCCTGCAGTCGTCGCCCGAGCATACACTGGCCAAAGCCTGCGCCGAGTTCACCGCCGAGACGGGCCTGACCTTCCAGTGCATGGGCGAGCTCGAATACTATGTCATCAAACAGGACGACGGTCAGTTCCCCGCCACCGACCAGCGCAACTACCACGAGTCGGCTCCCTTTGCCAAGTTCAACGACCTGCGCACCAAGTGCATGAGCTATATCGCCCAGACCGGCGGCCAGATCAAATACGGCCACAGCGAGGTGGGCAACTTCACCCTGGGCGGTGTGGTATACGAGCAGAACGAGATTGAATTCCTGCCCGTCGACGCCGCCAACGCCGCCGACTCGCTCGTCATCGCCAAGTGGGTCATCCGCAACCTGGCGTGGAAGAACGGCTTCGACGTCACCTTCGCCCCCAAAATCACTACCGGCAAAGCCGGCTCGGGCCTGCACATCCACATGCGCATGGTTGACGCCGACGGCAACAACAAAATGCTCGGCCCGGACCGTCGCCTCAGCGACATCGCACGCCGCGCCATCGCCGGCCTGATGAAGCTTGCCCCGGCCATCACCGCCTTCGGCAACACCAACCCCACCAGCTATTTCCGCCTTGTTCCCCACCAGGAAGCGCCCACCAACGTCTGCTGGGGCGACCGCAACCGCTCGGTGCTGGTGCGCGTGCCGCTGGGATGGACTACCGACAAGGATATGTGCGCCGAGCTCAACCCCGGCACTGTCGAGCTCAACCTCGACACCGCTCAGAAGCAGACCGTCGAGATACGCTCGGCCGACGGCTCGGCTGACGTATACATGCTCATGGCAAGCCTGGCCGTGGCTCTCCGATACGGCTACGAGCTGGAGGACGGCCTGAAGGTCGCACAGGACACCTACGTCGATGTCAACATCCACAACGCCGAGAATGCCGCCATCCTCGAGCGCCTGGCCCAGCTGCCCACAAACTGCGCCGAGAGCGCCGACGAGCTGGAGAAGGCCCGCGACATCTTCGAGGCCCGCGGCGTCTTCGACCCCGCTGCCATCGACGGCGTGATCAAGTCGCTGCGCTCGTTCGACCAGGCCGAGGCCGATGCAGCCAAGACCGACGACGCCATCATGCAGGAGCTTGTAAACCGCTACTTCCACTGCGGCTGACAACCTACAACACCGCCATTAAGCAGCAATAGCTACCTTAGCTATCTTAGCTAAATTAGCTATTTTAGCTGACCATAGATAGCAAAGCCGGGAGGCAAAACCGATACAGTTCGGCGTGCCTCCCGGCTTTGTTGTTGACTGCCTGTCCCTTACTGCAGGGCCTGCTCCATCACGTCGGCGACAGTGTCGACGTAGTGGATGGTCAGCCCGTCGAGGTAAGCCGCGGGGATGTCGTCGACGTCGCGGCGGTTCTCCGTGCTGAGGATGATGTCGGTGGCGCCGGCACGACGGGCGGCAAGAATTTTCTCGCGTATGCCGCCTACCGGGAGCACCTGTCCGCGCAGCGTAATCTCGCCGGTCATCGCCAGCCCGTGACGTGTCGGACGTCCGGTAAGGGCCGACACAATGGCGGTGGCCATCGTTATTCCGGCCGAGGGTCCGTCCTTGGGGATGGCGCCCTCGGGGAAGTGCACGTGGAAGTTGTTTGTCTCGAACTTGTCGGAGCTGATGTTCAGGCTCTCGGCATGGGCGCGTACCCACTCCAGGGCGATGGCGGCCGACTCTTTCATAACGTCGCCGAGGTTGCCCGTGAGGGTGAGCTTGCCGCCCTGCTTGGCACGCGACAGCGACACCTCCACCAGCAAAATCTCGCCACCGGCCTGCGTCCATGCCAGACCGGTAACCACGCCGGGGAGGTCCTTGTCGGGACAGCGGTCCTTGTGGTAGGGCGCCGTGCCCAGCAGGTCTTTGAGCATCTCCGCCGTGACGGGCTGCGGGAAGTCCTTGCCGCGGCGACGGGCCAGCACGGCCTTGCGCAGGATGGCGGCAAGGCGCTTCTCGAGCTGACGCACGCCGCTCTCGCCGGTATAGTTGTCGATTATCGCCGTCAGCGCCTCGTCGGTGATTTTGAGCGAGTCAGGCTCCCAGCCCTGCTCCTTGAGTAGGTGGGGCAGCAGATGACGCTTGGCTATCTCAATCTTCTCCTCGACCAGATAGCCCGGTATCTCTATTATCTCCACACGGTCAAGCAACGGCCGCGAGACGGTCTGCAGGGTGTTGGCGGTGGCGATGAAGAGCACCTTACTGAGGTCGAAGTCAAGGTCTATGTAGTTGTCGTGGAAGTGGCAGTTCTGCTCGGGGTCAAGCACCTCCAGCAGAGCGGCCGAGGGGTCGCCCTTGTAGTCGGCGCCGATCTTGTCTATCTCGTCAAGCAGGAGCACCGGGTTGTCGGTGCCGGCGCGTCGCATGGCGTCGATGATGCGGCCGGGCATGGCACCGATATAGGTGCGACGGTGACCGCGTATCTCGGCCTCGTCGTGCAGGCCGCCGAGGGCAACGCGCTGATAGCTGCGCCCGAGGGCACGGGCCACGGAGGCGCCGAGCGATGTCTTGCCGACGCCGGGAGGGCCTACAAGACACAGGATGGGAGCCTTTCCGCCGGGGTTGTCCATGACGACGGCAAGCTGCTCGATGATGCGCTCCTTTACCTTCTCAAGGCCGTAATGGTCATTCTCGAGGATATTTTCGGCAAGGTCGAAATCCTCGTTGACTTCGGTGCTTTTATCCCAGGGGAGGTCGAGCACGGTGTCGAGGTACGAGTACTGCACCGAGTAATCGGGGCTCTGCGGATTGAGGCGGCGAAGCTTGTCTATCTCTTTTGTCAGGGTTGTGCGGATGTTGTCGGGGAGGATGAGCGAGTCAAGCTTTTCGGCCATGACATCGACGTCGCTGTCAGCGTCGCCGTACAGCTCTTCGCGGATGGCCTCCATCTGCTGCTGCAGGAAGGCGTTGCGCTGGTTCTCTTCCATACCGCGGCGGGCGCGCTGCATGATTTCGGCATTGACATCGATGCGCTCCTTGTAGCGCTGGAGCGACTGCAGAAGCCGCATGGCGCGCTGTTTCATACGCGGCGTGGCAAGCATCTGCTCTTTCTCCTCGACGGGCAGAGGCATGTTGGTAGCGATGGCGTTGACGGTCTCGACGGGGCTACCCAGGTCCTTGGGGTTGAACGGCGCGCCATGGTCAAAGACCTTTTCGAGAATTTTCTCTGACGCGGTGATGATGTTCTGCACAATCACCTCAAACTCGAGGTTGTTCGCACGGGGAACCGGCTCGTGCACCGGCGTCACCTTTGCCACGAGCGCGCCGGGGATGACCATCGAGTCGGACACTTCGTCGATGCGCACACTCTGGTGGCCGCGCAGGAGGGCGGCGTGCTCGTCGTCGGGCAGGTCAAGCACCTTCAGCACGTCGGCCACCACAGCGTGGTCGTACAAATCCTCGCCGCGCGGCAGGTCCTTGTCAGGGTCGCGCTGGCAGACGACGCCGATGCGCATATTGTTGTCCTCGGCGTAGCGGGCCACCTGCACCGTTGTCTCGCGCCCCAGCCCCACGGACAGATGCACGCCGGGGAAGAGCACGAGGTTGCGCGTGGGCAGCAGCAGAAGCCGGTCAAAGTCGGGCTTGCTCTTGTCCATACGGGTGATATCTATGCTGACACGGCCCATCGACATGCCCGGGGCACCATCGCCGCCGCCGGCGAAAACTGTCTCTATATCGTTTTTCTCTTTCATCCTTATATATAAATGTGTATTTCCCTTTTGTGGGCCATACTGCAAATCAGATGCCAAAATTACAAAAATTACCCCTTATGGCAAAATAAGACCCCGTTCCCCTTATCGCATTGGCGCTTGCATTGCAAGAATATTTGTTAACGCTGGGACGGTCAAGCGTCGTGTAGCTGTGTTCGCGCAGTGAAGGGGCAATGCGGTTGCTTTGTGACTGAAACAAGCGGACGCAGACGCATGGCGATTGGCCGAGGCGATGGTAACTCATGCCACGGACAACTGAGAATACAAATATTAGTGACGAATTGGAAATGCCGTCAATTAGACGAACCGCAACATGAACATTGCGCACGCCGCCATAGCATTATAAGTGCCGTGTGGCAAAAATATGTTGTGTAACATAAAAAATAACGATTTGTAACTCGGAAAATTTAATTACTTTTACGTGCCTTAATCAATCCGATAAGCGCGCCTCTGCCTCGCAGAGGCCCAGTCTTTAATCCAAACTTAACACATACCAATATGAAAGTCTACAAGACCCCCGAAATCAAGAACATATCCTTGCTCGGCAGCAAGGGTAGCGGAAAAACCACACTCGCCGAAGCTATGCTCTACGAGTGTGGAGTTATAAAACGTCGCGGCACTATCGACGCAAAAAATACTGTCAGCGACTATTTCCCCGTTGAAAAAGAATACGGCTCGTCGGTTTTCAGCACCGTTTTTTACGCTGAATTCCTCAACAAAAAGCTCAATGTCATCGACTGCCCGGGTGCCGACGACTTTGTCGGCAACGCCATCACCGCCCTCAACGTCACCGACACCGGTGTCATCCTCGTTGACTCACAGTACGGCGTTGAGGTAGGCACACAGAACATCTTCCGCACCTGCACCGAGCTCGAAAAACCCGTCATCTTCGCCCTCAACCAGCTTGACGGCGAAAAGGCCGACTACGACAACGTCATCGAGCAGATGCGCGAGGTCTTCGGCCCCAAGATCGTTCCCATCCAGTATCCCCTCTCCTGCGGCCCGTCGTTCAACGCCATGATCGACGTCCTGCTGATGAAGAAATACTCGTGGGGCCCCGACGGAGGCGTGCCCACCATCGAGGACATCCCCGCCGACCAGATGGAGAAGGCCCAGGAGCTGCACCGCGCCCTCGTCGAGGCTGCCGCCGAAAACGACGAGTCGCTCATGGAGAAATTCTTCGAGACCGAGCACCTCACCGAGGACGAGATGCGCGAAGGCATCCGCAAAGGCCTCATCAGCCAGAGCATATACCCCGTATTCTGCGTATCGGCCCTCAAGGACATGGGCGTGCGCCGCATGATGGAGTTCCTCGGCAACGTCGTCCCCTTCTGCAACGAGATGCCCGCCCCCGTCACCACCGACGGCACCGAAGTCAAGCCCGATGCCAACGGCCCCGTCAGCATCTACATGTACAAGACCACCGTCGAGCCCCACATCGGTGAGGTATCCTACTTCAAGGTAATGTCCGGCACGCTCAAGAGCGGCGCCGACCTCGACAACGTCACCCGCGGCTCGAAGGAGCGCCTGGCTCAGCTCTACTGCACCTGCGGCCAGATCAAGACTCCCGTCGACGAGCTGCAGGCAGGCGACCTGGGCGCTACCGTCAAGCTCAAGGACGTGCGCACCGGCAACACCCTCAACGAGAAGGGCTGCGAGTACAGCTTCGACTTCATCAAATATCCTGCTCCCAAATACCAACGCGCCGTCCGCCCCGTCACCGAGGCTGACTCGGAGAAGCTGATGCAGATCCTCACCCGTATGCACGAGGAAGATCCCACATGGATCATCGAGCAGAGCCGCGAGCTCAAGCAGACCATCCTCTCCGGCCAGGGCGAGTTCCACCTGCGCACACTCAAATGGCGCGTCGAGAACAACGACAAACTCCCCATCATCTTTGAGGAGCCCCGCATCCCCTACCGCGAGACTATCACCAAGGCCGCTCGCGCCGACTACCGTCACAAGAAACAGTCGGGTGGCTCGGGCCAGTTCGGCGAGGTACACCTCATCATCGAGCCCTACACCGAAGGCATGCCCGCTCCCGACACATACCGCTTCGGCAACCAGGAGTACAAGATGAGCGTTCGCGACACTCAGGAGATTCCTCTGCAGTGGGGCGGCAAGCTCGTCGTCAACAACTGCATCGTCGGCGGCGCCATCGACACACGCTTCATCCCCGCCATCGTCAAGGGCCTCATGGACTGCATGGAGACAGGTCCCATCACCGGCTCGTATGCCCGCGACGTCCGCGTCTGCATTTACGACGGCAAGATGCACCCCGTTGACTCGAACGAAATCTCGTTCCGCCTGGCCGGCCGCAACGCCTTCAAGGAGGCCTTCAACAACGCCGCTCCCAAGGTGCTCGAGCCCGTTTACGACGTCGAGGTAATGGTTCCCGGCGATGTCATGGGCGACGTCATGAGCGACCTGCAGGGCCGCCGCGCCATCATCATGGGTATGAACTCGGTTAAGGGCTTCGAGGTTATCAACGCCAAGGTTCCCCTCAAGGAGATGGCAAGCTACTCCACCGCCCTCAGCTCGATCACCGGCGGACGCTCGTCGTTCACCCTCAAGTTCTCGGGCTACGAACTCGTACCCGGCGACATCCAGGATAAGCTCCACAAGGAGTATCTTGAGAACGCCAAAGAAGACTGACGCCTTCTGAAATCCAAAATATGAAAGCCTGAGAAGGCTGTGCTGTGGCCCATCCCTCGGCACAGCCTTCCTGATTCTTACCCCGGACAACATTTATACCGTGCCATCGCCTTATACCGTGCCATCTCCTCATGCCGGGCAAGCGCCCGCACAAATCCATGCGCACTGCATTCTTGTCACGCTGCACGATTGACGCTATAAAAAGATTGACGCTATAATAATATAATGTGACGGCACTTTTCTTTGCCACATACAAACAAATCACACTCCCCCTTGTTATAATATCAGTCATAAGAGCAGCAAAACGCCCTTACCGACCGTAACAATCGCTAAAACAACCCGTTTGATAAAACTAAACAACATTACAAATTAACATTTAAAACTAATTTTAATTAAAAAGAATTGAATATACAAAAATTCTTTTTACCTTTGCAATAGTAATATTTAACGTTATCAGCTATCAAACACATGAAAAAGATTCTATTATTAGCTGCCGTTGCATTCGGCGCAATCTCTGCTTCAGCTCAGGCTATCGAGCAGCCCAAATTCTTTGACAACTGGTCGATTGGCGTCGACGGTGGTGTAACAACCCCCATGAAAGGCCAGGCCTTCTTCGGTTCGATGCGCGGCGTATGGGGCCTACACATCCAGAAACAGGTTACTCCCGCATTCGCAGTAGGTGTTGAAGGCCGTCTTACCGTCAATACCTCAAAGTGGGAGATGATCAACACCCCCAGCAAAACAGCATTTGACGACCAGTACATCGGCGCATACGGTGCTGTTAACCTCTTCAACCTCTTCGGCGGTTACAACGGCGAACTCCGTCCCTTCGACATCGAAGCTGTTGCAGGTGCCGGCTGGCTCCACAACTATGTCAACGCTTCGGCTGGCAAGGACATGAACGACTTCGGCACAAAGGCCGGTCTTAATTTCAACTTCAACGTCAACGACAACGTTACCGTCTCGGTTAAGCCCTCTGTTATCTGGAACATGACCGGTAACACCATCGCTCTGACCAATGCCGGTTACGACATCCACAAAGCTGCCTTCAACCTCGAGGCCGGTCTTACCTACCGTCTCGGTGGCTACAAGTTCGACATCGTCAACCCCTACAACCAGGCCGAAATCGACGCCCTCAACGCCCAGATCAACGACCTGCGTGCTTCGCTTGACCAGTGCGCTGCCAAAAACGACGCTTACCAGACCAAGATCAACGACCTGCAGAACCAGCTCAACGACTGCCTGAACCGTCCCGTCCAGACCGTCAAGGAAGTATCGAACAACCTCAACAGCGTACGCTACGTCTTCTTCCGCATCGGTTCGTCGGTTATCACCGCCGACCAGCAGCCCAACATCGAGATGATCGCTTCGTACCTCAAGAGCCACAAGAAATCTAAAGTTGTTGTCAAGGGTTACGCTTCGCAGGATGGCCCCCTCGATTTGAACACCAAGCTGGCTAAGGATCGCGCCGAGTCGGTTAAGAACGCCCTCATCAACAAGTACAAGATTGCTGCCGACCGCATCATCGCCGAAGGCGAAGGCATCGGTCACATGTTCACCGAGGATTCGTGGAACCGCGTCAGCATCTGCACCATCGAAGATGCAGAAGCCGCTAAATAAGCCGCTCTCACGATAACACACACAAACTGACATAAAACACTCGCCCGCGCTGCCTCCCGGCAACGCGGGCTTTTTATTGATACCTTTTTGCCTCCCGGCAACACTGGCCTTTATAATGGCTTTTTGGGATGCCTTTTTTGCCTCCCGGCAACACTGGCTTTTTAATGGCTTTTTAATCTTTTGTCACACGTTTTTTACTTTTTATATGCCGCTTATCTCATCAGATATTCGTAAATTTGCATAGCATTTTGTCGCCGGGCTTAAAGGCCACCCGAAGGGCCTGAGACCCAAGAGCTTTAAACTCCCCCAAGGCCCTAAAGTCCTTAAAGACCTTCATGACCTTAAAGTCCCTAAAGACCCCAAAGGCCCTAAAGTCCTTAAAGTCCTTAAAGTCCTTAAAGTCCTTAAAGCCTCTTCAGCCCTCCGATAGCCCACTCCTCCAATCCCGTCCAATTAACCCAACCCCAACATGTTCGAGAATTTCGACCCGCTTTCAATATTCAACGCCGCTGAGTTCTTCAGATGGTTTGTCGAAAACGCCAGCTACATCCTGATTTTTGTGTTCATGACCGTGGAGAGCTCGTTCATCCCCTTCCCCTCCGAGGTCGTCGTGCCCCCCGCAGCCTACCTGGCCGTCACAAAGGGCGATATGAACCTCTTTATGGTGGTGCTGGTGGCAACCCTCGGCGCCCTGTGCGGCGCGCTCATCAACTACTTCCTGTCGGTATGGATCGGCCGCCCGCTGGTGATGCGCTTCGCCAACTCGCGCGTCGGCCACGCCTGTCTCCTCGACGAGGCAAAGGTCAACAAGGCCGAGAAATACTTCGACGAGCATGGCGCCATCTCTACCCTCATCGGACGTCTCATCCCCGCCGTGCGTCAACTCATCAGCATCCCCGCCGGCCTGGCCCGCATGAACATCTGGAAATTCATGTTCTTCACCTTCCTCGGTGCCGGCCTCTGGAACATCGTACTGGCCGGGCTGGGCTACTGGCTTGGCCAGACGGTCTCGCTTCAACAGCTGTTCGACAAAATTGAATACTACAACACCTACCTCAGCTACATCGGCCTGGGCATTCTGCTGCTCTGCGCGGCCTACATCCTCTTCAACGCCTTCCGCACCCACAAGCCCAAGGCCTGATGCCCTAACAACAGACAGCCGTAGAACAATAATCCAACTGATATTTCCCCTCGTAAAATCCCATCCCTCAATATGATAGTCTCACCTTCGATGCTCTCGGCCGACTTCGGCAACCTCGACCGCGACATAGACATGATAAATGCCTCACAGGCCGACTGGTTCCATCTCGACGTCATGGACGGTGTCTTCGTGCCCAACATCTCGTTCGGCTTCCCCGTCATCGAGGCCATCGCCAAGCGTGCCGCCAAGCCCCTCGACGTGCACCTGATGATTGTCGACCCCGACCGCTACATCACGCGCACACGCGACGTCGGTGCACACACGATGAACGTCCACTTCGAGGCTTGCACACACCTCAACCGCACCGTCCAGGCCATCCACGAAGCCGGCATGAAGGCCGCCGTGACTCTCAACCCGGCCACGCCGGTAGAGATGTTGCGCGACATTGTCGCCGACGTCGACATGGTTCTGCTGATGAGCGTCAACCCGGGCTTCGGAGGTCAGAAATTCATTGAGAACACAATAAACAAAGTGCAGCGCCTGCGCGCCCTCATTGCCGAGACAGGCTCCAAAGCCCTTATCGAGATCGACGGCGGAGTAAACCTCACCACGGGCAAACTCCTCGCCGAGGCCGGAGCCGACGCCCTTGTCGCCGGCAGCGCCGTCTTCGGCGCCCCCGACCCGATGGCCGAGATAGCAGCCCTCAAAGCCCTGTAATTCAGCAACGAGCAGACACAAATCTTTAAAACTCCGTAACGAGCAGACACAAAACCTTAAAACCACAGAAAAAGAAGATGGAGGAATTTGATATCAATCCCGACCGATACCAAAACACGCAGCGTCGGACACGCACGTCGCGGCGCAGCGAGACACGCGGCTACAGCGGCATAAACGACGACGAGCCAGAGACAGTCGCCACACGGCCCGACCGGGAGGAAGAGCCCGCCCGTCGCCACCGTCGCCCGACATCGGACTCCAGCCGTCAGACGGCCGAGCGACAGGCCGAAAAGCCCGCCACAAGTGCCGAAACACGCACCGCGCGTCCCCGCAAAGACAAGGCCCGCACCGAACGGCCCCGAAAGAGCGAGCCCCGCCGTACCGACGACGAGGAGAGCCCACGCATCGACCTGCTCAAGCCGTTCAGGGACCGTCGCCTGCACATCTTCCTCGGCGCCGCTCTACTGATTGTCGGCGCTCTGATGGCCATAACGCTCTTCTCGTACCTGCGCACCGCCGCAGCCGACCAGAGCCACGTCATCAACCAGACCGTCGAAGAGATGGCCGCCGAAGGCAAGACCGCCAACGTCGGCGGCTCGTTCGGCGCATGGTTTACCCACGCCGTCTTCAGCGACGCCCTCGGTATCGGCTCGTTCATAATGGCGATATACCTTATTATGGTGGGCGGATTTCTCATCGCCGCCCGCCGCTTCAACTTCTGGGCACTGACCTTCAAGTCGTTGCTGCTCGCCATCACCCTCTCGGTGGTAACGGGCCTGGTAACCTATACCGCTGACTCCGAAGTGGTCTGGGGCGGCACGCACGGCCATGGTTTCAACAAGTACCTCATCAGCCACACCGGCTATGTCGGCGCCATCGCCGTGAGCCTGCTCCTTATCGTAGCCGTCTTTGCCACCTTCTACTACCCCATCTGCAACTTCGGCCGCAAGTGCAAAGACTACGTCGACGGCTTCCGCACCCGCAGCGCCGAAGCCCGCCCCCTCACCGACGCCACCGACTACCAGCCCCACCCCCGCAACCCCCAGCCCGCCCCGGAACCCGCAGTCGCAACCACCCCGGCACCCACCACAAAACCGGCCCCCGCCCCGGCACCCTCTCCGCTCCCCGTCCAATCCGATATCTCCGATATCTCTGATATCTCTGATACCACCCCCGACACCGATACCGAAACCGCCTTCTCCTTCGACGACGACCCCGTGCCCGCCCGACAGGCTGCCGCAACCGCCGGCTCAGGCTTCGAGGTAACCCTCACCCAGCTCGACAACACGCAGGCCGACACCGCCGAAGACGGCACCGAGATAAAGCCCGTGTCGAATGTCCGCAAAGACCATCGCGACGGCATGTACTTCTTCAAACAGCCCCACATCGGACTCCTCGACGACATCCAGCAGGAAAATCTCATCGACGAGGAAGAGCAGGAGCGCAACCGCCAAAACATCCTCGACACGCTGGCGCAATTCCGCATCGGCATCAAGGACATCAAGGCCACAATCGGTCCTACAGTGACCCTCTACGAGCTATACCCCGAAGACGGCGTGCGCCCGCAGGACATCAAACGCCTCGAAGAAAACCTCGCCATGGGTCTAAAATCGCGAAACGTGCGCGTGATAACCATCACCGAGAACGGCACCGTCGGCATCGAGGTCCCCAACGCCAATCCGCAGACGGTATCGATGCGCAGCGTCCTCGACAGCAACAAGTTCCGCTCTACCAACAAGCCGCTCCCCGTGGCCCTCGGCGCCACCATCCAGAACGAGATTTTTATGACCAACATCGCCAAGATGCCCCACCTGCTCGTCGCCGGCGCAACCGGTCAGGGTAAGTCGGTGGGCCTTAACGTCATAATAACCTCGTTGCTGTTCAAAAAACATCCCAGCGAGCTCAAATTTATCCTCATCGACCCCAAGATGGTGGAGTTCAGCATGTACTCCAAGCTCATCAACCACTATCTGGCCAAGCTCCCCGACGACGATGACGACGCCATCATCACCGACATGAACAAGGTGCTGGCCGTCCTCAACTCGCTCTGCATAGAGATGGACAACCGCTACGAGCTCATCCGCAGAGCCGGCGAGCGCGAGATCGAGGGCTACAACGCCAAGTTTGAGAACGGCAAACTCGACGAGATAGAGGGGCACAAATACATGCCCTACCTCGTCCTCGTTATCGACGAGTTCGCCGACCTCATCATGACCGGCGGCAAGGAAATCGAGAACCCCATCACCCGCATTGCGCAGAAAGGCCGCGCCGCCGGCATGCACATGATAATCGCCACGCAGCGTCCCTCACGACAGGTGCTCACCGGCCTCATCAAGTCCAACTGCCCCGCCCGCATAGCCTTCCGCGTCAGCCAGCGCATCGACTCGGGCATCATCCTTGACGAGCAGGGCGCCGACACACTCATCGGCCGCGGCGACATGATATACAAGAACGGCGACGAGCACGAGCGCGTGCAATGCGCCTTCATCACCAACCGCGAAGTGGAGCGCGTCGTCGACTACATCGCCGGCCAAGCCAGCCTGGGCCAGCCCTACTTACTACCCGACCCCGACTCGAAACCCGGAGCCGCCGTCTCGTCTTTCGGCGGCACAACGGGAGCCAAGGCCTCGGGCGGTCTCGACCGCGACGCCATGTTCGACGAGATAGCACGTGCCCTCGTCATCGAAGGCAAAGGCTCCACCTCATGGATACAGCGCAACTTCGGCCTGGGATATAACCGCGCCGGCAAGCTGATGGACCAGATGCACGCCGCCGGTATCGTCGGCCCCGAAAACGGCTCCAAGCCCCGCGCCATCCTTGTCGACATGGACACCCTCGAGCGCATCCTCTCTCAAAAATAATCGCACCGCACCAATCAAAAGTCCGGTAAAACTTTATAACAGCGTCAGTAGTTATTTCGGATAACAGGAACAAATTATGAAAACAAAGATATTGGCTCTCTTTGCCGCCCTCCTTACCGTCTTCTCCGTCTCGGCCGCCGTCACCGCCGACGAGGTGATGCGCAAGACTTCGGCCACACTCACATCCCCCGCCTCGGTAACGGTAAGCTTCACCGTGCAGAACGGCGGACACACCGGCAGCGGCGTCGCCGTCATGAGCAACCAGCGCTACCACATGGTCCTCGGAGCCATGACTGTATGGTTCGACGGCAAGACACAGTGGACAGCCAACAACAATACACGCGAGGTCAACGTCACCACGCCGCTCGAAGAAGAGATTTTCGAGAGCAACCCCTTTGTCGTGCTCTCGCAGTACAAAAACGCCTACAAGTGCACCCTCGCCAAGTCGTCCAAAGCCGGCATCTACACCGTCACCCTCACGCCCAAACACAAAAACACCATGCTCAAATCGGGCACACTAACAGTCTCGGCAAAGACCTGGCAGCCGATAAAGCTCACCGGCGTGACACACTCGGGCGAAAAATTCACCCTGTCGATAAACTCGATACGGGCCGGCGGCAAACTCCCCGCCTCGCGCTTCACCTTTGATGCCAAGGCGCACAAAGGCTACGAGGTAATCGACCTGCGTTAATCCAACTCTGATTTTTCAACTCTCAATCCTAACTAACATGAAAACAAAATGTCTCATAATAGGCTCGGGTCCTGCCGGATACACCGCAGCCATATACGCCTCCCGCGCTAACCTCGAGCCGGTGCTCATCGAGGGATATCAGCCCGGCGGTCAGCTCACCACCACCGGTGAAGTAGAGAATTTCCCCGGATATCCCCAGGGTGTCGACGGCAACATGCTCATGGACGACCTTCGCAAGCAGGCTCTGCGCTTCGGCACAAACATTCAGAACGGCCAGGTGACAAAGGTCGACTTCAGCAAGCGCCCCTTCACCCTCACCACTGACACGGCAACCTACGAGGCTGATACCGTCATCATCTCCACCGGCGCCACAGCGCGCTATCTCGGCCTGGACGACGAGCAGAAGTATATGGGCATGGGCGTCTCGGCTTGCGCCGTCTGCGACGGATTTTTCTATCGCGACAAAATCGTTGCCGTTGTCGGCGGCGGCGACTCGGCATGTGAGGAAGCCACCTACCTGTCGGGCATTTGCAAGAAGGTATATCTCATTGTGCGCAAAGACTACCTGCGCGCCTCAAAGGTTATGCAGCGCCGCGTCCTCGACAACACAAAGATTACCGTGCTCTTCAACAGCAACGTCATCGGCCTCTTCGGCGACCCCGTCCTCGAAGGCGCGCACATCATCGAATATGCCGGCACCGAGCGCGAGCAAAAGTACGACATCCCCATCAACGGCCTCTTCCTGGCTATCGGTCACGACCCCAACAGCAAGCCCTTCAGCGAGTACGTCGCCACCGACCCGCAGGGCTTCATCATCGCCAACGGCCAGTCGCAGGCCACCAGCGTTCCCGGCGTCTTCGCTGCCGGCGACGTCTGCGACCCCACCTACCAGCAGGCTGTCGTGGCCGCCGCCTCCGGCTGCAAGGCCGCCCTCGACGCCGAGCGTTTCTACATCGAAAACCAGGCCTGAGCGCCTGACACGATAACCGAAGCCGGTCTGACAATTTTAGTCTGTCAGACCGGCTTTGGTATGTATATCAGTATGTTGTCGCGGCGTTCCCCGCTTACACCCCGAGGACGGCGGGAGTTCAACAGTTCTATAATCTACTATCAAAACCACAGATCCCCGAAAAAGGTTTACCATCCACCAGTCCAAGTTATAAACGACCGCCCCACATGTGGAACGGTCGCATTATAAGTTAGAAATGAACCGCGAAAACAAGATTAGTTAAGTCAATCTGCATGGGCAAGACACAAGGCTTGATGAACTATTGCCCGATGTCTGGTCAAAATTTACAATAAGACTTAAATTTCGTCTAAATCTTGTTTACGTTGAGTTTCTGCGCTCTGGTTGTCAAGGTAGAATATCATAACTTCCCCGTAATAGCCCACTTTATTAGTAGATTTTCTAATGGAAATCATAATTTTTCCGCCAGCAGTTTCCCATATACTACGATAATCCACTGTGCCTTGTTTAAGTTCTGACATCAAGACTATATTAGAATCGGAAAAAGCTGGATTATACTCTTTGGTAATACTAGGTTCCCCATATTTTTCAGTATAAAGAGTTTTATAATGTTCGTATGTACTAACAAGAGTCTTCCAATTATCACTTGAGTCAAATGATACCCCTACGGAATACACATTTTTTCCATCATTAGTAGAAACGACTACAACTGTGACATTGCGGCCTGTGAAATCACCAGAAAGCAAAGCTAATTGATCATTTTGTTCAATTATTTCAAAACCTTTTGATTTCAGCTTTTGGCAAAACGCAGTTGTGCTTCCCTCAATTGGGATGCCTTTGAATGAGAGATGTTCTTGTGCAAAGCCACAAAACGCGAAGCAAAACAAAACGATGGTGGATAGGAACTTTTTCATTGGTTTATACTGAGATTTAATGATTAATCTGTTATTAAGTCCAAAGGTTACATGCTCTCGTCGCATGTCTTTGATATATTGATTAGCCCTTTTTCAAATATGGTTTGCCTATATTGGCAAATTTATGAAAATTTATCGGAATTTCGATTTTCGGATTTCATTAATGGTTAAGTTTTACAGTTTGCGGCGGAAGCGCATGACGGTGTTCAGGAGGGGGAAGGAGAGGGTGAGGAGGGCGTCGTCCATTGTCAGGGTGGCGTAATTTTCGCGCGACAGTTTGCGGGCGCGGGCCGCGTCGATCCATTCCAGGTCGAAGTTGCCGCTGAAAACCGTGGGTGTGAGCGTGCCTTTGCGCATGAACATTTTCCATCTGTCGGCGTAAATATTGCCGCCTCTGAGGTAATAGATGCCGTAGGCGTCCGACTCCGGCAGGAGCACCACCACGAGTTCGTAGCTGCCGCCGGGCACAATTTTTCCGGCCGGCATATTGCGGTCCTGATATTCCCATACCCCCTCTATCGAATCCTTCGATGCAGCAAGGTACTGCGTCAGCTGCTCCTCCGTTTCAAACCGGGCCGGCTCGTCGTGCACCATCGGGATCATCTCGACGTTTTTGTAGACGATGCGCTTCTCCGGACCGGCAAAGACCAGGCTGCCCGGGATGCCGGCAAAGGGGACGTCGAACCCGACGGGAGTGTTGTCGCCGGCGACCAGCCGCACTTCGCCCTCGATGTTGCGCGTCAGCCGCAAGCCGGTCATATTCTCGCCGTGCGTAACATCCCGGCGGCCCACAAGGGTACTTTTGCCGTCCTTTACCGCGTACACGCTGACGGTCGACCGGCCGCCGTAGATATCGTCGGCGGCAAGACGCGTCTTTACCTCGGCGCGGTTGAAGTTTGCCGAGTCGGTAAAATCCCACACCAGCGACCATTCGCCGCGGCATCGCACCGCAATGTCGGCCTGGGCCAGCCCGTCGGCGGGGACAGTGTCCGCACTGCACGGTACGGCGGCTTCGGCGCCGACAGCGACAGCAGCCAGCGCGGCAGCGACAAGGCAACGGCGGTGAAAGGTCATCATAATATCAGCGATTTAGCTTCGGCAATGAGCTCGTCGTCAGGGATGTCGTACGGCAGATGGTGCAGCACGAAGCCGCGACGCTCCATCCCCCTGAACCACGTGGCCTGACGCTTGGCAAACTGGTGTATGGCCGTTTCGAGGCCGCTCACCATCTCGTCGTAAGTCAGCTCGCCGGTAAGATGCAAAGCCATAAATTTGTATTCGAGGCCATAATATATCATTGTGTCGGCATCGACTCCGCCGGCCATCAGCCGACGCGCCTCGTCCAACATTCCCTGCCCGAGGCGGCTGCGCAGACGTGCCGAGATGCGGCTGCGGCGTGTATCGCGGTCGATGTCAAGACAGATTATCGCATACCGCCTACCGTCGTCACCGCCTTTGACGGCGGCCGCTAGCTCGGGGTGGTCGGCATAGTACGTCTCGATCTCTATCGCCCTGATAGCGCGCTTGGCCGTGTCGACATCCGTGGTGTTGTGCAGACGCTTCATCCCGGCAAGGATAGCGGTGAGCTCGACGAGCGACTTGTCGGCCAGCGAGGCCCTGAGGACCGGATTTTCGGGCACCTCGGGCAAGCGCGTGCCGCGTGCCAGCGACTCGACGTACAGCCCCGTGCCTCCGCAGACGATGGGCAGCCGTCCCCGCGACTCTATGTCGTCGATGCACGCGCGCGCATCGCGCAGATATTCGTAAAGATTGTAGCGGTAGCCCGCCGGCACGATGTCAAGCATGTGGGCGGGCACGTCGCCGTACTCGTCCAGGTCCTTGCCCGTGCCGATGTCCATGCCACGGTAAATCTGGCGCGAGTCGGCGCTGACAATCTCACCGCCGAGGGCACGCGCCAGCGTCACGGCACGCGATGTCTTGCCGCAGGCGGTGACGCCCGTCACCATCAGCACTGACGAAGAAGGCCGGTTCTCGCTCATCCTCTGCCCGAAAGTTTGCGCAACAGGCGGCGCACATGAAACATAGGCTTGTCCTGGTTGAAGTTGGCGACATACAGCCAGAGCGGATCCTGGTAGTCCACCGACCACTGGCCGAAGTCGCGCAGGCGGAAGGTGGGGTGGTAGTTCTTGATGGGATAACGCCGGTAGCCGTTCTCGTCGTATGTCTTCCAGGCCATGGTGACGGTGAGGATGCGGTTTATCTCTGCCGCCAGCGCCGGGCTGACGCCGTGGAAGCGCCACAGGCTGTTTATCTGGTCGAGCGTCGCCCATTCACCCTTGGGGATGAAGCTGTCGGGCAGCGGTTTGTCGGGGTCGAGGATGACGACGTAGTGGAAGACATTCCCGTACCCTTCGGGAGTGACGTTGTTGTACAGCGGACGCAGCTCGAAGCTGCCCGGCTCGAGGCCCGACACCTTGGCAAATTCCTTTGTCCCCTCCTCGCGGGTAATCTGCTGCCTGAAGGGCAAGGTCACCGTTGTGGGCGTGTCGGCCTGCACGTACTCGTCGGCGTTGGCGGGCTCGGGCGTCTGCAGCAGCACGGTGTCGCCGCGGAGGATTAGGTATCGTATCAGCGTCTCGGCCGTGGGCGAGCTCTCCCAGACGGTCTGCATCATCGCAATTATGCTGCGGCAACGGGCGCCGGTATAGGCCAGCGAGACGATAAACAGAACGGTGGGGATGATGAAGAAGAAATACTTGTCGGAGGAGTTGAAGTTGGCGTTGCTGTACTCCACCAGGTAGTAGATGCCGAGGATGGCGCTGATCACCAGCGACAGCACCATCAGCAGCTGCAGCTGGTAGCGCGCCTCGCGGTGGAAAATATTGCCGGCGAACGAGTCGGCAGGACTGCATCCCAGCATCATCTTGCAGCGGTGACAGTATTGCGACCGGCCATGCGTCAGCAGTCCGTAGGCCATGATCACGGCGGTGACCGGGAAGACCACCAGCGCCGTGATGAACGGGTGCTTGGGGTTCAGCGTCTCGGGCGGAAAGACATCATTGAGCACCGGGGTCTCAACGATTACGATGCAAATAATCATCACTACCGCCGACCATACCAGCGCCGCCGCCGTCAGCGAGGCCAGGCGCACGCAAGCCAGCAGGTGCTTCTCGCGCAGCGGAGCGACATAGCCGTTCAGCAGCCACGCCAGCGCCAGCACCACCGCCGGCAGGATAATTCTTGACAGGACGCTGCCGACGAGTACTACCAGTGTGAGGGCGCCGAACGAGTAAAGCCATTCGCGCCAGAGGGCATACACTCCCTTTATGCGGACGGCAAGCCGGTCTTCCAAAGAGGGTGTCTTAAAAGTATTTTCAGTTGTCATTATGATTGGTTCGATGCAAAGGTCGTTTTAAGTCAGCAAAGCCCGCGACGCAGCAACGCTGTCTGCGGCCGGTAAACTCTGCCGGGGGTGCGGGGCCGACGGTCAGGTCCGGCGGTCAATGACGGGCGGCGCCGAGCTTCTCGCTGAAGAAGCGGAACATATTGGCGTACACCACGGCGCGCGAGTTGCAGCCGTAGATGCTGTGGTTCATGTTGGTGAACGACATCATGTCGAACAGCACTCCGGCGGTCTGCATCGCCGAGGCCATCTGCAACGTGTTGACGGGATGCACGTTGTCGTCGAGGGTGCCGTACATCAGCAACAGGTCGGCCGACATCGTGCCTGCGTTGGTGAGCGGTGCCGAGACATTGTAGCCGTGCTCGTTCTGCTGCGGTGTGAGCATATAGCGCTCGGCGTAAACCGTGTCGTAGTAGCGCCAGTCGGTGACGGGAGCCACGGCAACGGCGGCGGCAAACGGATTATCGGAATTTGTGACGCACATCAGCGTCTCGTATCCCCCGTAGCTCCAGCCGTGAATGCCTATGCGCGAACTATCGACACCGGGGAGGGTGGCGATGTAGCGGCAGGCGTTGATCTGGTCGATTGTCTCGTAATAGCCGAGGTTCTTGTACACGCTGTACATGAACTCGCTGCCACGGGCTCCCGTGCCGCGTCCGTCAACGCAGGCCACGATAAAGCCGTGGTCGGCGAAATACTGCATCCATCCTGTCTCCCAGGTGTTTGTCACTGTCTGCGAGCCGGGACCGCTGTACTGGTACATCACCACGGGGTACTTGCGCGAGGGGTCGAAATCGCGCGGACGCATAATCCAGCCGTTGAGTTCGCGGCCGTCCGAAGGCACCTTGATGAACTCCTTTTTGGGCAGACGGGCGCTCAGCTCCTGGCCCAGAGCCTTGTTGTCGGCAAGGACGCGCAGTGATTTGCCGTCGGCCGTGCACAGTGTGTACGACGCCGGCGTCTCGGTGCTCGATGTTGCCATGACGGCAAAGCGGCACTCGGGCGAGTAGGTCGCCGCAGTGGTACCGCCGACAGGCGAGACGGGAGAGAGAGTGCCCCTCTTGGCGTCTACCTTCTGCACCGTGCGGTCGAGCGGTGTCGGCGTGGCGGTCTGCAGATAGTGGTTGCCGAGGGCGTCCTGCCCGTAATAGGCCGTGACGTCAAAGTCGCCCGACGAGAGGGTGCGCATCAGCGAGCCCGTGTACGAGTACAGGTAGGCGTGCGTATGGCCCGTGTGGTTGCTGAGGACGGTGAAACCGTTTTTGCCGAAGCTGAGGTTCTCGTAAGTCTCGGGGATAATCCACGCCTGGCTCTTCTCGGAGTAAACCGACTTGCAGACGCCGCTGGCGGGGTTGACCGAGAAAATCTCGAACTTGTTCTGGTCGCGGTTGAGGGTCGACACCATCAGCTGCGCCGCCGTGGGGCCGAAGTCGATGCGCGGCATATATTCGACAGTCTTGTCGGGCAGGGTGATGTCTTTTATCTTGCGGTTGTCCACGTCGTAGCTGTGCAGCGTCACTGTCGAGTTGGTCTCGCCGGCGACGGGATATTTGTAGCTGAGCTCGCCGGGGTAGAGGGCGTATTCGCGGCGGGGCTGGCAGGCGCCTTCGTATATGGGCAGGGTGTACACCGGCACCTTCGACTCGTCGAAGCGCAGGTAGCACAGCATCGTGTTGTCGGGGGACCACGAGAGTGTGGAGGTTATAGAGAACTCCTCCTCGTAGACCCAGTCGGTGGCGCCGTTTATCACCTTGCCGGCCTCACCGTCGGTGGTGACGGCGACCTCGCTGTTGAAGTCGATTTTCTTGATGTAGATATTGCCCTTGGCGACAAAGGCCACCATGCGGCTGTCGGGCGAGAAGACGGGCACCTGCTGCTCGTCGAACTGACTGCTGAGGGGACGCAGCAGGCGCGAGTGGGTGTCGTAGACGTAGTACTGGGCGCTGTACGAGCGGCGGTAGACGGGCTTGACATTGCGGTACACCAGCACCTTGGACGCGTCGGGACTGATGATGAAGCCCGACATCGTCTGCAACGTGGTCTCACGCGTGTTGTTAAGGTCGAGCAGCTCGCCCGTGCGCTTGCCCGTGCGGATGTCGTAGGTCTCGATTACCTTGCCGTCGGCACTGAGCATGGCGTACTGCGTGTTGTCGGGCATGTAGGTGAAATGCTGAGGTGTCTTTATCTTCGACCTGAGCGACAGGTAGGTCTCCATTTCACGCACCAGCTTGGCACCGGGAATTTCGCGGGCGGGTGCGACCGAAGTCGCCATCAACGCCGCCAGTACGGCTATATATCTTATTTTCATCGTTTTTCTTTGTATAGGATGTTGCGAAAATGTTTTACGTGGTTGTCAGAACAGCGAAAGCTGCTGGTCGTCGTTGGGCGGCGTCTTGCTCTTGCGCCGTCCTTCGTTGCGGTTTTCGCCCGTGGCCCGCGGCGTCACCAGCCAGTCGGTGTCGCTGAGGATATCGTCGGGTGTGGACGGGTTGACGGCCAGCGACGGCGCCTTGAGGTTGCGCGACCCGGAGGCACGGCGCGGAGCCCGGCGCTCGGCCGACGCGGCGGCTTCGGCGGAGTTGTCGGTGGCAGGTTTGTCGGCCCCGGACTTGTCGGCAGCGGGCTTGGAGACCTCCTTCTTCTCGGCGGCCTCCTTTGCCGACAGGCGCGCCTTCATCTGGTCGACCTGCTTCTGCAGCTCTTCCTTCTCCTGGTTGTGGCGACGCTCCTGACGCGCCTGCATGTCGGTGTTCATGGCCAACGTCTTCTCCAGGCCGTCAGCTTTCTGCATCACCTCGTCGAGGCGTTTGCGCAGGACTTCGATCTCCGAGTCCTTGGTCTGGCGCAGCTGCGACAGGCGGCTGTCGGCGTCTCCGGAGTCGTTGGCCGATGCCGCAGCCTCGGCACGGGCCTTCTCGAGCGCCACACGCATCTTGTTCTCCATCTCGGCGCGCACCTTCTTCTCGGTCTCCTCGTTGGCGGTCTTCACCGCTGCGGCGATGAGGGTGTCGACGGCTTCGGCGCCGCCGCCCTCGCCGCTCTGCATGCCGCTGCGCACGTCGGCGACCTTGAGCTTGTTTATCAGACTCTTGTTCTCGAGCTGGAACTGCTCGAGCTCGGCCTCGAGCGAGGCCACACGGTCTTCGAGATCCTTGTTGCGCTCCATGACGGCACGACGCTGACGCTCGCTGTTGAGCAGCTTCTGCTGCATGTCGTCGCGCATACTGTTGTATTGGCTGTAGCGGGCTTCCATCTCGCGCAGGTTGGCCTGCAGCTGGGTCTTCTGCTGCTCGAAGTTGCGGCGGCACTGCGCTTCAGCGGCGACGCGCGAGGCCTCGACGTAAGCCTTCAGGTCGGCGGTGAGGCCGTCATAGAGAATCTTGCGCTGCCTCTCGGGGTCCACCGAGTTCTTCAGGAAGTCGGGCAGGGACTGGTTGAACACCTCCACGACGTGCGCGAAGATGTCCTCGGGACGCGGGCCGTTGTTGCCGCCGGCGGCGGGTGGGGCGGCGTTTGCCCCCTGCCCTTCGGCACGCTGGCGCACCGCGGCGTTCGCCGGCTTTGCTGTCATATCGTCGTCCTGTATCTCAGGATCGTTATAATCGGCTTCAAAACCGAAGATACGTTTTATGCTGTCAAATGCTCCCATAGTCAGGTGAGTGTATTCAGTGTATTCTTAGTTTTCTGTATAAAATCGACATCGGGCTTGAGCACCACGCCCACGCTCTTGCGGCCGTCGATGCCGATGCGCAGGGGTGAGTCAAACCGTACGACGCGTATATGTTCGTTCTCGTATTCGGCCGGCATGGAGTCGAGCCACGCCAAGTCGAAGAAGCTGCCGTCGCCGACAAAGGGGTTGACGGTGAAGTACCCTACCCCGAACGAGGTCAGGTTCTGGAAGAAGTGCGTGCCCTGGCTCGGCTCGATGCGGTAGTTGCCGAGCGCCGTCTCCACGATGAGGCGGGCGCCGGAGATGTCGGGCCAGCGCACGGGGACACCCAACGACGTGTCGCTCGACCCCCAGCGTCCCGGGCCAATGAGGATGTAGTTGCGGTCCTCGGCCACCAGGCGCCCGTTCACCTTCTGCAAGTCGGCGGCGATGGCCGGGGTGACCAGCGGACTGAAGCTCTGCGGCCTGACGTACACCACCGTCGTGATGTCGTCGATGTTGCCGTGGCCAAGGGCGGTGTTGCTGCGCAGGAGCAGGTCCTTGTCCGGCGCCTTCAGCATCGAGTCCTCCACCATGTCCTTGCGGTCAATGATGGGGCGTATCTGCAGCCAGTAGATGTGTCCTTTGTTGGGCGACTTCTGCCCCGGGCGCAGGTTTATGTCGCCGGCAAACTCCACCTCGACGGGACGGCCCATGGCCTCCTGGCCCGTGCGCAGCATGAAGTCGACGGCCGGAGCGAGCGGGAAGACATTGTCGCGCAGAACGTTGGCAAAGGTGACGACGCGGCGTCCCGGACCGATGTTGTTGTCGACGAGCATATCGTTGGCATAGTCGTACCGCGACACCATATAGTCGAGGACGCGGTCGCCGGCAAAGTCCTGCACGTTGCGGCGCACAAGGTTGAAGCCGTCGTTGACGCTGAAGTCCACCGACGCCTTCTCGTCGTTATCGAGGGCCTCGATATATGTCTGCGTGTCGCGTAGAGCGATGTCGAGGGTCGAGGTCTGAAGCACCTTGCGCGGGTGGCGCGGGCAGAACCGCAGGGCCATGCCGCCGTCGACAATATATTTTCCGAGACCGATGGCAACCTGCGCCACGCCGTCGGTGGCCTGCTCGTCGCCGATGGGGTAGTAGTTGAGCGAGCGGCCCACGCCGGAGAAGCTGGGGAAGTAGCAGTCGCCGTGGCGATGGCCCACCACTTCCTGGATTATCACCGCCATCTTCTCCTGGTCGATGACGTTGGATGTGGCTGTCATATAGGCCTTTGAGTCGGCATAAAACACCGAGGCATAGACTCCCTTGATGGCCTCGCACAACAGGCGCATCATCTCGTCGGGGTCGGTGCCGTGCGGAACCATATACGTTGCGTAGATACCGGCGAAGGGCTGGTAGTGCGAGTCTTCGAGCAGACTCGACGAGCGCACGGCAAGGGGCCGGTCGATGACGTCGATGAGGGCGCGCAGGTCGTCGTCGAGTTGCCGGGGCAGGCGGGCGGCCAGGAAGCGGCGCAGAATTTCCTCGTCGGGGGCGTCACTGAGGGCCACGCCGTAGAGGTTGTTCTCGGCCATGAACCGGTCGAAGAGGTCGGTGCACAGCACCACCGTGCGCGGGATGCTGATGGTGACGCCCTCAAAGTCGTCGCACTCGCCCTTGTGCTTAATCACCGAGTCGACAAAGGCCAGTCCGCGGGCTTTGCCGCCGAGACTGCCCTGGCCGATACGGGCAAAGTTGGAGTAGTGGTCGAAACGGCCGCGCTTGAACACGGCCACCACGCCGCGGTTTTTCATGCGGCGGTATTTCACAATCAGCTCGAAGATGAGCTGACGCACCGCCGGGGCCTCGTCAAGGCTGCGGAACCGGTGCTGTTTCATCACGTCGGCGATGGGGAACATGGCGCGCGAGTAGAGCCATCGCGAGATGTCGTTGTGCGAGGCGTGGTAGTAGAGCGAGTCGGCAGGAATCTCGAAGACGTGCTTCTGCAGGTCGTTGAGCGAGCTGATGCGCATTATCTCGGCGCCGGTGGCCGGATTGCGTATAACAAAGTCGCCGAAGCCGAAGCTGGCCTTGATGGCCTCGCCGAGGTCGACCGACAGCTTCTTGGAGTTCTTGTCGATGAAGATGCCGTTGAAGTCGCGCACGCGCTCGGCGTTCTGCACCTCGCTCGACTCGATGATGATGGGCAGATACGGGTCGCGGCCGCGCAGCCACTTGGCAAGGGTGATGCCGGCGCTGTGGTCTTTCACGCCCTCACGGTTGAACGAGACGTCGCTGATGACGCCCAGGATATTGTCTTTGTATTTCTCGTACAGCCCGCGCGCCTCCTCGTAGTCGCGTGCAAGCATCACCTTTGGGCGGCCGCGCATACGCAGCATCTGCTCGTGCTCGTTGAGGGCCTCGGTAGAGAAGGCACGCGACTGGGTGAGCAGGAAGCGGTAAAGGTGAGGCAGGACGGCCGAGTAAAAGCGTACCGAGTCCTCGACCAGCAGAATCATCTGCACCCCTACCCCGTTGATGTCGCGCTCGGCGTTCATGCGGTCTTCGAGCAGCTTGATGATGGCCAGCAGAAGGTCCATATTGCCGAGCCAGCTGAACACATAGTCCACCGACGAGACGTCCTCGGCGGCGATGCGGCGCGACACTTCCTTGCTGAACGGCGTCAGCATGACGATGGGCACCGAAGGAAATTCGGCCTTTATATCGTGCGAACGGCTGAAGGTCTCGCTGATCTCCACGCCGGGCATCGAGATCACCAGGTCGAAGCGCTTGAGGTGCATCTCCTCAAGAGCCTCGTCGAAGTTGGAGACGCGTGTCACACGGGGCGGGCTGCTCAGGTTGAGGGCCACGTACTCGAAGTAAAGCTGCTCGTCGACACGTCCGTCCTCTTCAAGAGCAAACGCGTCGTAACGTGACGCAATGAGCAGCACATTGAATATGCGGCTCTGCATCAGATTTTGGAATGCCGTATCCTTAAGATACAGCTGTATCAGCGCTTTCTCGTTCATGGCAGTTTATCAATAGACAAAGGTACTGATTTTCCGCCAATAATACGGGACCCGCGCAGGGAAATTTATACACAAAATACACGCAGCCCTCAAAATCCCCGTCCCGGCGTCCTGATACGCCCCGAAAAAGCTGATTTTTACCGCCAGCCAAAAGTCCTGCATCAAGGTTTTAAACCTTAAAGCAGGACTTTAAACAATCGTTGGATTACAACTTTATATATCGGCACACAAGTATCATGTTAGCAGCGCATTACGCACCTTATCCGCCACCGCATTACGCCCAGTCGAAGTTCTCCTTGCCGGCGCCGATCTCGAAGTGGCAACGGGCGATACCGAGGTCGGTCTGCACGTAGCCCGCAAGCGAGCGGCCGGGGGTGGCAACGACCTTGGCCTTCTCTCCGGCGGAGGCGGGGGCGTGGTAGGTGAAGTGGAACTTCTGCTGGTTGATGGCCGTCGGAGCCAGGCGCGCGGCCTCCACTCCGGCGGCAAACCAGGCCGGCGTGTCGGGACCGACATTGCCGAGCTGCTCGACGGTCTTGGTCTTGTGGCTGTTGCCCTGGGTCCGGCCATAGCCTAAAGCGATGTAGCAGACGATTTTATCGTCCGGGCCAAGTTCGTAGGTGCCGGGGATCTTGCGGTAAGTCAGTCCGACCCAGCAGCTGTTCAGGCCGAGGGTCTGCGCATACAGCACAAGCTGCTCGCCGTAGTAGCCGGCGGTCTGGTCGAGGCTGTCCGACTTGGGCCCGGCGACGACGACGTAGTTGGTGACGCCGGAGAACTTGCCGTAGGACAGCAGACCGGTAAAGGCCTTGGGCTCGTTGGTCACAAGCTGAATCCGTAAACCGCTGGCGCTGTTGAGTTTGTCTATCTCAGCGCGCAGGAGGGCAACTACCTCGGCGGGTAGCGGTTTATCAATATACTTCCGCACCGAGTGGCGCACGGGGATGGCTTCCTGTAAGGTCATATCAAAGATTGTAAATAACAATTATAAGACGTATAAGAGCCCGGCCATCATTGGCCGGCCTATATCCCGGCGCCGTCGATAAACCGCTGGTCGACGGCCGGACGCTGGTTGAGGCGGGCGTAGGGCGGCACATCGGCCGTCACCCAAAGGTTGCCGCCGATGACGGCATGGTTGCCGATGGTGATACGGCCCAGGATAGTGGCGTTGGAGTAGATGGTGACGTGGTCCTCGATAATCGGGTGGCGGGGCACGTTGAGGGGGTGTCCGTTGCTGTCAAGGACGAAGTTCTTAGCGCCCAAGGTAACGCCCTGATATATCGACACATGTCGGCCGATGCGGCAGGTCTCGCCGATGACGACGCCTGTGCCGTGGTCGATGCTGAAATACGGGCCGATGACGGCGCCGGGGTGGATGTCGATGCCGGTGCGCGAATGGGCCATCTCCGTTATCATGCGCGGCAGCAGGGGCACGCCCGCCGTCAGCAGGGCGTGGGCCGTACGGTAATGCAGCATGCCCGTAAAGGCCGGGTAGCAGAAGATTATCTCGGAACGGTCGATGGCGGCGGGGTCGTTCTCGAACATTGCATCGACGTCGGTGAGCAGCAGGCGGCGCAGCTCGGGCAGACCGGCGACGAAGTTCTCGGCGACGGCCTCGCTGTCGATTTCGGTCTTCTCGCCCAGGCGTGCGGCACGCCTTATCTGCACTGCCAGCTCGGTGTAGATGCTGTCGAGGCGCACGGCGGTGACATGGCGCCGGATGTTCAGCGCCGGAGCCATCTCGTCGAAGAAGTCGGGGAACATCACCTCGCGTATCAGCTGCATAATCTCCTTTAGGCGCTGCCCCGACGGCAGACGTCCCTTTGTGCGCTTCAGTATCGACGCGGTACCGTCGGGCTGATGGCACAGCTGCTCAACTATTTTGTCGCTGTCGGTAGTCATTGTACAAAGAGATTGGTCGAGAGATAGCGCTGACCGGTGTCAGGCAGCACGCATACTATGGTCTTGTCCTCGTTGGCGGGGTCTTTGGCGAGTTTGATGGCGGCGGCAAGGGCAGCCCCGGACGATATGCCGGCAAGGATCGACTCGTCGCTGGCAAGGTTGCGGGCAGTCTCGAAGGCCTCGTCATTGGTGATGGTGATGATGCTGTCCACCACCGACGGGTCGTAGTTGCCGGGGACAAAGCCGGCTCCTATGCCCTGAATTTTGTGCGGACCGGCCTTTCCGCCGCTGAGGACGGGCGACTCGGCGGGCTCGACGGCCACGGCCTTTACCTCGGGCTTGAGGCTCTTAAGACGGCGCGAGGTACCGCACAGGGTGCCTCCCGTGCCCACTCCGGCAACAAGGATGTCGACGGCGCCGTCGGTGTCTTTCCATATCTCCATCGCCGTCGTGCGCTCGTGCACGGCGGGGTTGGCGGGGTTGTCGAACTGGCCGGGGATAAACGATCCGGGGATTTCCTTATGCAACTCGTCGGCGCGGGCGATGGCGCCCTTCATGCCTTCGCAGCCGGGGGTGAGGACCAGCTCGGCGCCGAAGGCTTTGAGGAGGTTGCGGCGCTCGACACTCATCGTGTCGGGCATAGTAAGGACGCACTTGTAGCCCTTGATGCGCGCCACCAGAGCCAGGCCGATGCCGGTGTTGCCGCTGGTGGGTTCGATAATAGTTGCACCGGGCTTGATGAGGCCGCGCTTCTCGGCGTCCTCTATCATCGACAGCGCAATGCGGTCCTTGCTGCTCCCGCCGGGGTTGAAACTCGACAAGGGGTGTGTTGCCGATGAGCTCGGTAAGGTCTTTGTGTATGTCAGTCATAGAATTGTACCTTTATTATGTAATTTTACCTTTGTTTCGATTTATGTTGTGCGTTACAATTTATGTTGTGCGTTACAATTTATGTCGCGTGCCGCAGTTTATGTCGCGCGGAAACTACCGCATAATAAAAAAACCACTGCGGGCCGATTTGGTTCGCCCGACGCCGTCCCTGAGCCGCAAAGTGTCGGCACGGTGCCGGGGCGCTGAGTCTACCCCTGCGCGTCACTTCACTTTTTCGTAGACGTACAGCTCGTGCACCTCGCCGGTGTACCCTTCCTCGGTAATCGGACCCTGGCTCATACCCAGGACGATGGTTGTGCCGCGGTTGTTGAGCACCACAAGGTCGTCGTTGACGGGGTCGATGGCAAGGCCCTCTATCTCGCCGGCACGGCGGAAGTCGGTCATCGACCGCAGCAACGACACATCGCCACGCTGTGCACCGCCGGCGACAAGGCCCTTGCGGGTAACGGGTTTGCCGTCCTCGCCGATTTTCACGCTGAAGGGCGTGTCCTTGACCACCTCCTCGCCTTCGACAAGTCCGGTAAAGGGCACCTCCCCTATCTCGGCGACGTAGATGTTGTCGGGCAGATTGTAGGCGGCCTCGCCGTCGTCGGCCGAGAAAAGAATTTTGCCGTCGGCGATGAATATTCCCTGGCACCAGTAGGGCGTGGGCACGCACTGCATCTTGGTGCGGTAGCGTCCCGTGTCGAGGTCGTAGCAATAGGCGTAACGGCTGTCGACCCAGTCTGACATCCACACCATACGTTTGTCGCGGTCGACAGCGATGCCCGACACCTCCACCTGGCCGCTCTCGGGAGCCCACGTGAAGTCGCGTTTCCACTCCAGCGTGCCCGCGTCGTAGACCGAGACGGCGATGTTGTAGCCGCGGCCGTACTCAAAGCGTTCGATGCCGCAGTAAATCTCGCCGTCGAAGACGTCGATGTCGCCGAAGTGGTTGGCTATCTCGGGATGGCGGAAGGGCGCGTCGTTCTTCTGCAACAGGTTGCCCTGCTTGTCGTACTTGTACAGGGCGCGCGTGTCGGACACATAATAATAATTGCTGTCTATGGCGATGCCTTGACGGCCGACAACGGGGATAACGGTCTTCAGCCGATACTCCGACCCGACGTGCTGTGCCATTGCCGAGGCCGATGCAGCTGCCGCCGCCAATGCGATAAC
>SFLG01000099.1 GCA_004553485.1 Bacteroidales bacterium | reverse complement strand
TACTGGGAGGAACTGAAACAAAAACATAAAAAAACAGCCTTTTGGCGATGCCAGTGCTTCGCACCTGTCGTTAGTGCTGCGGCATGTCTGATTTCAAGCCGAGGCTTGAATCAGCCACACCACAACCCTAACGCCGCCCTCTCCAGCGAGGTCGGAGGCATCGCCAAAAGGATTAAAACCGCTCGTCTTCGGCGAAAAACCAACCCAGTAGGGACGTGATACTTCACGTCCGCCCATAATTATTATACCATATTGAATATCAATCATTTGGCGCGGACGCGAATTATCGCGTCCCTACCATCAAAAATCGTTTTAGGAGATTGATACAACCTCTTTTCAAGAAATCATTATATCATCAGGGGTTTTTCGCCGTGAAACGTTTCCAATGACGCAAAGCGCACAGTCGCACCGCCAAATGCGAAGCATTCCATTTTGCTCCAAGGCTGTTTTTTATGTTTTTGTTTTTGATTCCATTCACAATTCGGCAACATAGCTTTATCTATCCCCAGGAATTTTCCACTGAACCGGGACATGCCTTTGGCATGTTTCCAATGTGCTGATACATTGCAGTTTGCAGCGAAACATGCCAAAGGCATGTCCCTACGCTATGGCGTTATTGAGAGATTTTAGAGCCGTTGGAAACGGCATATTGTGGTTAACTCCATGCAAGCTCGCTTGCGAGCGCAGCTTGGAGTTAAAATCAGATATAGCGGTGAGCGTCGGAGACGGTCGGTCGTGGTAGCATGTTCTTGACCATAACCGACCCTCTACGAGGCTCATACCCTCTTTAGCATAATCTCCAAGCTGCGCTCATTTGCTCCTGCGGAGCTTCATTCGCTTGCATGGAGTTAACCACGATTAGCCGTTTCCAACGGCTGAAGCCTATTCAAGATTTTTACCACATTTGCTCTTTCCTGACTTTTTCAGTGCTCTCGCCTTTGGCATGTTTCAATGCAAACACCAATGTGTCAACGCATCGGGAACATGTCAAAGGCATATCCCTACGCTATGGCGTTATTGTTTCGGGAGATTTAACCCAAGTCGGTGCGCATCGTCATGTTTCCTGTCTCGTTGATACTTTGCTAATGTGAGTAATCAATTAGGTGGTGATAGCATCCCATAATTAAACCAAATTCTACCAAATTGAAAGCAAGAAAGAAAAAGACAAAATAGCCTTTTGTCTTCCAATGTGGATCACCTTTGTTTTCTTTCCGCCATTGATCAAAGCCTTGTAAAAGTTTATTTTGTATTTTGTGAGTGAAAAGATGTCTAATAAAAATTAGAGCAACCCACGAAACAAAAAATTCAGTTGGATGATGAAACAATGTGATGTTGAATATTTCACAAATAGTACACAACACGAATACTATATGGGTGGTGAGAGCATCCCAAAACATGGTTTCTCCACCGCCTGTTATTCCTTTAAACGAATATTCTGGATGCGTCATATTGTAATTGTCTTCTGTGTTATAGTAATTTACAATTCGATAAAATGTATAGATTAATACACCTTTGATTTTCTGAAACATAATGCAATTTTATTGTTTATTTAAACGGCATATTTGTACACAGTCCATTGCTTACAATTTTATATTATTGAATTGATAAAGCTAAATAGCATATGGATTAGGGCTAAAACAAAGACTTGCATTCCGATACCTAAAAATACCACATAATACCATTTGTTATATTTTGTATGCTCATAGAAATCTATAATTTTTTCACCCTTATTTTTGTGCTTATAGAATAGATAAACTCCAAGTATTGCAGCAATTAAGCTAATCCATATCAATAAAGGAGATATCGGTTTTTTTATAATTTTTTCTATTACAAGTGCCAAATAGGGAATAAATAAAAAAAGAGGGAAGGCATACCCTAAAACTCCCATAGATAAAGCCCCTCTATCATCAGCCCATCTAATTTTGCTGTTTAAATAAAAAAAGAGATTGAAAAAACACATAGCTCAACTAAAATTCGTTTTCTACCCAATCGTAAAACTGCTCTCCCCAAATGGCGTCAGCCAGTCCTAATCCAGCAGAGGGGGCGCGTTCCGTCTCGTCCTCGCCAAGTAGGCTCCACATCCGATTACCCCCCGGCGTCAACCGAAATGAGTGTGCCGAGCGTGCGATTGTACCGCTCTATGCAAATTTGCGAATTATCCACGACATACGCAACACTCGCCACGTTTTTTCCGTCACCATGCCCATTTTATTGCCACGTTAAAGTGATATTAACTAAATTCGTCTATGATAAATAAATACAGGAAAAACAATCCAAAAAGCACGGCAAGACATGCTCCAAAAGACAACGAATAAACCCACCACTTGTCAAAAAGATGGCTCTGTTCGTAATAATCTATTATTTTTTCGCCCCTACCATTGCGCAAATAGTAAAAAAAGACAGGTATAGTTAGCACAACACCTATAGTTATTAGATATTCTGACGGAATGTCTAAACCGCTCCATATAAACGCATGAATGATGTCATGAACCATATAACACAATACCAGAATGAGCGGGAAGAAACCAGATGCGCCCATCGTAGCCTGTCCTCTTCCCTTTGGGCTTAGATACTTACTCCAAGTGTAGAAATACAAATTAATAATCTTCATCATATTATAAATATTAAAAAATACTTTTTAGAATTCTTGTTCAATCCAATCATAGAATTGTTCACCCCAAAAAAATACTAAGCGGATATAATCAGATGAATGTTAATTAGGTATCATGATTGCTGTCAGCAAAGTAAAATAATGAGCGAGGATAATGATGCCTGTATTACAAAAAAAAGTGGCAGTATATAATACCATTTGTTGATTTTTTTGTTATCATATTTTCTGAATATTTTATTTCCTTTGTCGTTACGCCGATAGAACAGATAGATGCAGACAAGAATGAAAATTACCATTATCATGATATACTTTGGATATATTTCAATATTATAAAAATCTCCAATCGCCTTGCATATTCCAAACGAGGCTGGTGCAATAGGAAATATGAATCCAAATGCGCCACTGGACACACTTCCACCCTCACTTCCTCCATCATGAATTTTACCATTGATATAAAAATAAAACTCAGTCGTTCCAACCAAGAGGTTCTTTGCCTGTTTAAAAATTTTCATCAATCCAATCATATAATTGTTCACCCTTCACTTTTTTCTTATATAAAAAGGGAATCTATTATTTTTTCACCTCCCACACCAACGAATGCAAAAAAAATGTAGTAGGAGAACAATGTGAACAAGGTGAAATACCATTTGCCTATTTTAGTATGCTCTTTGTAATAAGCGATTATTTTTTTACCTCGGTCATTGTGCTTATAGTAAAGAAACACAAAAAAAGTCATCACAACAACGAGACAAAAGCCGGCTCCATTAGATATTTTTATTAACATCCATTTTTGTAAAAAGTGCTCAATTAGCGATTCTATAATTATATTTGGCCAAAAAAATCCCAAGGCACCTAAGCTGACAGACCCGTCATCGAATCGGAGAATGCTACTGGCATAAAAATATATATCAAATATCTTCATAGTCACTTGAATTACAACGTATCACCTATCCAATCGTAAAGTTGTTCACCCCAAATGGCGTCAGCCATTCCCAAACCAACAGGTTAAAGTGCTCAACCAATGCCATTTCGTCTGTAATTTTAGTGGCTCACTTTACTCTAACAACTTGATTATAAGCAAAAATATTGAAACATAAGACACGACAAACGCTATATGGAGAAGCAGTAAATTATACCACTTGTTGTATTTTGACTTTTCGTAATAGTCAATTACTTTTTCACCTCTACCATTATGCCGATAATAAGCATAAATGAGTATCAGAATTATGCATAGAATTATAACATATGTAAAAAAACTATGATAAATCTGGTAATAGAAGAGTGTTATAAAAACTTTATTTATCGCGTATAAAGCGAAAATAGCAGGGAATGCAAATCCTATGATTCCGTCAGAAACACACCCTCTATCATTTGCATATCTACTTTTACTCCATACATAAAAATATAAATCAAGAATACTCATATTTGTTAATATCTAAAGATCTTGTTCTACCCAGTCGTAGAATTGCTCTCCCCAAATAGCGTCAGCCAGTCCTAACCCAGCAGAGGGGGCGCGTTCCGTCTCGTCCTCGCCAAGTAGACTCCACACCCGACTACCCCCGGCGTCAACCGAAGTGAGCGTGCCGAGCGTGCGATTGTACCGCTCTATGCAAATTTGCGAATTATCCACGACATACGCAACCCTCGCCACGTTTTTTCCGTCGTAAGTCCACTTTTTTGAGTGCCCTCTAATGGTTAG
>SFLG01000028.1 GCA_004553485.1 Bacteroidales bacterium | reverse complement strand
CGTTTGTTCTCTTTGTTCATTTGTGCTCTGTAATAGAGCCAGAAAATGCCTAAGGGCAGTATCACGCAAATACCTATGGGAACGAGTATCTCGATTAATGCGTGTGTAATTAGTTCCATAATTCGATTTTTAAAGTTGAAGATGAGTTTGTTTTGACATGTCACCTATAAGACACATCGCCCCGGCAAAATGTGACACAAATATCCCAAAAAAATTTGGAAAGAAAGACCCCGACTCAAAGAGGAGTTGAGACGAGGCTATATGGTAAATTTGGTGGCTTTCGTGGCGATGTGGGTCAGGGGGTGAGGATGAGGAGGTGGCGGGAGGAGGCGGTGTCGGTGACGGCGAGGAGGCGGTGGGGGCCGCCGGGTCGGAGGCCGAGCTTTTTCTGGAGGTCGGCGGCGCTCATGCCGAAGTTGCGCACGGCGACGTCGGCTTGCGGCAGGGTGGTCTTGAGGCGTTTGATGTTTTTCGATTGCCACGGTATCACTGCGCTCACGCGGCGGGCGATGCCGGGGATTTCGGGGATGAGCTCGCGGCTGTAAAAGACGTGCGTGTTGGCCGAGAGCTTGTATAGTCCCGCGAAACGCTGCTGGAGGGTGCGGAAGGGCGCGCCCTTCATTACGGCGGGATATAGCTCGTATACATAGTCACCCGCACGCGGCACGCCAAAATTTCCGGCGGGGGCAGCCTGCTCGTCGTCGCGGGTGAAATGGAAGACCGACTCCATCGTCGTGCCCAGGGTGACACAGCGCACGGGGCAGTCGTCGATGGGGGTTTCCGTGCCGAAGCGCATTACTGCCACCAGCTCCTTGCACTCGGTGACGGTGCCGGTGATGCTGATGCTTTCGAGCTCCGGGCCGAGGTCGCGCATCGTCTGGGTGACATCGAGCATCGGCGACAGCTTTATCACGAGCCGACTGAAGTGGCATCGCAGCAGGGGCAGCAGAGCCACCACGTCGGGCTGACAGTCGGCGATGGCGTAAACGCGGCCTCCGTCGGCACTGCGGCGGGCCGGGTCGATGAAGGCCACGTCGCTATGTATGCCCTCTTCGGCGAGGAGGGCCGTGCTGTCGGCGTGCATGGCAGTGAGGTCGGGCAGACGCATCGTGGCGGCGTTGAAGCGCAGTGCTTCGGCCAGCTTCTCCTGCCGGTCCACCGCCAGGACCGTGTGCCCCGCCGCGGCAAAGTGCAGGGCGTCGATGCCCAGTCCGGCGGTAAGGTCGGTGACGGTCTCGCCGACGCTCAGAAGCGATGAGTGAAACGTGGCCAGCAGGTCGGACGTGCTCTGTTCGCCCGCTAGCTCGTTGGGGAAAAGGAACCGGGGATTGGCGGCGAGGGTGTCGCGCAGCTTGCTCCCGAATTTCTGTCGGCACTCGATTTGCGTGATGGCGAGCGGATAGTCCACACCGTCGGCATCGTCCTTGCCGTGGTAGTGCAGTCTCAGCTTGCGCGTGTCGGCGCCGGCGTTGTCTGTGACAAATTGCCAGAATTCAGGAGTATCGAAACTTTTCATCAGTCGGTCATTTAAGCTGAGTGGACTCAGCTTAAGGGTTGTGGGTGTTATGGGAGTTGTGAGAGTTGTGAGAGTTGTGGGGCTTGAGGCGTGCCCCTTTGGTGCCTATGAATTTACGGGTTTGGGCCCTTGGGTTGTAGAGTGGGGTTAATGTTAGCGGCGATAGTCGGCGAGGGCCTTTTGCAGGCGCTGGCGGGCGAAGAAGATGCGGCTTTTCACCGTGCCCAGCGGCAGACCCATCTTTTTGGCTATCTCGGAATATTTGAAGCCCTGCACGTGGAGCGAGAAGGGCACGCGGTATCCGTCGCCGAACGAGTTGATGACCTTGCTTATCTCGTCCACCGCCAGCGAGCCCTCGGGAGTCTCTATCCCCGACGTCTGCGGCATATTGAGGTGGATGAGGTCCTGCGTGTTGTCCAGTACAACGCCCGAGCGCACGGCGCGCCGGTAGTTGTTGATGAAGATGTTGCGCATTATGGTGAAGACCCAGCCCTTGAAGTTGACGTTGTCGACAAATTTGTCCTGGTTGTCGAGCACCTTCAGCGTAGTATCCTGCAGCAGGTCGTATGCGTCATCGCGGTTCGACGTAAGCAGATATGCGAAGTTAAGCATATTTCCTTGAATAGACAGCAGCTTGTCCTGTAAATATTTTTTGGTTTCCATAGTGAAAAAGAATTGATGGAGACCAAAGCCCCCATAGCATCGTAGATTCATCAAATAACATCACATCACTATACCCGTTTTGCCGCCGGGCAAAAGACCGGCAAACGTACAAGGTATCTGCCATTCAAACAACCCCATGCCTTGTGCCGTTCATAAATTTAACTTTTTTAACCCCGGGGAACGGGCTCTAAGCCTAAACGGACGGGGGAGTTTGCGACTTGCCGAATAAATCGTAACTTTGCAGAACGAACTATGGAACGTAACAAGACAGAAAAGACACATATATATCCGGCGACATTCGAGGCCAAGATCGGCTTTGACGCAGTGCGCCGCATGGTGGCCGCCAAGTGCACGTCCACGCTGGCCCGGACGCACGTCGATGAGATGGTCTTTACGGCCGATGTCGACGATGTGCGCCGCCGCCTTGGCGAGGTGCACGAGATGACACGCGCCCTGGGTGAAAGTCCGGCCATCCCCCTTGACTGCGTCACCGACACCGCGCCGTGGCTGGCCTCGATACGCGTGCCCGGCACCTTTATCGACACCGAAGAGCTGTCGCAGCTGCGGTCGTGGCTGAAAAGCGCCGCCGACGTGCGCGCGTTTTTCGACAGCCATATCGACGAGGGCACGGGCCACAGCACGCTACCCTTCCTGAACGAGGCATCGCAGGGCATCGACGGCGCCCGCCCCGTCACCGTCGCCATCAACGCCGTCCTCACCGACTACGGCGAAATCAAGGACAACGCCTCGGCCGAGCTGCGCGAGATACGGCGCCAGCTGTCGTCGATAGGCGGGCGCATCAACTCGGCCATGCGGCGCGTGCTCGCCAATGCCGTCAGCGAGGGCCTGGTCGACCCCGACGTCACCCCCGCCATGCGCGACGGCCGTCTGGTGATACCCGTCGCGCCGATGAACAAGCGTCGCATCCAGGGCATCGTGCACGACGAGTCGGCCTCGGGAAAGACCTACTTCATCGAGCCGGCCGAAGTGGTGGAGCTGAACAACCGCCAGCGCGAGCTGGAGATAGAGGAGCGGCGCGAGGTTGTGCGCATCCTCACCGTCACCGCCGACGCCATCCGCCCCTACATTGACCCGCTCACCGAGACCTGCCGCCGCATGGGCTACCTCGACTTTGTGCGTGCCAAAGCCATGTTCGCCATCGACACCAACGCCTCGCTGCCCACGCTGAGCGACAGTCCCGAGCTGGAGTGGTACACCGCGCGCCACCCGGTGCTCGAGGCCTCGCTGGCCCGTCACGGACGCGCCATCGTCCCCCTCAGCATCCACCTCACCGCCGACAGACGCCTGCTTGTCATCTCAGGCCCCAACGCCGGCGGCAAGTCGGTGACGCTGAAGACAGTGGGCCTAATACAATATATGATGCAGTGCGGACTGCTGCCCGCCCTTTACGAGAACAGCCGCATGGGCATCTTCGACAGCATCCTTGCCGACATCGGCGATGATCAGTCGCTCGAGGATGACCTGTCGACCTACAGCTCGCACCTGCGCAACATGAACTTTTTCCTGCGCCACGGCAACGCGCGCTCGCTGATACTTATCGACGAGTTCGGCAGCGGCACCGAGCCGCAGATAGGCGGCGCCATCGCCCAGGCCCTGCTGTCGCGTTTCAACGCGGCGGGGATGTGGGGCGTCATCACCACCCATTACCAGAACCTCAAGACCTTTGCCGACGAGACCCCGGGCCTTGTCAACGGCTCGATGCTCTACGACCGCAACCGCATGCAGCCGCTGTTCCAGCTCGCCATCGGCCATGCCGGCAGCTCTTTCGCCATCGAGATAGCGCGCAAGACCGGTCTGCCCGACGACGTCATCGACGATGCCCGCGAGATTGTCGGCAGCGACTACGTCAACCTTGACAAGTACCTGCTCGACGTCGCCCGCGACCGCCGCTACTGGGAGAACAAGCGCGACCGCATCCGTCAGCGCGAGAAGCACCTCGAGGATGTCATATCGCGCTACGAGGCCGATGCCGAGACCTTGCGCGCAAGCCGCCGAAGCATCCTTGCCGAGGCGCGCCAGCAGGCCGCCGACATCATCCGCGGCTCTAACGCCGCCATCGAGCGCACCATCCACGACATACGCCAGGCCCAGGCCGAGAAGGAGGCTACCCTGGAGGCACGCCGCAACCTCGTGCGCCAGGCCGGTGACCTCGAGGACGGCGACAAGGCCGACAGCACGGCTCCCGAGGTCCTGCGCAAGGCACCCCGTCCCAAGAAGCCCAAAGCGGCGCCCGCCCCCGCAAAGGCCGAGCCGATTGCCGTCGGCGACAATGTCATCCTCGACAACTCAGGCAATCCCGGCACCGTCCTCGAGATAGAAAAGACCAAGGCCACCGTGGCCTTTGGCGCGACGCGCACCCTGCGCAAGCCGCAGACCGGCGCCAAAGCCGCCACCTTTGTCAGCGCCGCCACCGTCGAGAGCTCGCGCCGCCGCCAGCTCGACTTCAAAGGCGAGATAGACTTGCGCGGCATGCGTGCCGACGAGGCCATTCAGGCCGTGCAGTACTTCATCGACGACGCCATACAGTTCAATCAGACCCGCGTGCGCATCCTCCACGGCACCGGCACCGGAGCCCTGCGCCAGGCCATACGCCAGTACCTGGGCACCATCGCCGCCATCCGCGACTACCACGACGAGGATGTGCGCTTTGGCGGTGCCGGCATCACCGTCGTCGAATTCTAACACTTCCACCCCCATCCCCCCGCGCTTTATGACCCGGACGATAAAAAGGGACATCCCCGGCATCGACATATTCAAATTCCTGATGGCTCTGGCCGTGGTGCTGGATCATTTTGCCGCAATTTTTCTGCCGGACGAAAATGCCATACCCGTTGCCATACGGTGGGCGATGGAGGGTCCCGTGCCTTTCTTCTTTATCACCACGGGTTTTCTGACATACGGAATCTTTGACGACAAAGAAAAGCTGTTGCGCCGGGGACTGCGGCTGATTAGAATATGGGCGCTGTGGATACTGATTTATCTGCCGACTGATATATTCAGCGGCTTTGGCTCGAGCACCCAACCGTTGAGGACAATCATCACACTTGTGGTAGAGGGCGTTACTACGTATTCATGGCCTCTGTGGTTCTTATACGCCATGGCCTGGTTTTTCGTTATTGAAAGTTTTCTGCACGGCAGGCCGGTTTTGAAGCGTATTTCACGCATAGTGTACTTTGTCAGCTTTCTGCTATACTCGTATGGCCTGTATCATTACGATTATTGGTTGCACCGTCTTATCGTGTTAACGCCCATAAAGGTTTTCTACGGGAGTCAGCTCATCCTGTTCGGATATTATATAAAACGCTGGCTGGACAGGGCGCAGGGCGGGACAGCGGTATTGACGGCATCGTTGGCAGTGTCAAGTATCGTGCTGTTTGTCTTTAATCTGCCCTGCTGGAACAGCCTTTGCGGCGCGGCGTTCTTCCTGGTCGCACTGCGTATAAAGGCCCGGCCGCGGAAAATCTACCTGACGTGCTGAATGTCAGGGGAGTGCTCGTGCTCGACCTGTGGCCGAGACTTGCGGTGACGTATGTGGCGGTGTTTGTGCTGTCGTGGGTGTTGTCGTGCCTGCAGACACGCGTCAAGGCTCTGGCCTATCTGGTCAGGTAATCCGATATAAGACGTATAAGACATATACGTCGTATACCCCCCCCTCCCGTCAGCAAATTAACGCAATTAATGCTATATAGGCTTAATCTGCGTTAATTTCCGGCCTTAACATTTGTTATTTTGAACAACGGGGCCACGGGTGCGTTTTAATGACAAAACCGGGCAGAAAAAGCATCTCCGGTTTTGCAATTTGGTGCTATCGGATGCTGTTAGCGGACCACCTTGAATTTAATAACAGTCTAATATAACTAACTGACGAATATGATATACTCACAACCTGAATTGCCCTACGCCAACAATGCTCTCGAGCCCGCCATCAGCGAGCGCACGGTAGAGTTCCACTACGGCAAACACGAAAAAGCCTACATCGACAACCTCAACCGCCTTGTCGCCGGCACACGCTTTGACGACGAAGACCTTGAGGAGGTCATCCGCCACTCGGACGGCGCGCTGTTCAACAACGCCTCGCAGGCCTGGAACCATATCTTCTACTTCTTCACCTTCAGCCCCGACGGCGGAGGCGAGCCCAAAGGCAAGCTGCGCGAGGCAATCGACCGCGACTTCGGCTCGTTCGAGGAGTTCAAGAAAGTATTTGTCGACGCCGGCGTAGGCCTGTTCGGCAGCGGATGGGTCTGGCTGTCCACCGACGCCGACGGCAAGCTCTTTATCACCCAGGGCCGCAATGCCGAGAACCCCATCAGCCAGGGTCTCAAGCCTCTGCTGACCTTCGACGTATGGGAGCACGCCTACTACCTCGACTATCAGAACCGCCGTCAGGCAGCCCTCGAGGCTCTTTGGAACATCATCGACTGGAAAGTGGTCGAAGGCCGTTACGAAGACTGAGGCGCCGTCCCCCTGACAAGACAAAAGAAATTCTTAATCTGTACACATAAAACACACAAAACACGGCATTGCGCCACCGCCGCACACGACGGGTGAACAATGCCACCAAAAAACAAAGCGCCTGTCCCGAACACGCCACGAACAAGACGCGGACGAGATGTCGTTATGTCCCCTTTGGGATATAGAGTGAACCCTCCCATCCCGGGAGCGCTCTTCAGCCGGACATCGGATTCGCCATGGATTTTCCACCTCTTGGCTAATATGAGTAGGGGCAGGCGCTTTTAAAGATTAACACCTGACATTTATATACTCCTTCAGCGTATTGATTAACAAGCGAAAGCACAAAAATTAAGCATAATGTGATGAATGGAAAGGGAGGAACTTGTGAAAGCTCCTCTTTTTCTTATTTTGAGGGGGTGTGGTGTTTGTGGTGTATGTTATTTATGTGGGTAAAAATGTACCAGGCCCCCGGCTTTGCGCCGGGGGCCTGGTACAGGTTAGGGGGTCAGGGTCAGAAGAGCGACCAGCTGACGGTGAGGCCGGCCATCACGATGGCGACCATCGACATGAGCTTGATGAGGATGTTGAGCGAGGGGCCCGATGTGTCCTTGAAGGGGTCGCCGACGGTGTCGCCGACGACGGTGGCCTTGTGGACCTCCGAGCCTTTGCCGCCGAAGTTACCCTCTTCGACGTACTTCTTGGCATTGTCCCAGGCGCCGCCGGCGTTGGCCATGAAGATGGCGAGGACGAAGCCGGCCGACAGGCCGCCCACGAGCAGACCGAGGACGCCGGGCACGCCGAAGATCAGTCCGGTGAGGATGGGGGCGATGATGGCAAGTACCGAGGGGAAGATCATCTCGCGCTGGGCACCCTTGGTGCTGATTTGCACGCAGCGGGCGTAGTCGGGCTCGGCCTTGCCCTGGAGGATGCCTTTGATTTCGCGGAACTGACGGCGCACCTCGTCAACCATGCTTGCGGCGGCGCGTCCCACGGCGTTCATCGTCAGGCCGCAGAAGAGGAAGGCCATCATGGCGCCGATGAACATGCCGCTGAGCACTTTGGGGCTCATCAGGTTGACCTCGTACAGCTGCATGAAGTCGAGGAAGTTCATCTGGTGGATGTCTACCAGTCGGTCGCCGATCTGTATGGTTGTCTCGCCCAGGCGGGCCAGGCCGATGCGGATTTCCTCGATGTACGAGGCAAGGAGGGCCAGGCCGGTGAGGGCGGCCGAGCCGATGGCGAAGCCTTTGCCGGTGGCGGCGGTGGTGTTGCCGAGGCTGTCGAGGGCGTCGGTGCGGCGGCGCACCTCTTTGCCCAGGCCCGACATCTCGGCGTTGCCGCCGGCGTTGTCGGCGATGGGGCCGTAGGCGTCGGTGGCGAGGGTGATGCCGAGGGTGGAGAGCATGCCCACGGCGGCGATGCCGATGCCGTAGAGGCCCATGGCGACGTTGTTGAAGTCAAGGCCCGAAGCGAACCAGTAGCTGAGGATGATGCCGACAACGACGGCCAGGACGGGAATTGCCGTCGACACCATGCCCAGGCCTATGCCCGAGATGATGACGGTGGCGGGGCCGGTCTTGCCGCTCTCCGACAGCTTGCGCGTGGGCTCGTACGACTGCGAGGTGTAGTATTCGGTTGACTTGCCTATCACCACGCCGACGAGCAGACCCGTCACAACCGAGCAGCTGATGAGGGCCCAGTTGTCGATGCCCAGCAGGTACAGCACGGCAAAGGTTGCGCCGACAATAAGCAGCGAGCTGAGGTTGGTGCCCAGCGAGAGGGCGCCCAGCAGGTTCTTCATCGAGGCGTTCTCGCGGGTGTGCACGCAGAAGATGCCCACGATGCTGAGCAGGATGCCTACGGCGGCGATGAGCATGGGGGCTATCACGGCCTTGAGCTGCATCTCGACGTCGCCGGTGAGCAGATAGGCGGCGGCACCGAGGGCCGAGGTGGCCAGGATGGAGCCGCAGTACGACTCGTAGAGGTCGGCGCCCATGCCGGCGACGTCGCCCACGTTGTCACCGACATTGTCGGCGATGGTGGCGGGGTTGCGGGGGTCGTCCTCGGGTATGCCGGCCTCGACCTTACCCACTAGGTCGGCGCCGACGTCGGCGGCTTTGGTGTAGATGCCGCCGCCCACGCGGGCAAAGAGGGCCTGTGTGGAGGCGCCCATGCCGAAGGTGAGCATGGTGGTGGTGATCATGGCCAGTTTCTTTGTGCCCTCAAGGTCGACGAGCCAGTCGAGCAGCAGGTACCAAAAGGAGATGTCGATGAGGCCGAGGCCGACGACGACGAGGCCCATGACGGCACCCGAGCGGAAGGCCACGCGCAGGCCGGCGTTGAGCGAGCCGCGGGCGGCGTGGGCGGTGCGGGCCGACGCGTAGGTGGCGGTCTTCATGCCCAGGAAGCCCGAGAGGCCGCTGAAGAAGCCGCCGGTGAGGAAGGCCACGGGAACCCAGTGGTTCTGGAGGTCAAAGCCGTAAGCCATTACCGAGAAAAGGGCCACCAGGCACAGGAATACTATGCCGACAACCTTGTACTGTTGTTTGAGATACGACATGGCGCCTTTGCGCACATACGAGGCTATGCGCTGCATTGTTTCGGTGCCCTCGCTCTGTTTTTTCATTTGGCGGTAGAAGTACCAGGCCATCAGAAGGGCGATTATTGCCGAAACCGGCACAAGCCAGAAAGCAGGAATAATCATGTTGGTTTGTTAGTTAATTTAAGTTGGACTTGTTCAATTTAGGGTTATGGGGTTATATTGGTCGAATTGGTCTAATTAGTCTGATTGGGAGGGGCGGCGGTGTTAGTCGAGGTCTTCGAGGACTTGGGACATTTCGGTGTATTCGTGCCAGGCGGGGTCGCTCTCGGCTTCGATTTGGAGGGGGAGCAGGGGCAGGTCGGCGAGGCGCTCGTTGAGCTTGCGGCCGAAGATGTTGAGCGAGAGGGTGTAGAAGACCCATTCGCGCAGGCCGGCGCCGGTGTATATGCCCGTCAGCACGGCCACCGGGTCGGCGGCGAACTCGCGCACGAGGCGCTCGGCCACGTCCTGCATCAGCAGCGAGGTCGCCGTGTCGGGCATTCCGCTGTCGCCGTAGCGCCAGCTCACCGTCACGCGTATGTTGAAACGCGGGTTGTCGCGGAACCGGGCCACGTCGGTGCGTCCGGTCACCATCACCAGCTCGCCATCGTCGCCGGTAGCGGGGGCGGTGAGCCATTCGCCGGGGAACTCGTATTCGCCCGTCGTGCCGGCGGAGGGTTTGTTACTTTTGTCGGCTTTCATTCTAAAACGGGTTGGTTTCCAGATGATTTCAGCATACGTCCGAAGAGTAGCAGGAACGATGCCGTCACTAATGCAGCGCCGGAGAGGGCGGCCCAGTAGGGGATGGGCCGTCCGGTGGCAGCCTTGGCCAGCGCCGTTAGGCCCTCCGGGGCGTACAGGATGTATGTCACCGTCACCATTGTCATAAACAGCGCCGGGATGAGCGAGATAAGGTAGGCCTTGCGGTGGCGTGCCAGCCAGACGGTGATTGTCCACAGGGTGAATACCGACAGCACCTGGTTGCTCCAGGCAAAATAGCGCCACAGCACGTCGTAGGGCACGAGCATCACCGTGAAGCAGATGGCGAAGATGGGCAGCGACACCAGCAGGCGCTTGGAGAGGCTGCGCTGCTCTATGCCGGTGACGTCGGCAAGGATGAGGCGGGCGCTGCGCAAGGCGGTGTCGCCCGTGGTGATGGGAGCGGCAATGACGCCCAGGATGGCCAGGATGCCGCCGACGGCGCCGAGCCAGTCGCGGCTGAGGTCGTTGACGAGGACGGCGGGGGAGCCCGAGCCCATTGCCTGTTGTAGGCCGTCGTAGCCGTGGCAGTAGGTGACGGCGGCGGCAGCCCATATCAGCGCCACCATGCCCTCGGCCACCATCGCGCCGTAGAAGATGGGGCGGCCGTATTTCTCGTTGGGCAGGCAGCGTGCCATCATCGGCGACTGCGTGGCGTGGAAGCCCGAGATGGCTCCGCAGGCTATCGAGATGAACATCATCGGGAAAATCGGTGTGGCCTCCGGGTCGGCCTTGTGGTTGTACATCTCATGCCATACCTCGGGGATGTCACCGGCATTCATAAAGAGCACCACCATTATTCCGGCCGCCATAAACAGCAGCACAAAGCCGAAGACGGGGTAGATTTTGCCGATTATCTTGTCGATGGGCAGCAGCGTCGCGGCGATGAAATAGCCGAAGATGACGATTACCCAGAAGATGCGGTCGAGGGCGTTTGGCGTGAGCATCGCCAGCAGGTCGGCGGGGTTGTAGACGAATACCGCGCCCACCAGTATCAGCAGAAGCAGCGAGAACAGGCGCATGACGTTCTTTACCGTAGTGCCCAGCTCGTTGCCCACAATCTCGGGCAGCGACGCGCCTTTCTCGCGCACCGACAGCATGCCCGATATGTAGTCGTGGACGGCGCCGCCGAAGATTGTGCCTATGACAATCCACAGAAAGGCCGCCGGACCGAACATTATGCCCATTATGGCGCCGAAGATGGGTCCGAGGCCGGCGATGTTGAGGAACTGGATTAGGAAGATGCGCCAGGGCTTGAGGCGCACGTAGTCGACGCCGTCGGCCATCGTCTGCACGGGCGTGGGACGCGACGGGTCCTCGCCGAAGATGCGTGCGGCCAGCGCGCCGTAGATTATGTATCCTGCAATCAGCAGAATCAGAGCCACAGAGAAGGAAATCATTGCAGGGAATCAGGAGTTACGAATTGGAAATTTGGGATTTGGGAGGAGTGAGGGATGTGATATGTTTGATTCTGAATTTTCAGTTGAGCTTTGATGGGCGCGGGCGGTCAACGGTGCAGGCGCCCTTCGTCGTTGTAGGAGAAATAACCTTTGGATGTGATGATTATATGGTCGTCGACGCGGATGTCGAGCAGCTCGAGGCCGCGGCGTATCTTGCTTGTCAGGCTGTCGTCCTGGATGCTGGGGCGCAGGGTGCCGCTGGGGTGGTTGTGGTATAGGATGACGCGCGTGGCCTTGTGCTCGAGGGCTTTGCGCGCTATCACCTTGACGTCGACGGCGGTGGCCGACTGCCCGCCCACACCGATCAGCTCGCGGGCAATCTCGATGGCGGCGTTGCTGAGGAAGATGACATGGAACTCCTCGTGGTCGAGGTTCTCCATTGTCTCGCGCATGGCCTCGTAAGCCATCCGCGACGAGCTGATGGCGTTCTGCGGGCAGGCGAGGGCGTCCTTGAAGGCACGGCGGCCCAGCTCGAGCGCGCCGGCGATGAGGATGGCCTTGGCGATGCCCACGCCCTTGTACTTCCTGGCGATGTCGCGGGTATCCATGCCGGCGAGGCGCCACAGGTGCCCCTCGTTGTCGTTGATGATGTTCTCGGCCATGTCAAGCACCGAACAGCCCGCCGTCCCCGTGCCGAAGAGCAGCGACAGCAGCTCGGCGTCGGTGAGCGACCCTATGCCGTGGTTCAGCGCCTTTTCGCGCGGGCGTTCGTCCTCGCTGAGCTGGCGGAAGGAGGTGTTTGTCGCAAGATAGCTTTTTGCCATGATTGGTCTGTGAGCAAGTGTGATGGTGATGGTTGGCGACGACGGGCTCTTATTTGCCGCGCCGCATCTCTATCTCCTGCTGGACGTCGCGGCCGCGCCGCAGGATAATTTTTGTGAAGTATGCCTTGATGAAGCCCGTGCCGTATCCGCCGAGCTGTATCACCGCCGCGGGGAGGGCCTTGAGGGCGATGACGGGGCTGTGTGTGACGGCGAAGGCCATGACGACCACCGCGGCAAGGTAGAGCCCCAAGGGCAGCAGCCACCAGGGCGAGACGACGATGCCCAGGACGAGCAGGGCGATGCCGACGATGACGGCGATGGCGGGGAGCCAGTGCACGGCTTTCATCGAGCCGGGATAGAGCAGCTGCAGGGTGATGCGCGACATGCCGAAGACGTGAACCTGGCGCCAGAATTTGCCCCAGCTTACGCGTCGTTTGTGCCATACCGGCAGGTCGGGGTACAGGCCGATGCTGAAACCGGCCTGACGTATGCGCGTGCTCATGTCGATGTCCTCGCTGAACATCTCGCGGAAACCGCCCACCTTGTCGTAGACCTCGCGGCGGAAGCCCATGTTGAAGGTGCGGGGGGTGAACTTCTCCAGGCTGACCTTGCCGCCGCGGATGCCGCCGGTGGTGAGGAACGAGGTCATGGTGTAGCTGATGGCCTTCTGGGTGGTGGTGAACGACTCGTGGGCGGCGTCGGGGCCTCCGTAGCAGTCGAGGGGTTGGTCGGCGGTGAGCCGTTCCAGCTCCTCGAAGTAGGTGGGCGGGATGACGCAGTCGCTGTCGAAGAATATCAGCCACTGACCCTGCGAGCGTTCGATGCCGTAGTTGCGGGCGATAGAGCGGCCCTCGTTGTCCTTGTAGAAGTATTTGACGTCGAGCCCTTTGGCGCGGGCTTCGTCGGCCACCTTGTCGCAGGGCTGTGTCGAGCCGTCCTCGACGAGGATGAGCTCGAAGTTGCCGGCGGTCTGTGCAAGGAGGCTGTCGGCCAGGTCGCGCACCTCGTCAATGCGGTTGTAGACGGGGACTATTATTGAAAACTTTTTAGGCACGGCTGTAAAATGTAAAAGGGGTGGGTGGAAAAAGGGGGGGGGGAGATGGCGCGAAAGCAAGCTTTCGCCGCTGTAACAAAAGAGGGAAGGGCGGGGGCGACGGCCGCAGACCGGGAGCGACGGGCGCGGGTCCGGGGGACGCCGGAGGTCAGCTCATACGGGACTTGTAGTCGTCGTAGGAGAAGTGGCGGAGGAGGGTGCAGTCGCCTTTGGCGTCGCAGAACCAGATGTCGGGGTGCTGGATGCCGTTGAACATGTTGGTCTTGACGGTGGTGTAGTGGTTCATGTCCTCGAGGGTGAGGCGGTCGCCGGGTTGCAGAGGCTTGTCGAAGCTCCAGAAGCCCACGTAGTCGCCGCTGAGGCACGAGTTGCCGCCGAGGCGGTAGGTGGGTTTGCCGGGGACGGGGTCGTCGCCGAGCGACTCGGTGATGGCGGGCTTGTAGGGCATCTCCAGGCAGTCGGGCATGTGGCAGGCAAACGACACGTCGGTGATGGCCGTCGACACGCCGTCGTTCTCCACTATGTCCACCACCGAGGCGATGAGGTCGCCCGTGCGCCACATAAAGGCTGAGCCGGGTTCGAGGATGACCTCGAGATTGGGGTAGCGTTTGCGGAAGTCGGTGAGCACCTTGACGAGGTGGTCGGTGTCGTATCCCTCGCGTGTCATGATGTGTCCGCCGCCCATGTTGACCCATTTGAGGTGTGGGAGGAGGTGGCCGAACTGGCTCTCGAAGGCGGCGAGGACCTTTTCGAGGTCGTAGCTGCTGCTCTCGCACAGGGCGTGGAAGTGCAGCCCCTCGATGCCATCGGGAACGCCGGCCTCCAACTCGTCGGCGCGGGCGCCGAAGCGCGAGCCGGGCAGGGCGGGGTTGTAGAGGTCGGTGGCGATGACCGAGCACCGCGGGTTGACGCGCAGACCGGGCGAGACGTGCCGTCCCGTGCGTGCCTCGTACTCACGCAGGGTGTCCTTGAACCGGTTCCACTGGCCCATCGAGTTGAAGGTGATGTGCGACGAGCCGTCGAGGTAGCTCTCGATGGTGGCGTCGGTGTAGGCCGGGCAGTAGGTGTGTACCTGTCCGGGGCACAGCTCCTCGTTGCCCAGGCGCAGCTCGTTGAGGCTGCTGGCCGTGCAGGCAACGCCATACTCGCGCAGGATGCCGAAGGTCTTCCAGAGGGCGTTGGCCTTGAAGGCCATGATGATTTTTACTCCGGCGCGGGCGGCGACGTCGCTGATGAGGTCGAGGTTGGCGCGTATCTTGTCCTCGTAGACGATGTAGAACGGGGTGGGGATTTCGTTGACTTTCATGTGAGTGGTGCTTTTTGGGGAGGGCTATTTTAGCTACTATAGCTAAGATAGCTATTTTAGCTTGGTTAGCTGATTATGGCGAATTTGGCAAATCGCAGGATCAGGGTGCGTATGATGTTGTTGTCGCTGTCAAACCTGACGCTGATGCGGGGGCCGTTGGGGTTGGTGGCGTCGATTTGTGTTATCGTGCCCTTGCCGAAGCGGTTGTGCTCGATCAGCATCCCCGGCTCCAGCTCGTCGGGCTCGTGCACGATGTGGCCGGCGGAATTTGCGGGCGGCGTGGACGGGGGCGTGGAGGGGGTGGGGAAGCGGCCCGTGTTGCGCGACGGCGGGTTGCCGTAAGAGCGTCTGTCGCCGAACGACGGGGAGGGCGACGGCTTGTAACGGCCGGCGGACGTCTGGTTGCGCGTCGAGGCCGAGTAGGAGTCGCGCAGCGGGTTGTGGAACTGGTCGATGTTGGTGCCCGTGACAAATTTGAGGAACGACGGGTCCAGCTCGCCCAGGAAGCGTGACGGCGAGGTCATCACGGACATACCGTTGCGGAAACGCGAGCCGGCGAAGCTGAGCATGCAGAAGCGCCGGGCGCGGGTGATGGCCACGTAGAGCAGGCGCCGCTCCTCCTCGATGCCCTGCAGCGTGTCGTTGCTCATCGACGAGGGCAGCAGGTCCTCCTCGACGCCCACCACAAAGATGTTGTCGAACTCGAGGCCCTTCGAGGCGTGGATGGTCATCAGCGTCACGCACTCGTTGGGCGTGTCGGCGTCGGTCTTGTCGATGTCCGTCGCCAGCGACACCTGCGCCATGAAGGCGGGCAGCGAGAGGTCGTCGATGCCCTGCTCGCGCCCTTCCTCTACAAACTGTGCGGCGCTGTTGAGCAGCTCCTCGACGTTCTCCATGCGCGAGATATTCTCGGGCGTGGTGTCGCTCATGTACTGCGAGATCAGGCCCGTTTCGCCGATGATGGCACGGGCGGCCTTGTCGGCGTCGAGACCCTGCACCACCAGTCCGGCGAAGCGCTCGATAAGCGTGCGGAAGGTTATCAGCTTTGACAGCGTACCCCGGTTCACCGACACGCCTTTGCCGACGGGGTCGGCCAGGACGTCCCACAGGCTGATGCCGGAGCCCAGCGCCACCGAGACGAGCTTCTTTACCGTTGTCTCTCCGATGCCGCGGGCAGGGACGTTGATGACGCGGCGCAGGGCCTCGTCGTCGTCGGGGTTGATGGCCAGGCGGAAGAAGGCGATGGCGTCCTTGACCTCCTTGCGCTCGTAGAACGACTTGCCGCCGTAGATGCGGTAGGGGATGTTGCGCTTGCGCAGCGACTCCTCGAGGGCGCGGCTCTGCGCGTTGGTGCGGTAGAGGATGGCGAACTCGTCGTAGGACGCTCCCTGGCTTTGTTTGAGTTGGCAGATGCGGCTTGCCACGAGGTAGCTCTCCTCGTAGTCCGAGTAGCTCTTCACCACCTCGACGGGGAAGCCCGGGCCGTTCTTGGAGAAGACGTGCTTCTCAAGCTGGTTTTTGTTGTGGCCGATGAGCGACGAGGCGGCGTTGACGATGTTCTCCGTGGAGCGGTAGTTGCGCTCGAGCTTGAAGGTGCGCAGGTTGGGGAACGAGCGGCCGAGGCCGAGGATATTGCCGATGTTGGCGCCGCGGAAGCTGTAGATGCTCTGTGCGTCGTCGCCCACCACGCAGACGTTGTTGCCGTCGACGGTGAGCTGGCGCACTATGGCGTGCTGGGCGAAGTTGGTGTCCTGGTACTCGTCGACGAGGATGTAGCGGTAGAAGTCCTGGTAGTGGCGGCGCACGTCGGGGTTGTCGCGCAGCAGGATGTTGGTGTTGACAAGCAGGTCGTCGAAGTCCATGGCCTGGGCCGTGCGGCAGCGGTGGCAGTAGGCGGCGTAAATCTCGCCGGCGCGGGGGATCTTGTGGTGGCGGTCGCTGTTCTGCTGCGCCTGGTCGTTGATGTAGTCGGCGGGCATGACCAGGGCGTTTTTGCAGCGCGAGATAAGTCCGGCGATTGACGAGGGCTTGTAGACCTTTTCGTCGAGGTCCATGTCGCGGATGATGGTTTTAACGAGGTTCAGCGAGTCGGCAGAGTCGTATATGGTGTAGTTGGGCTTGTAGCCGATGCGCTCGGCGTTAGCGCGCAGCATGCGTGCGAAGACGCTGTGGAAGGTACCCATCGTAATCTTTGAGGCGGCGTGTGCGCCGGCCTGGTTTACGATGCGCTCCTTCATCTCGTTTGCGGCCTTGTTGGTGAACGTCAGCGCCATGATGCGCCAGGGCTCGTATCCGTGGGCCAGCAGGTGTATTATCTTGTAAGTGAGCACGCGGGTTTTGCCGGAGCCGGCGCCCGCTATCACCAGCTCGGGGCCGTCGAGGTATTCCACGGCGGCGCGCTGCTGGTCGTTCAGCTCGTTGAGATATTCGTTGCTCATTTTCCTGAGAGTCTCGGGGTGTGTGTGGATGCCGTGACCGGCGGGGAAATTACCAGAAACGGTTCTGCTCGGGCGAATATTCAAAACCGGCGTCGGCGAGGCATGCTGTAAGTTTATCCTTGTCGAGGCCGAGGTCGTCGCACAGGCGGTCGAGGCCTGTGGCATCGTCATCGCCGGCGTAGCAGTCGCGCAACTTCATGTTGACGCAGCTGAGCAGCAAGGCCGGGTCGTTGGGCAGTTCGGTAATTTCCATCTACTACAAATATAATCTACGGATATAATAATATTGTGTATGCAAATTTACTGAATATTTCAGACAAACGCGAGAGGCGTCACCAAAAAAATGTTGCAGCGGGCAAATTGGCCCGTGAAAGTGGGTGGCGGGGACAGAAAAAGGGCGATGCGCCTTTGACTGCACATCGCCCCTGTGGCTTACCTAAACCCGCAGGCGGGTCCGGTTAAGGGATGGTAACTCTTATTTTACAAGAACTTTCGAGGCCTTGCCGTTGACAACCTTGAGGTATACACCGTTAGCAGGGTTGCCGGCAACCTTAACGCCCTGGAGGTTGTAGTAAACAGCCTTACCCTCGGCCTGGTCGGCAACGATGCTGTTGACGGCATCGTCCTTGTCGCTGACTTTGAACTTGGCAACGTAAGCGCCGGTGGGAACGGGATAGTAGGTGTAAACCTCAACGGTGTGCTCGTCAACCTTGCGGGCTGTGATAGAGCCCGAGTTGGTACTAGAGCCGGCTGTGTGGAGGTTGCCGCGCTCGTCCTCATAGATTACATTGCCCTCGAAGTCGGCGATTGCGATGGTGGAGTTGTAGCTGCCTGCGCCGGTGAGAGTGGGATAAACCTGATATTTTTTATCGGCGAGACTGAATACGTCAAAGCCGTTGTCGGTGCTGGGGGCGGGGGAAGCGGCCTGGGGAACTGCGTCCCAAGCGGTTGATCCGTAGTTGAAGACGTAGATATATTTGTTGCCGCGTCTGCGTACGGCAGCGCCGTTTATAGCATCGTCGCCCATTTGGATCAGCTCGGCAAAAGTATAGGCGGGCTGGGCCAGAGAAGTAGCGTCACCGGTGGTCTTGGGAACGACTTCGCTGTTGAAGAAGCTGAAAGGACCGTCGGCCTGAGCGCCATTCTGAACGTAAATCATAGCGGTGCTTGTGGCGTTGTTGGGGAAAAGGTAGAAGATGGCGCCGTCTTCGCTGAGCATGTTGCCTACCACGCGGGGGAGGAAGTCGTTACGGCCGTAGGCAACATCGTGCAGGTTAGCTTCAAAGGTGGTGACAGTCTTGTCGGCTGCCGAGATAATGTTAAAAAGCTTGGATGAATTGGCACCGGCCCAACCGCCGTTGACCAGGATATTGCCGGCGTCGTCCAGCGAGATGCCCAAGCTGCTGCCGGAAACGTTGGCGACTACTGTAACCGACTCGTCGGTGGGGTCGTAGCAGTAAACGTTGTGGTCGGCTTTGTTGGACCAGTAAATCTTGTTGCCGTAGCCTGAGCCGTCGCGGCAGTCGGTTGACTGACAGTGCTGGTCTTTTGTGATGAACTTGTTCCACTCCATGGTGACCTTAGGTGTTGTCTGGGCCATGGCCATACCGGCTACTGCGAGCGAGCCGCAGATAGCGAGATTGCGTAAAGATACTCTCATGTTGATAAATTTGGGGTTAGTGATTTAATTATTTAAGGTATTTGATGTTTTCGGGATAATCAGGATAGGATTATATTGCGGTGAGGATTATATTCAGGGTGTATGTATGGCTGTTGTTTAAGGTAAAAAGCTAATTTGTGGCAAATGTAGCAAATATTTTTCGTTCAAGCCCATATTTTTACAAAAATAATGTATAGGTCGGTCTAAAGATGGGAAATAGAGGGAAATAGAGGCGGAGTTTCCCAAACTTAAGGGGCAGATGATTGTTGAATTTAATGAAAACATAGGCCTTCGGCCGACATGCGCTTTTGGATTACTCGCGAATATATACTATATTTGCGGTAAGTCCAAATGCCTTCGGCACCGCGCACCGGCCTTCGGCCGATATGCGCTTTTGGATTACTCGCGAATATATACTATATTTGCACTTCACTTATGCAGGAGCAGAAAAATCGCGAGACGAAGAAAAAGTACAAGGTGGGCGTTGCCTTCAGCGGAGGCGGCGCGCGTGGTTTCGCCCATGCCGGTGCCCTCAAGGCGCTGGAGGAAGCGGGGATACGCCCCGACATCGTGGCCGGTGTCAGCGCCGGCTCGGTGGTGGCGGTGATGTATGCCGCCGGGATACGCCCCGACGATATGCTCAAGATTTTTCAGCACACCGGCTTCACGCAGATGGTAGGATTTCAGTTGGGTGGGGGAGGTCTGTTCTCCATCGATAAGTTCGCTGCAAAAATTCTGAACGCCATCGCTCCGGCAAAAAATATCGAGGACCTTGCCATCCCGGTGCGTATCAGCGCCACCGACCTCGACAGCGCCGAGACCTTTGTCTTTGACAGCGGTCCCATCGGCCCGCGTCTGCGCGCTTCCTGCTCTATCCCCATAATCTTCAAGCCGGTAAAGATTGACGGCCACTACTACGTTGACGGCGGCGTGCTGCAAAATCTGCCGGCGCGTGTCATCCGCGACGAGTGCGAGACCCTTATCGGCATCAACGTCAGCCCCATGGGTGCCTTCCGCAACCGCGAGTCGGTGCTCGAGGTGGCCCTGCGCACCTATAACCTTATGGCCAAGGCCAACCAGCGCGACGATATGGACGTGTGCGACCTGGTGGTGGAGATGCGCGAGATTTCGCATTACAAGGTGTTCAACCTCAAAGAAATAGAAAAAGTATTCCTGGCGGGATACGTCAATATGCGTCACGCCCTGCACCAGTCGGGCCTTGTCAAGCGTGACGCGCCCAACCAATCAGCATCATCACAAACTACGCAATGACACAGCAAAAGCCTTTTGCCGGACGACCGGTGATATATCAGATTTTTACGCGACTTTTCACCAACAACACCCCCGATCCCGTCCCCGGCGGCGACCTCGCGCGCAACGGCGCGGGTAAGATGAACGACATCACCCCTGCCGTCCTGCGGTCGATCAAGGAGTTAGGCATCACCCACGTCTGGTACACCGGTGTGGTGGAGCACGCCCAGGCCACCGACTACAGCGCCTACGGTATCCGCCCCGATAACCCTTACGTGGTAAAGGGTAAAGCCGGCAGCCCGTATGCCATCAAGGACTACTACGACATCGATCCCGACCTTGCCGTGTCGGTACCCGAGCGCATGGCCGAGTTCGAGGCTCTGGTGGCCCGCACGCACCGCGCCGGCCTTAAGGTGATTACCGATTTCGTGCCCAACCATGTGGCGCGCCAGTACCACTCGGACGCCGCTCCGGCCGGCGTGCGCGACCTCGGCGAGGGCGACAACCCCGATGTGTTCTTTACCCGCGACAACAATTTCTATTATATACCGCGGCAGAAGTTTGCCCCGCAGTTCTATATCGACGGCTACGACGAGATGCCGGCCAAGTGCACCGGCAACGACTGTTTCACGGCCTTCCCCGGCCGCAACGACTGGTACGAAACTGTCAAGCTCAACTACGGCTACGACCCGGGCGACGGGTCGCGCCACTACGACCCCGTCCCCCGTACCTGGCACGATATGCTGGCCATAATGATGTTCTGGGCGTCGAAGGGCATCGACGGACTGCGCTGCGATATGGTGCACATGGTGCCGGTGGAGTTCTGGCACTGGGCCATCCCGCAGGTCAAGGCGCGCTATCCGCACCTCGTGTTCATCGCCGAAATATATGATGTGTCGCTTTACCGTAGCTACCTGGAGTGGGGCGGATTTGACTACCTCTACGACAAGGTTACGCTGTACGACACACTGCGCGGCATACAGACCGCCAACGTGTCGGCGGCGCAGCTGACGTCGGCGTGGCAGACCGTCGACGGGCTGTCGGCAAAGATGCTGTCGTTCCTGGAGAACCACGACGAGCAGCGCTACGCCTCGCGCCAGTATATGGGCAACCCCTACACCGTGCTGCCGGCGCTGGTTGCCATCGCCACGATGAACAACGGCGCTGTGATGATATATATGGCCCAGGAGCTGGGCGAGGACGCCCCCGACGCCGAGGGCTTCAGCGGCAGCGACGGGCGCACCACCATCTTCGACTACTGGAGCCTCGACCGTCTGCGCCGCTGGCTCAACGGCGGCCGCCCGTCGATGAAAAACCTCAGCGAGGGCGAGCGCAACCTGCGCGAGACCTACGCCTCGGTACTGAGGCTGGTGAACGCCGAGCCGGCACTGCGCGAGGGGTCGTTCTTCGATGTCACCTACGCCAACTACAACAACCCCGGCTTTGACCCCCACCGCCACTTCGCCTACCTGCGCCACAGCGGCGACGATCTGGTGCTGGTTGTCCTCAACTTTGCCGGCCACGACGCCGACATCGCCGTGAACATCCCGTCGCACGCCTTCGAGTGCCTCGGGCTGGCTCCCGAGCGCGACGCTCACGGCACCGACCTGCTCACCGGCGCCTTCTACGCCGGGCCCCTCGCCGACAGCGAGCCCGTGCGCCTGCACGTCGACGCCAACGGCGCCGCGATGGTAAAGTTTGGCAAAAACGGCCACACTGCATAATATCAGCGGCTTGCACGACGCCGGTTGACGTGGCGGGTGTTAAAAAGAAATTTATTGCGAAAATTTGACCGCGTTATTATCGCTTTTCAGCCGTTTGTTTTGTACCTTTGCAGTGGATTTTGACGACGACAGCAGTATCAATTCGCAGTACCGCGTATAAGTCAGCGGTTTAGCACACATTTCTCCAATCTGCGTTGGAAGCGGTTTACAACAAAGGCAAGTAATCAATTTCTAAATATACTCCAGCAAAATAAAATTTGCATCATGAGCAACAATGACACTCCCTTTAAAGTATTTGCCGGCACTAATTCCCGCTACATGGGCGAAGAAATCTGCAAATGCCTTGGCGTTGAACTTGGTAAAGCGAAAATCGAGCACTTTGCCGACGGCGAATTCGAAGTCTGCTTTGAAGAGACCATCCGTGGCTGCGAAGTTTACATAGTCCAGTCGACGTTCCCCAACAGCGACAACCTGATGGAGCTTCTGCTCCTTATCGACGCCGCCAAGCGTGCCTCGGCACGTTCCATCATAGCCGTGATGCCATATTTTGGCTGGGCTCGCCAGGACCGTAAGGACAAACCGCGCGTCTCCATCGCCTCGAAGCTTGTGGCCGACCTGCTCACCACCGCCGGTGCCAACCGCATCATCACCATGGACCTGCACGCCGACCAGATTCAGGGCTTCTTCAACATCCCCGTCGACCACCTCTACGGCTCGTCGGTGTTTATCCCCTACATCCAGTCGCTCGGTCTCGACAACCTGGTGCTCGCCTCGCCTGATGCCGGCGGCGCCAAGCGTGTCAACTCGTATGCCAAATACCTTAACGTGCCCTACGTGCTCTGCCACAAGCAGCGCGCAAAGGCCAACGTGGTGGCCAGCATGACCATCATCGGCGAGGTGGAAGGCAAGAACGTCATCATCATCGACGATATGGTCGACACCGCCGGCACCATCACCCGCGCCGCCGACCTGATGATGAGCAAGGGCGCCCTCAGCGTGCGCGCCCTGGCCACTCACGCCATCATGAGCGACCCCGCCTCGCAGCGCGTGATGGACAGCGCCCTCACCGAAATCATCTTCACCAACTCCATCCCCTTCACCAAGGACTGCAATAAGGCAACCATCATCTCGGTAGCCCGCATGTTTGCCGACACCATCCTGCGTGTACACAGCTGCGAGTCCATCTCGTCGCAGTACCTCATCAAGTAAACCCCGGGCATCCCGCAACGTATAACTCCGGCTTCCTATAACCATCCAGGGAGCCGGAGTGTTTTAATATAGGGCGTATCAGAGATACCAGAAGTATCAGAGAAATCAGAGGTATCACATACGCCACATACATAACATACATAACATAAATAACATAAATAACATAAATAACATACACCACATACCCCCCCCACAGCCATGACCACCCGCAGATACGCACAATTCAGGCATGCTTTGCACGGCGACCGTCCACTCGTGCTGGACGGGGCGACGGGCACTGTCGCGCTTGGCCGGGGGCTGGCCGAGGACCGCAATGTTGCCGCGCTCAACCTTGTCGACGCGGAGGCTGTCACGGCCATTCACCGGGCGTATATCGACGCGGGGGCGGATATTATTTCGACCAACACCTTCTGTGCCGACCGCCTGTCGCAGAGCCGCTATGGCCTTGAGGACAAGGTGACGGCACTCAACGAGGCGGGCGTACGCCTGGCCGTCGCCGCAGCCGCGAAGGCTGGGCGCGAGGTCTTTGTCGCCGGAACGATCGGCCCGGCCTTTGGCGCCTCCCGCGAGGACGTCGAGGACGCGATGGCCGAGCAGGCCGAGGCGCTGGTGCGGGGTGGGGCGGACCTGCTGCTTGTGGAGACGGTGATGGCGGCCGATGTGCTCGATGCCACTCTGTGCGCCATCTCCCGCGTGCGCCGCGAAAGAGGCTGCGACATACCCGTTGTGGTGTCGATGTATGTCGACTGCCGAACGGGACGCCTTGCCGACGGCCACTCGCCGCAGGATATTCTGGACGTTGTGCGCGACTTTGAGCCCGAGGCCGTCGGATTCAACTGCGGCGACGACCCGGAGGCGCTGCTGTCGGTGGCTCTCCGCTTTGCCGAGGTGTCGCCTTATCCGCTTGTGGTGTACCCGAGCGCCGGACTCCCCGACAGCCATGGATGCTACGGCGTCACCCCGTCGCTCTTTGCCGACGCCTTCGCCCGCTTCCTCGCCCAATGCCGCCCCGGCATCATCGGCGGCTGCTGCGGCACCACCCCCGCCCACATCGCCGCCCTCGCCGAAAAGCTGTAAGACAGCCTCTCATCCTTCCCACTGCTCCCATCCTCCCATAATTCCCAATTCTCTCATCCTTCCCATTGCTTTTAGTCGATTTTGCTAAACAAAAAAATTGCTCTTGCAAATATTTTAACCATGAAACGTATTTTTGCTGTACTGACTCTGTTTCTGGCGCTGCTCTCGCAGGCGCAGACGCTCCCGCAAAGTCTTTATTTTGTGGGCGAGCTGACAAACTGGGATATCAATTCGCCCATAAAAATCGACCTGTCGGACGGTGTCTACCGTCACTACCTCGATCTGACGGGCAAGACTAAGTTCAAGCTCTCGGTCACCGATCCCAATGGCTCGTGGACGACCTTCGACACGGGCACACTCTATCCCGCCGGCGAGGTCAGCGAGGATGTCTGGATACCTATAAAATATGTCGCCACGTCAGGCGATATAGTCGCCCCGGCCTCGCGCGCGTATGTCCTTAAGGTCGACCTCGCCAATATGCGGATGATGTTCTCGACGGGCAACCAGAGCGGCGAGCCGTGGTCGGGCACTCTCCCCGTGCTTTTCATTTCCACCGAGAACAACACGCCGGTGACCTCGAAGGAGACATATCTGCGGGCCACTTACTACCTCGACCCGATGGGTGTGGAGGGCGTTGAGGCTGTCGGCACGTCTGCCAGTCCGCTGACTCTGCAGATCAAGGGCCGCGGAAACTACACATGGACGGGCTTCGAGAAAAAGCCTTACCGCCTCAAGCTCGACAGCAAGGCGGCACTGTTGGGTATGGACAATAGCAAGCACTTCGCCCTGCTCGCCCATGCCGACGACACTGCCGCGGGCCTGCGCAACGCCCTCGGCTTTGCCATCTCCGAGTCGCTGGGGATGCCGTGGACACCGGCGACACGCCCCGTCGAGCTGGTGCTCAACGGCGATTACCGCGGGCTGTACTGGCTGACGGAGACAATTCGCGTCGACGCCGACCGTGTCGACGTCGTGGAGCAGGCTGACGAAGCGACAACGGATGTCGACGGTGGCTGGCTCGTCGAGATTGACAACTACAACACGGACCCCCACGTGACGGTTATCGCTGCGGACGGCAGTCAGATATGGTTCACGTACAAATCGCCCGAAATTCTCTCGGCCGAGCAGAACGACTATCTCCTCGACCAGATGCAGAAGATCAATGCGGCTGTCGAGGGCGGCGACCAGGTGTCGGCCGCAGGTCTTGTCGACTTTGACATTCTCGCACGCTATTTCATCACTAACCAGATTATGCTGGATATGGAGTCGTTCCACGGTTCATGTTACCTCAACCGCCAGCGCGGACAGGAGCAGAAGTGGATGTTCGGACCGGTGTGGGACTTCGGCAACGCCTTCAGCCCGTCGCGTGCCGACGCGCCCCGGTTTATCTTTGACCGGCCCGACTTCAGCCAGGTATGGATTGGCGGATTTTACAAGATGCCGCTGTTTGTCGAGGCGGTGAAGAAGGTGTGGGCCGACTTCCTCAACGACGGTCCCGCCCACCTCGACAACGTGCTTACGCAGCTCGCCGGCGACATCGAGGCCGCCGCCCTCTGCGACGCTATCCGCTGGCCGCAGTACGCCCACGCCGACGTGACGACACAATCGGGCAATCTGCGCCGCTGGATGACGGGCTCAATCGAATGGCTCAAACAGCAGTGGGGCTCGGAGGGCGGTGTCCTCGCGCCTGAAGTTAGGACGACCGTCGTCCGTCCCGGCCACGGTTGCATCGAAGTCATCGCCGCCACCGCCGCCGACATCACCATCACCGCCATCGACGGCCGCCAGCGTAGCGTCCGCGTCACCCCCGGCCTCAACACCATCCCCACCGCCCCCGGCCTCTACATCGTGGCCCACCAAAAACTTGCCGTCCGGTAACCCACCGGGTAATCAGAGTTATCAGAGGTATCAAATGACGGAGGCCCCGGAGAGCGGGATGCTCTCGGGGCCTCTGTTGTCATAGTGGGGGCGGGGTTATTTGAGGAGGGAGATGCTGCGGGTGATGAAGTCGTTGAGGTTTTTGCCGCGGAGGAGGCCGTTGCCGAGGAGGGCGAGGTCAATCATCTGTTTTACCAGGGGCTGGCCTTGGGCAAAGTCTTTGACGAGTTTCTCCTGCTCGGCGCGGGTGTCTGCGACGGCCTTTTCGAGGTCGGAGATTTTCTGCTGGGTCTCGGTGTCGGGGGCTGTCTTGCCGTCGCCGCGGAGGGTGGTGATCTGCGCGTTGTCGGCGTTGACCTTGTCCATCAGCGGCTGTACCTTTCCGGCGACGGATTTGTCGGCGGCCTCGGTGACGCGAGCGACGAGCGGGCTGTCGGTGTTGACGACGAGGTTGAACGAGTCGGGCAGCTCGCCGTAGAAGTTCATGCCGGGCTGCAGGGCTGCCATGTCCTTCATGCGGCGCATGAACTCGTTCTGGGTGATGACGACGGGCATCGATGTCTCGCCGAGGGCCTCGAACGAAACGAGGAAGTTGGTCTTTTCGACAGTGGGTATCTGCGACGAGAACACCGTTGTGAGCACTGAGCGCTGTGTGTCGGAGAGGGTGACGTTGCGCTTGTCCTCCTTGAGGATGAGGTTGTCGATGACGTCCGAGTCGACGCGCACAAAGCGGGTCTTTTCGAGCTTCTGCTCCATGAGGCCGATGAAGTGGCTGTCGAGCTGACCGTCCATTAGCAGGACATCGTAGCCGCGGTCGGTCGCGCCCTTGATGTAAGTGTACTGGGCGGTGGGGTCGGTGGCGTAGAGGTAGATGATGTCGCCGTTTTTGTCGGTCTGCTGTGCCTCTACCAGCTTGCGGTATTCGTCGAGGGTGAAGTAGCGGTCTTCGGTGTCCTTGAGGAGGACGAACTTCATGGCCTGCTCGGCGAATTTGGGGTCGGTGAGCATACCATACTGGATGAAAATCTTGATGTCGTCCCACTTCGACTCAAAGTCTTTGCGGTCGGCCTTGAAGAGGTCTTCGAGGCGCTGGGCGACCTTCTTGGTGATGTATCCCGAAATCTTCTTGACGGCCGTGTCGCTCTGCAGATACGAGCGCGAGACGTTGAGAGGAATGTCGGGCGAGTCTATCACGCCCTGCATCAGCATCATAAACTCGGGTACCACACCCTCCACCGAGTCGGTGACGAAGACCTGGTTGCAGTAAAGCTGGATGCGGTTGCGGTTGACCTCGAAGTTGTTGTGGATTTTGGGGAAGTAGAGAATGCCGGTGAGGGTGAAGGGGTAGTCGACGTTAAGGTGGATCCAGAACAGGGGGTCGTCCTGGCCGGGATAGAGCTCGTGGTAGAAGTTGCGGTAGTCGTCGTCGGTGAGCTCGCTGGGCTTCTTTGTCCACTGCGGGGCTGTGTCGTTGATTACCTTATCGCCGCTGCGCACGGGGACGGGCAGGAAGCGGCAGTACTTCTTGAGCAGAGTGTCGATGCGCGCCTGCTCGAGGAATTCCTTGTTGTCGTCGTCGATGTAGAGGGTTATCTCGGTGCCGCGGTCGGTCTTGTCGCAGTCGCCCATCTCGAATTCGGGCGAGCCGTCGCAGCTCCACATCACGCCCTTTGCGCCCTCCTTGTACGAGAGCGAGCGTATCTCCACCTTGGACGAGACCATGAAGGCCGAGTAGAAGCCCAGGCCGAAGTGGCCGATGATGGCGTTGGCCGAGTCCTTGTATTTGGCAAGGAATTCCTCGGCGCCGGAGAAGGCGATCTGGTTGATGTATTTGTCGATGTCCTCGGCGGTCATGCCTATGCCGCGGTCGGTGACGGTGAGGGTGCCTTTCTCCTTGTCGACGGTGACCGTGACGTCGAGGTCGCCCAGCTCGCCCTTATATTCGCCGAACGACGAGAGCGTGCGCAGCTTCTGGGTGGCGTCGACGGCGTTGCTCACCAGCTCGCGCAGAAAAATCTCGTGGTCGCTGTACAGAAATTTCTTGATTACCGGAAAAATGTTGTCGGTGGTTACACCAATTGTTCCTTTTTGCATATCGTTGTATCTGTTAGTTTGTAATTATATACTTTGGTTTATGCCAACAGGCTCGGTGCGGGCGTAAGTTGTTATCACGATAACAACAGAGCAAAAAAAATGCCACACGCGGGGTGTGGCATTTGATATTAAATTATGTTAACTAAATCTGCCGCCGATGGCAGAGCCGTCGTGTCACTGAAGCAGAGCCTTGGGCTGCTGCGGGGCCTCGATGACCTTCTGCGAGGGTACGATGCTGCTGACAATCTTGTCAGCCGTTTTGTCATAGTCTATGACAACGGTGTCGCCGGGAGCGGCCTCGGCGCTGATGATGAGCTCGGCCAGCTCGTCCTCGAGGTACTTCTGGATGGCTCGCTTGAGGGGACGTGCGCCGTACTTCTGGTCGTAGCCCTTGCCGGCGACAAAGTCCTTGGCGCTGTCGGTGAGGCTGAGGGTGTAGCCCAGGTCGGCCACGCGGCGGTAGAAGCCTGCCAGCTCGACATCGATGATGCGGAAGATCGACTCGCGCGAGAGCGAGTCAAAGATTACCAGGTCGTCGACGCGGTTGAGGAATTCGGGCGAGAAGGCCTTGTTGAGCGCCTTCTGGATTACGCCGCGGGCGTGGTCCGAGTCCATCGAGCCGTCGTCGCCGACGGTGTTGAAGCCGACGCCGTTGCCGAAGTCGCGCAGCTGGCGCACGCCGATGTTCGACGTCATGATGATGATGGTGTTCTTGAAGTCGATGCGGCGGCCGAGGCTGTCGGTGAGGCGTCCTTCGTCCATCACCTGCAGCAGCAGGTTGAAGACGTCGGGGTGTGCCTTCTCGATTTCGTCGAGCAGAACGATGGAGTAGGGGTGGCGGCGCACCTGTTCGGTGAGCTGGCCGCCCTCCTCGTATCCTACGTAGCCGGGAGGGGCACCGACAAGACGGCTGACGGTGAACTTCTCCATATACTCGCTCATGTCGATGCGGATGAGGGTGTCGGCCGAGTCGAACATGTACTCGGCGAGTTTCTTGGCCAGATGGGTCTTGCCCACGCCGGTGGGGCCGAGGAAGAGGAACGTGCCGATGGGCTTGTTGGGGTCCTTGAGGCCTACGCGGTTGCGCTGGATGGCGCGCACCACCTTGTCGATGGCGGCGTCCTGGCCGATGATGCTGCGCTTGATGGCGGGAGCCATCTCGCGCAGGCGCTTGCCCTCGGCCTGCGCTATGCGCTGGACGGGCACGCCGGTCATCATGGCCACTACCTCGGCCACCTTCTCCTCGTCGACAATCTCGGGCGACTCGTCCATTGTCTTGCGCCACTCCAGCACCTCGCGCTCGAGCTTTGCCGACAGCTCCTGTGCGCGGTCGCGCCAGCGGGCGGCCTGCTCGAAGTCGAGACGGCGTGCGGCCTCCACCTTGCGGGCGTTGGCGTCCTCGATCTCCTTCTCGATGGCGGTGATGCCGTCGGGGGTGTTGACGTTGGTGATGTGCACGCGCGATCCGGCCTCGTCGAGGGCGTCGATGGCCTTGTCGGGGTAGTTGCGGTCGCTGATGTAGCGTCCGGTGAGGGTCACGCAGGCGCGCAGGGCGTCGTCGGTGTAGCGCACGTTGTGGTGTGCCTCGTATTTGTCCTTGATGTTGTTGAGGATGGCAAGGGTCTCCTCGGCGGTGGTGGGCTCTACCATCACCTTCTGGAAGCGACGTTCGAGGGCGCCGTCCTTTTCGATGTTCTTGCGGTACTCGTCGAGGGTGGTTGCGCCGATGCACTGTATCTCGCCGCGAGCAAGGGCGGGCTTGAGCATATTGGCGGCGTCCATGCTGCCCGAGGGGTTGCCGGCGCCGACGATGGTGTGTATCTCGTCGATGAAGAGGATTACGTTGTTGGACTTTGCCAGCTCGTTGAGGATGCCTTTGATGCGCTCCTCGAACTCGCCGCGGTACTTGGTGCCGGCGACGAGGCTGCCCATGTCGAGCGAGATGACGCGCTTGTCGAGCAGCACGTGGGGCACCTCGCGGCGCACGATGCGCAGGGCCAGGCCTTCGACGATGGCCGATTTGCCCACGCCGGGCTCGCCGATGAGCACGGGGTTGTTCTTTTTGCGGCGCGAGAGGATCTGCGCCAGGCGTTCGATTTCGGTCTGACGTCCCACTACGGGGTCGAGCCGGTCGTTGGCGGCGGCGTCGGTCATGTCGCGGCCGAATTTGTCGAGCATGGGTGTGTCGGGGCTGCCGGCCTGCTGGCGGCGGGCACCCTGACGCGACGACGAGCCGGACGGGCCCTCGCCGCGGCGGGGCTCGGTGTCGCTGTCATCGTCCATGAAGTCGGCGCCGGCCACGGGAGCCTCGGCGGCTTTGCCGTTGCCCGAGGTGAGGGCCGAGGACAGTGTCTCGTATGATATGGATGCGTTGGTGAAGGGTTTCATAAATTCCATGCTGCGTATTTCGTTGTTGCGGAAAATGGCTAACAGCAGGTGCTCGGGTGTGACCTCGCTGCTGTGCTGTATTCGAGCCTCGAGGATGCTGAGCTTGACGATGCGGTCGGTGATGGGGGCGCTGCTGAGCGAGTGGCCCGTCGGCGTGTCGAGGTTGAACAGCGATGCGTCGAGATTGTCGAGGATGGCCTTGACGGTCTCTCTGCCGCCGACGTTTTCAAGCAGCCGGAAGCCGGTATTGTTTGTGTTGCGCATTCCCAGCAGTACGAACTCGGGAGTGACGACACTGCAGTTGTGACGTCCGGCCTCGCGCATGGCCTCGTTCAGGGTTGCAGTGAACTCCTGGGTGTAGTTGTTGTCCATAATTATGCGAAAACTTGTGATAATCGTGTTTATACAAATTGTGATGCGTCGGCGATGGCGGCGCGCAGCCGTCGACAGCCGTAGCGATGGTGGTAAACCGCGGTGGCGGCGTGGGCCGGAGCATCTGCCGGCAAACCTAACAAAGAGCGTGCCATAGTGAATGGCGTGCCAAAATGAATGGCTCTGGCGGGAATTTTAACATTAATTTCCCTTTTGACTATGTAAAGTTAGTGCTTTTTCGCGATATTTTTAGTACTTTTGCTTGATAAATTAGCAATAGAAGCCTTAATTTAGCTGTTTTTAATATTTCCAGTCCCCTCAACTGATTAATTAACATACATTTACTATATGTTGGAAGATGATAAGATAATAAAAATCGACATCGAGAACGAGATGAAGTCAGCTTACATTGACTACTCGATGTCGGTGATAGTCTCGCGTGCTCTGCCTGATGCCCGCGACGGCCTCAAGCCCGTGCAGCGCCGCGTGCTGTATGGCATGAACGTCAGCGGCAACACCAGCGACAAGCCGTTCCGCAAGGCCGCCAAGTCGGTGGGCGAGGTAATGGGTAACTATCACCCCCACGGCGACTCGTCGATATACGGAACCCTGGTCAACCTTGCCCAGTGGTGGAAGATGCGCAACGTGCTGGTGGAGGGCCACGGCAACTTTGGCTCGATAGACGGCGCAAGCCCTGCCGCCATGCGTTACACCGAAGCCCGCCTCGACAAGCTGGGCGAGGAGATGCTGGTGGACATCAAGGAGGACGCTGTGGACTTCGTTCCCAACTACGACAACACCACACGCGAGCCGGTGGTGCTCCCCACACGTTTCCCCAACCTGCTGGTAAACGGCGGCACGGGTATCGCCGTGGGTATGGCCACCAGCATGCCGCCCCACAACCTCAAAGAGAGCCTCAACGCCGCCATTGCCATGGTGGACAACCCCGACATCACCATCGACGAGCTGATGAAGTACATCCCGGCTCCCGATTTCCCCACCGGCGGCATCATCTACGGCTACAACGGCGTGCGCGAGGCTTACCACACCGGCCGCGGCCGCGTGATTGTGCGCGCACGTGCCGAGATAGAGCAGGAGGCCAATCACCAGGTAATCGTCATCAAAGAAATTCCCTACGGCGTCAACAAGGCCGAGCTCATCAAGTACATCGCGCAGCTTGTCAACGAAAAGAAACTCGACGGCATCGCCGACATCAACGACGAGACCGACTTCGAGGGCATGCGTATTATAATTAAGGTGAAGGCCGATGCCAACGCCAGCGTGGTGCTGAACAAGCTGTACAAGATGACGCAGCTGCAGGCTTCGGTGTCGATAAACAACGTGGCACTGCTCAACGGACGTCCCTGCACGCTCAATCTGCACGACATACTCAAGTCGTTCATCGACCACCGCCACGAGGTTGTCATCCGCCGCACCAAATTCCGCCTTGCCAAGGCACTCGACCGCATGCACATCCTCGAGGGCCTCATCATCGCCTCGCAGAACATCAAGGAGGTCATCGACATCATCCAGTCGTCGGCCAACACCGATGAGGCCCGCACGCGCCTTATGGAGCGTTTCTCGCTCACCGAGATACAAGCCAACGCCATCCTCGAGATGAAGCTGCGCGCCCTCACCGGTCTGGAGCAGCAGAAGCTCGAGGCCGAGTACGAGGACATCAAGAAATACGTCGAGGAGCTAAACCTCATCCTCAACGACGACGGCGAATGTCGCCGCGTAATCAAGGCCGAGCTGGAGGAGACCCGCGACAAGTTCGGCGACGAGCGTCGCACCACCATCGACTACGCCGCCGGCGAGTTCAACGCCGAGGACTTCTACGCCGATGACGACATGATCATCACCATCTCGCACATGGGCTACATCAAGCGCACGCCGCTGAGCGACTTCCGCGCCCAGGGCCGCGGCGGAGTGGGCGCAAAGGGCAGCGACACACGCGACCAGGACTTCATCGAGCACATCTACACCGCCTCGATGCACTCCACGATGCTGTTCTTTACCCAGAAGGGCCTTGTCTACTCGATGAAGGTCTACGAGCTGCCCGAAGGTGCCAAGAACACCAAGGGCCGCGCCCTGCAGAACCTCCTCGACATCGACTCGGACGACGCCGTCAACGCCTTCATCAGCTGCAAGCAGCTCGGCGACGCCGACTACGTGGCCAGCCACTACCTGGTATTCGCCACCGCCAAGGGCGTGGTCAAGAAGACCTGCCTGGCCGAGTATGCCCGCGTAATGTCGAAGGGCAAAAAGGCCATCATCCTGCGCGACGACGACCGTCTTGTGGGCGTCGAGCTAACCGACGGCAACAGCCAGGTGCTCCTGGCCGACCGCCGCGGTCAGGCCATCCGCTTCGACGAGAGCCGTCTGCGTGCCATGGGCCGCGTATCGACCGGCGTAAGGGGCATGACCCTTGTCGGCGACGACGACGAGGTGATTGGTCTGATAACCTTCAGCGCCGACTGCAACGACACCATCATGGCCCTCAGCGCCAACGGCATAGGCAAGCGTTCGGAGCTTGACGCCTACCGCATCACCAACCGTGGCGGCAAGGGCGTGCGCACGATGAACATCAACGAAAAGACCGGCGAGCTCATCGCCTTTGCCCGTGTCAACGACGACACCGACCTGGTCATCATCAACAAGTCGGGCATAACCCTGCGTCTGCACGTCTCGGATATCCCCGTCCGCGGCCGCTACACAATGGGCGTGCGCCTTATCAATCTTAGCAAGCGCGGAGACGTTATAGCATCGGTATGCTGCGTGCCCACCGACCCCGAGGCCGAGGCGGAGAAGCCCGATATGGACGAGGCCGAGATAGCCGAGATTGACGCCGAGAGCGCCATCGAGGCCGATGACACCGTAGACCTTGCCGACGGCGAAGCCGAGAACAACGAGGAGTGAGCAGTCGCAACAAGGTTGACATACCGTTAAACCCTATAACAGAAAAATAATCAAATACACAAACCCTAAATAACACGACATGAAAAAAATCAGCATCCTCGCCCTGTGCCTCGTGGCAGGCCTTGGCGCTACCGCTCAGAAGTCCGTAGTCAAGGAGGCCGAAAAGGCTATGAAAGGCAACAAGCCCTTCACCGAGGTGGTAACTATCATCACCCCCGCCTTCTCTGACCCCACTACCGAAAAGCTGGCAGAAACCTACTACATCCCCGGCAAGGCCGGCTTCAACCAGTACAACGACATGCTGGGCAAGCGCTCGCTCGGCCAGGACGTTGACACCAAGGTTATGGCCGAAGCCCTCATCGGCGGCTACGGCTACTTTATGAAGGCCCTTCCCCTCGACTCGCTCCCCAACGAGAAGGGCAAGATCAGCCCCAAATATTCCAAGAAAATCCTCAGCGAGATTGCCGGTCACATGACCGACTTCAGCAACGCCGCCGTCGATATGTGGAACAACAAGGACTACAAGGGCGCCTACCACTCGTGGGGCATCTACCTCGACATCGCCAAGGACCCCCGCTACAACAAGATGTTCGCCGCTGTTCCTGACAGCGTGATGAGCAACATCAGCTACAACCAGGCCCTGGCCGCATGGCAGGCCGAGGACTATCCCGCCGCCATCAAGTCGTTCAACGTAGCCCGCAAGTACGGCTACAACGGCAAGCAGCTGTTTGAGTACGGCATCGCCGTCGCCTCCAACGCCAAGGACTTTGACGCCGTCCTCGATTTCGCCCAGGCCGGTAACAAGCTCTTCGGCAAGGAAGATCCCCAGTTCCTCAACCACATCATCAACTACTACCTCCAGACCGAGAAGTACGAGGACGCCCTCAGCTACCTCGACAACGGTATCAGCGAGGACCCCAGCAACGCCCAGTACTACGCTCTGCGCGGCATCATCTACGACAACAAGAAGGAGGCTGCAAAGGCCCGTGTCGACTACGAGAAGGCTCTGCAGCTCGACCCCAACAACGGTCTGGCTCTCTTCTATGAAGGCCGCAGCATCGCCTCGGAGGCCGGTGCTCAGCAGGACGCCTACGACAAGGCTGACTACGAGAAGTTCAAGAAAGAGAACATCGACCCCAAGTTCCGCGAGGCCGTGACCTTCCTTGAGAAGGCTTACGAGGTTGACCCCACCAACCGCGCCGAGGCTCTGAAGGTCCTTGAGATCCTCTACTACAACCTCAACGACGAGAACGGTCTCAACTCGGTTAAGGACCGCAAGGCCCTCCTCGACTGATAAAGACCAGCCTTACCGCGGACGCCGGACGGTTTAAACCGCCGCATGCGGTGCTGTAAAGCTCACGCGGTAATATATAAATGAGTATAAAGCGGATGCAAGCCACCCCGAAAGGCTTGCATCCGCTTTGCTTTTAGCAAACTTTTGGTTACTTTTGCATTGTCGGACGCCATGTGCTGTCACGGACGCCGCAGGCACTGGCCCGACCAATGAGAAAAATAACAACGATAACAACAATAAGACGTGGGCAACGATACTGAAGTAAACAAAGGCACGAACGCGCAGTTTGACCGTGCGCTGGCTTTGTGCCGCGATATTTTTGTGCGCAAACTCAAAGACTACGGGCCGTCGTGGCGGCTCCTCCGTCCCCAGTCGGTCACCGACCAGCTGTTCATCAAGGCCAAGCGCATACGCTCGCTCGAGACAAAGGGCGTGACAAAGGTAGGCGAGGGCATTCTGCCCGAGTTCATCGCCATCGTCAACTACGCCATCATCGGCATCATCCAGCTGCGGCTCGGATATGTCGACACCAAGGACTTCAGCGTCGCCGAGGCCGTCGCGAACTACGACAAGGTGGCTGCCGAGGCGCGCACACTCATGCTTGCCAAGAACCACGACTACGACGAGGCCTGGCGCGGAATGCGTGTGCCCACCTACACCGACTTCATCCTCACCAAGATTGAGCGCGTGAAGGAAATCGAGGACCACGACGGCCGCACCCAGGTGTCGGAGGGTATCGACTCGAACTATATGGACATGATGAACTATGCCGTCTTCGGCATCATCAAACTCACCGAGGGCGATGGCCAGTGAGCAGACACAAGAGGTGAGCGGGACAACTCCGGAGCAGAAAAGCCCGGAGCAGAAGGCACCGGAGCAGAAGGCACCGGAGCAGAAGGCACCGGAGCAGAAGGCACCGGAGCCTAAGACGCAGGCGCCTAAGGCCCAGTCGCCGAAAGTCCCGGCCAACGCCGCCGGCCATAGGCAGATATTGGTGGTCGTCGGAGTATGGACACTGCGTGTCGTACTCGGCGCGGTCTTCGTATATTCGGGCTTCGTCAAGGCCATCGACCCGTGGGGAGGCCTGTTCAAGATGGAGGAGTATACGGCGGCGATGGGTCTCGATCTGCCGAGGGCTATCGTGCTCATCGGCGCGTCACTGCTGTCGGTGTTCGAGTTCTGCCTCGGCGTGATGACTCTGACGGGGTCGTTCCGACGTCTTACGCCGGTGCTCGTGTGCTCGTTTATGGCCGTTATGCTGCCTTTGACGGTGTGGATATATTTCGCCGACCCGGTCAGCGACTGCGGATGCTTCGGCGATGCCCTCGTGCTCAGCAACGGCGCCACGCTCCTGAAAAATATCGTGCTCACGGCGATGGCCGCAGGTCTGCTGCTTGTCAATCGCCGTCAGCCGCCGCTCTTTTATCCGTCGCTGCAGATATGGGTGGTTGTGTGGAGCGGCCTGTACACCGGCAGTCTGGTTATGGCCGGCTTCAACTCACAGCCGCTGATCGACTTCCGCCCTTACAAGGCCGGTACGGCTCTGGAGGCGCCTGAGATGCCCGAGCCGCGGTTTGTATATGCCAAGGACGGCGTGAGCAGGTCGTTCAGCGCCGACTCGCTGCCCGAGGACGACGAGTGGGAGTTTGTCGAGCGCGTCGAGCCCAAGGCTGTGGAAAAGCCGGGCACGCTGGCTGTATTTGACAGCGATGGCGAGGACGCCACGGCCGAGCTGTACGAGAAGGCGGCAGGAAATCTGCTTATTCTCAACGTGCCCGAGCCGGTACGCCATTCCATCTCGCGCAGTATACAGGCCAATATGCTGTTCGACTATATGCTTGAGCACGATGGCGAGATGGTGGCGCTGGTGGCCACGACCCATCCCGACGAGTGGGCCGAGGCTGTGCGCGCACGCTATCCGGTATACACAGCCGAGGACACCGACCTCAAGGAGCTGGCCCGTGGCGAGGCGTCGCTGATATACGTCTCGGGCGATACCATACGCTGGAAAACGGCTCTGACGGCCGTGAGTCCCGAGGCTCTGTCGGCATTGCCCGACGACGACCGGCGCCCGCTCGACCGGGTGCTCGGGGTGGAGAACCCGAAGGGCGAGCTGTACTTGTTGACAGCTATCTACCTCACGCTGATGGCCCTGACGCTGGCTCTGTCGCTGTTCTACGACAAGGCTGTGCTGCACCGCAATGCACAAAGCAGAAAGAATAAGACGCCTAATGGAAAAGAATAAGTTGCCAATGTAGCGGAAATTTGCTAATTTTGCGCAAATCAAACCAAACTAACAGTCAAAATAAACAGTATACCCAAAATGAGAAAGAACATTGTTGCAGGAAACTGGAAAATGAACACCACCGTTCCTGAGGGCGTGAAACTCGCCGAAGAAGTCAACGAGGCACTCAAGGGCATCGAGCCCAAGTGCGATGTCGTAATCTGCGTACCCTTCACCCATCTGGTATCGGTAAACAACGTCATCACCGAGAAGGGCAAGCTGGGCCTCGGCGCCGAAAACTGCGCCGACCACAAGAGCGGTGCCTACACCGGCGAGGTCAGCGCACCCATGGTAGCCAGCACCGGTGCCGGCTACGTCATCCTTGGCCACTCGGAGCGCCGCCAGTACTATGGCGAGACCGCCGAGACCCTGCGTGAGAAAGTCGCCCTGGCCCTTGAGAACGGCCTTACCCCCATCTTCTGCATCGGTGAGGTTCTTGCCGAGCGCGAAGCCGACAAGCACTTCGACGTTGTAAAGGCTCAGATTGTCGACGGCCTCTTCAACCTCAGCGCCGAGGACTTCGGCAAAATCATCCTCGCCTACGAGCCTGTATGGGCAATTGGCACCGGTAAGACCGCTACCGACGACCAGGCTCAGGAGATGCACGCCTTCATCCGCCAGACCATCGCCGAGAAATACGGCAAGGAAGTGGCCGACAACACCAGCATCCTCTACGGCGGCAGCTGCAAGCCCTCTAACGCCCGTCAGATTTTCGCCAAACCCGACGTTGACGGCGGCCTTATCGGCGGTGCTTCGCTCAAGTGCGCCGACTTCATGGGCATCGTAGAAGCTTTCGACTGAATGTCGCACAGCAACTGACACATCGCTCAAGGCCGGCGACATCCGCCGCCGGCCCTGGGCGTTGCTTTCGTCCCCATATAAATTATACCTCAATCCTCAATCTCCAATCTCTCATTACTAACTCCTCAATCCTCATTCTCTCAATCCTCAAAACTTATTACCATAACTTGACTATGAAACGCTTTGCCCTGATATTGACCGCCGCCTTATGGACCATCGTGATGTCGACGCCCCGTGCTACGGCACAGGCTCCGGCCGAGCCGACGCCTGCCGACACGGCAGACATTGTCGCCACACTTGGCGAAGGCGGGAAAATTGTCCTCGACCAACCCGAGGGCCTCGACAAGCGCCTCAAATTCAAGGCCGGCTCGGATGAGTCGGAGAATAAGGCCGACGACGAGAAGGGCGCCGGAAAGGCCAAGTCGCACGGCCGCTGGGGCTACCGCGTCGAGGTCTTCGCCGACAACAACGTGCGCACCGCCAAGGCACAGGCCTCGTCGCGCAAGCGTATGCTGCAGGCGCGTCTGCCGCAGTATCGTTCGTACCTCGTGTTCGAGAGCCCCTTCTGGCGCGTCCGCCTGGGCGATTTCCCCACACGTGCCGGCGCCGAGAGCGCGATGGCCGAGGTGCGCAGGCTGCTGCCACAGACGGCTTCGAGTCTGCGCATTGTGCGCTCGGCAATCAATCCGCAGTAATGGCTTGTCCCTCAGCCTGCTGACAACAATATATCCACACAGAAGCAAGAGCAATGGAAGAATTTGAAGCTACGCCCGGCGAGAGCGACCGCATAGAGCAGATGGCCGCGCACATAAAGGCGCTCATCGAACTTATGGGCGATGACCCGACACGCGAGGGCCTCGTCAAGACCCCCGTGCGTGCCGCCAAGGCTTTGCTATACGCCACACGCGGCTACAGGCAGAGCGGCGAGGAGGTGATGCGCCAGGCTATCTTCGAATATGCCGGCTCGCAGATGGTGGTGGTGAAGGATATAGAATTCTACTCGATGTGCGAGCATCATATACTGCCTTTCTTTGGCCGCATCAGCATCGGCTATCTCCCTGAAGGAAAGATGATTGGGCTTAGCAAGCTCGCCCGCCTTGTCGATGTCTACGCCCGCCGTCTGCAGGTGCAGGAACGCCTCACGGCGCAGGTCTGCGCCGACGTTATGAAAAGCTTGCACGCCCGCGGCGCCATCGTCCTCTGCAACGGCGAGCACCTGTGCATGAAAATGCGCGGCGTCGAAAAGCAGCACTCGTCCACCACCACCGTCCACTACGCCGGCGCCTT
>SFLG01000027.1 GCA_004553485.1 Bacteroidales bacterium | reverse complement strand
GCTCGTCCAAAAAGTCGTCACCGAAGGTCAAGCAGCAAAAAGCAAAATCGCAGCCGTCGGTATCACGCTCGGTACGCCGCCGCAAATAGCCGCGCGCCCTCTCTGACACACCGATACACATACACACAGACAGGGACACCCCGACGCGGGCGTCCCTGTCTGTGTTTTTATCAGTTTTATTGCCGTTTTATTTTGCGCCGAGGTAGCGGGCGACGGTGCGGCTGATGTTGGCGGCGGCGTTGGCGGGAACCATCGCTTCGGCCAAATCTAAATTGCCGTCCGACATGTCAGTGACGGGGAGGACGGCCTCGAAGCCGCCTACAAGCAGTTTTTCCGTGTCACTGACGCGGCCGGCGACAGCAATGACGGGGATGTCCCTTGCCATGCCCTTCTGCAACACGCCGTAGGGCAGCTTGCCGCCTAAAGTCTGCCGGTCGATGTGGCCCTCGCCGGTGATGATGAGGTCGGCGTCGGCGATTATTTCGTCGAAGCTGATGGCGTCGAGCAAGGCGCGCGACCCGGGCACCAGCCGCGCCCGCAGGAACGTCGCCAACGCCGCGCCCACGCCTCCGGCCGCGCCTCCGCCCCGTATGGTGCCGGGGGAGGTTCCGGTGAGGTGCCCCGCCACCTCGGCAAAGTTGGCGAGGCCGCGGTCGAGGGCGGCGCACATGGCGGGCGTCGCTCCCTTTTGCGGGCCGAAGACGTAGGCCGCGCCCTGAGGTCCGCACAGCACGTTGTCTACATCGCAGGCGACGGTTATTTCCACCCCGGCAAGGCGTTTGTCGAGACCGGCAATGTCTATTGCGGCGATATCGCCCAACATGGCTCCGCAAGGGCGCAGTGCGTGGCCTCCGGCGTCGAGAAAGCGTACTCCCAACGCCGCAAGCATACCCGTGCCGCCGTCCACCGTCGCGCTGCCGCCGATGCCCATAACAATCCTGCGGCATCCGCGGCCAAGGGCGTCGGCTATCATCTGCCCCGTACCGAAACTACTCGTTTTTAGCGGATTGAGACAGTCCGGCGGCACAAGCCCCAGGCCCGAAGCCTCGGCAAGCTCCATGACGGCGCACCGGCCTCCGTCGACCAGGACATAACCTGCCGTCACCAAGTCGCCCGACGGGCCCTGCACGCTGCAACGCACCATAGTGCCGCCGGTAGCGGCCCGCACGGCCTCCACCGTGCCCTCGCCACCGTCGGCGACGGCCACCACGCGCACATCGGCGCGCCCGTCGGCCATAGCCACGCCACGCGCCGCCGCCCGGCCCGCCTCTAGCGAGCTCAGGCTGCCTTTGAACGAGTCGCAGGCCACGACAATCTTACGTATCTTTTCTTTGTCCATGCTGATGGCTTTCGAGTTTGATACAGACTTTATGCAGGCTTTCAAGCCGGTACGAGCCGCTTAACCCGGCCCGGTTTTCCTTTCCGAATTACGTAATCCGAACCTTTCGCCCGCCCCCCGGGGACGCGCTCGTTGCAAAAATATATAATTTGTTGTAATTTTGCACATCGTGTCGCCGCAAAAAGACGGCCGACGACCAATCACCAACCCGTAACGAATGTCCGAATTTCTGGCCATACTCCGGCGCTTTGTCCCGCCGTACAAAAAATATCTGGCTCTGAGCATATTCTTCAATATCCTCACGGCCTTCCTCACACTTTTCTCCTTCGCCCTGGTAATTCCCATCCTGCAGATGCTGTTCCGTGTCAACACCGAGCACTACAGCTACATGCCCATGGAGAGCTTTGGCGACCTCAAGGACGTGGCAGTCAACAACTTCTACTGGTACATCCAGCAGCTCATCGTCGACAACGGCGCCATCTTCACCCTGGGCGTCCTCGCCGTCGCCCTGGTGATAATGACGGGACTGAAGACCGGCGCGGCATACCTGGGCATGTACTTCCTCATCCCCCTGCGCGCCGGCGTGGTGCGCGACATCCGCAACTTTGTCTACGACAAAATCACCACCCTGCCCATCGGCTATTTCACCGGCGAGCGCAAGGGCGACGTCATGGCGCGCATGAGCGGTGACGTGGCCGAGGTGGAGAATTCGATAATGGCCTCGCTGGACATGATTTTCAAAAACCCGGTGATGATAATCGTATGCCTGGTGATGATGATAGCCGTGTCGTGGCAGCTGACGGTGTTTGTGCTCGTGCTGCTGCCGCTGGCGGGCCTGGTGATGGGCCGCGTGGGCAAACGTCTGAAACGCAGCAGCCTGGAGACGCAGAACCAGTGGGGCGTGATTATGTCCACCATCGAGGAGACCCTCGGCGGCCTGCGCATCGTCAAGGCCTTCAACGCCGAGGACAAGATGCGCCGGCGCTTCCACAACGAGAACCGGCGCTTCTACGACCTGTCCAAACGCGTGGCACGGCGCCAGCAGCTGGCTCACCCGATGAGCGAGTTCCTCGGCACCGCCGCCGTCGCCATCGTGCTGTGGTTTGGCGGATGGCTGATTTTGGGAGGCCGCACAAGCCTCAACGCCGCCGAGTTCATCTACTACATGATCATCTTCTACAGCATCATAAATCCCGCCAAAGACCTCACCAAAGGCGCCTACGCCATACAGAAGGGCCTGGCGTCGATGGAGCGCGTCGACAAAATCCTCTCCGCCGTCAATCCCATCGCCGACCCGCCCGCCGGAGCCGCCATGACGGCACGCACCGGCGACATCGAGTACCGCAACGTGTCGTTCAGCTACGGCGACCACCGCGTCATCGACGACGTGAGCATGCGCATCCCCGCCGGACACACCGTCGCCCTGGTGGGACAGTCCGGCTCCGGCAAGTCCACCCTGGCCGACCTGCTGCCGCGCTTCTACGACGTCGAAAAAGGCAGCATCACCATCGACGGCACCGACATCAGACAGATGCGCGTGCACGACCTGCGCGGCCTGATGGGCAACGTCAGCCAGGAGGCCATTCTTTTCAACGACACCTTCTACAACAACATAACCTTCGGCGTCGAGGGTCCCGTGTCGATGGACGACGTCATCGCCGCCGCCCGCGTGGCCAACGCCCACGACTTCATCGAGGAGAGCGAGCAGGGCTACCAGACCGTCATCGGCGACCGCGGCTGCCGCCTCTCCGGCGGCCAGCGCCAGCGCATCTCCATCGCCCGCGCCGTCCTGCGCAACCCCGACATCCTCATCCTCGACGAGGCCACCAGCGCCCTCGACTCGGAGAGCGAGCACCTCGTGCAGGAGGCCCTCGACCGGCTCATGCGCGACCGCACTACCCTCGTCATCGCCCATCGCCTCAGCACCATCGCCAACGCCGACATGATATGCGTCATGCACGAAGGCCGCATAGTCGAGCGCGGCACGCACGCCGAGCTGCTGGCGCTGAACGGCTTTTACCGACGGCTGGTCGACATGCAGTCGTTCTGACCATTAACCCCCTAACACCAAGCAAGCTGCAACGATTATGGATACACCCGGGCGCAAAATGATGCTCATCATAAACCCCATTTCGGGCAACGGCAACAAGGACGGCCTGGCCGAGAAAATCGCCGACCGCCTCGCTCCCGCCGGCATCGCCCTGGAGGTGCGCAAGACGTCCTGCCGAGGCGACGCCACCAACATTGCCCGCGAGGCCATCGACCGCCAATTTGACGCCGTCCTGGCATGCGGAGGCGACGGAACCGTCAACGAGACCGCCCGCGCCGTCCGCGACACGGGCATGACCATGGGCATCATCCCCGCCGGCTCGGGCAACGGCCTGGCGCGTCACCTGGCCATCCCCGTCGACCCCATCCTCAGCCTCGACGTCATCCTCCAGGACCATCGCGAAAACTGCGACTACGGCACCGTCAACGGCCAGCCCTTCTTCTGCACCTTCGGCGTGGGCTACGACGCCGCCGTCTCGGACCGTTTCGCCAACTCGGGCCACCGTGGCAAAGTGAGCTACCTGCGCAGCGCCATCGAGGAGTTTATCCGCTTCCACCACGAACGCTACACCATCAACGTCGACGGCGAGCTCATCACCGACGACGCCTTTCTGGTGGCCTGCTGCAACGCCTCGCAGTACGGCAACAACGCCTACATCGCGCCACAGGCGTCGCTGACCGACGGCATGCTCGACCTTATGATTATTCGCAAAGCCTCCGTAATCGAGACTTTTATGGTAGGCTTTGACCTTATGGCCGGAATGATAAACCGCAACCGCCTCATCGAGCCGCGGCGCATGAAGACCTGCGTCATCGAACGCGACAACCCCGGTCCCGCCCACATCGACGGCGAGCCCGTGCAGCTTGGCAACCGCCTCGAGATACAGTGCCACCCGCGTGCCCTGCGCCTTTTCACCCCCGGCGAGCGCCCCAAGTTCCGCCCCATCATCACCCCCGCCGAAGACACCCTCCGCGACATCCAGATTTCCCTCTCCCACCTCCTCGACTGACCACCACCCAGGCCTGCCCCGGCCCCGCATCCCCGCCGCCCTCGCCATGCCCCGGCCAGCCAACGCCCCGGCCAGCCAACAGCCCCAGGGGTGTACACCGTTATCGGTCGAGCTCGACCGATAACCGCCCGGCCCCCGGCTGCCCCCGCCCGGCCGCCGTCAGCCTTTAACATATTTTGTGGGGCGTGAAATGTGGCTATTTGCGCGAAATTTCGTAACTTTGCGTGATTTTGCATGCGTGAGCCGCCGAGGCGCACAATGCAGATGCATAACACCACGAATCATAAAGTACATTTTATACACATTTCAATCATTATTTAATGAACGTTATCAAAAAAACCATCGCCCTGCCTGACGGCCGTGAGATTACTCTGGAAACCGGCAAGCTGGCCAAGCAGGCCGATGGAGCGGTTGAGTTGCGCATGGGCAACACTATGCTCCTGGCAACTGTAGTTTCGGCCAAAGAGGCCGGCGAGGGCGTCGATTTCATGCCCCTCACTGTTGAATACAAAGAGAAATTTTCGGCTGCCGGCCGTTTCCCCGGCGGTTTCCTGAAGCGCGAAGGCCGCTCAAACGACTACGAAATCCTTACCTCACGTCTGGTCGACCGTGTGCTTCGCCCTCTGTTCCCCGACAATTATCACGCTGACACTTTTGTCAACATCACCCTCTATTCAAGCGACGGCGAAGAGATGCCCGACTGCCTGGCCGGCCTGGCCGCTTCGGCTGCCATTGCCGTCAGCGACATCCCCTTCAACGGCCCCATCAGCGAGGTGCGCGTGGCACGCATCAACGGCGAGTTCGTCATCGACCCCACCTTCGAGCAGCTTAAGGACGCCGACCTCGAACTCATGGTAGGCGCTACCTACGACAACATCATGATGGTGGAAGGCGAAATGAACGAAGTTTCGGAGACCGTCCTCCTCGAGGCCCTCAAGACCGCCCACGAGGCCATCAAGGGGCAGTGCCTGGCCCAGCTCGAGCTGGCAAAAGAGGCCAACGCCGAGACAAAGCGCGAATACTGCCACGAGGTCAACGACGAGGAGCTCCGTGCCGACGTACGCGCAAAATGCTACGACAAGGCCTACGCCATCGCCAAGACCGGCAGCGCCGACAAGCACTGGCGCAACGACAGCTTCGACGCAATCTGCCAGGAGTACATCGACAGCCTCCCCGAAGAGGAGCGCGACGAAAAGACTCCCCTGGTAAAGCGCTACTACCACGACGTTGAAAAAGAGGCCATGCGCCGCTGCGTCCTCGACGAGGGCGTGCGTCTCGACGGCCGCAAGACCAACGAGATACGTCCCATCTGGGCCGAAGTAGACTACATCCCCGGCCCCCACGGCTCGGCCGTCTTCACCCGCGGCGAGACACAGGCCCTGGCAACCGTCACCCTCGGCACCAAACTCGATGAGAAGATCCTCGACGACGTGCTCAACCAGGGTCGCGAGCGCTTCCTGCTCCACTACAACTTCCCCCCCTTCAGCACCGGCGAGGCCAAGGCCCAGCGTGGCGTGGGACGCCGCGAGATAGGCCACGGCAACCTGGCACACCGCGCCCTCAAGCGCATGTTCCCCGATGACTTCCCCTACACCTGCCGCATCGTCAGCGACATCCTCGAGAGCAACGGCTCGTCGTCGATGGCCACCGTCTGCGCAGGCACCCTCTCGCTGCTCGACGCCGGCGTGAAGATGAAGAAACCCGTCGCCGGCATCGCCATGGGCCTCATCAGCGACGGCGAGAAGTACGCCATCCTGTCGGACATCCTCGGTGACGAGGACCACCTCGGCGACATGGACTTCAAGGTCACCGGCACCGCCGACGGCATCACCGCCACCCAGATGGACATCAAGTGCGACGGCCTCAGCTACGAAATTCTCGAGCGCGCCCTCAACCAGGCCCGCGAAGGCCGCCTGCACATCCTCAACATCATCAACGAGACCATCCCCGCTCCCCGCGAGGACTACAAGCCCCACGTACCCCGCATCGTCACCATGCTCATCCCCAAAGAGCTCATCGGCGCCGTCATCGGCCCGGGCGGAAAGGTTATCCAGGGCATCCAGGAGGCCTCGGGCGCCACTGTCTCGATCGACGAGATCGACGAGGGCGGCTACATCGAGGTAGCTGCCGCCAACAAGGCCAGCATCGACAAGGCTCTCGAGATGATCAACGCCATTGTCGAGCTCCCCGAGGAGGGCAAGACATACCACGGCACCGTCCGCTCCATCATGGACTTCGGCGCTTTTGTCGAGTTCATGCCCAACCGCGACGGCCTGCTCCACATCAGCGAGATCTCGTGGGACCGCCTGCCCGACATGGAGGCCAGCGGCCTCAAGGAAGGCGACCAGGTAGACGTCAAGCTCATCGAGGTTGACAAGAAGACAGGCAAATTCCGCCTGTCCATGCGCGCCCTCATGCCCAAGCCCGAAGGCTGGGTAGAGCCCCAGCGTCGCGAGCGCGGACCCCGCCGCGAAGGTGGCGACCGTCCCCGCCGTGACGGCGACCGTGGTCCCCGCGGACCCCGTCGCGAGGGCGACCGTCCCCGTCGCGAAGGCGGCGACCACGCTCCCCGTCACAACAACGACGCCGAGTAATCGCCCCTCCCCCCTGCACCATTGACCCCCACACCCCACACGCCCTAACGGCCCCCCTCGGCCGTTAGGGCGCTTTTTATGGCCCCTTCAAGGCCCCCCTCTTGTCCTGACCGTGCTCCGGCCCCTCTTACCCTGGCCCGCGCGCCGGCCCTCTCCATGGCCCCGCGCGCCTCACCGTTATCGGTCGAGCTCGACCGATAACAGTCACGCCCCCCCTTCCGCCCGTGGCCCGCGCCGGCCGCTTTCCCGTCACTTTCCTGCCCGTTTCCCGGCGGGTTTCCCGGCGGGCTTCCCGGCGGGCTTCCCGGCGGGCTTCCCGGTGCGCCTTTCCTGCTCGGCGCCACAAAAAAAGGAGCCGGTACATCTTCACAGACTGCCGGCTCGGGATGCTATTGGGGATGTGATGAAATTATGAATGCATAAATATGGATCAGTATATAGCTTGTTACTTATATTTGCTTTATGCCTTATTCTTTCCTGAAGAGAGGCACTGTCGGCACGCGCTTGGTTTTGCCTTTGGATAAAAGGCCTCAGCCTTTTATCGCTCTTTGGCCCCGTTGCGTGCCTACGCTCCCTCTCGCGCTTCTTACTGTATAAGCCGGGAGGCGCTGCTTACTGGATGAACCAGGAGGCGAGGCTGCTGTTCTGGGCCAGCTCCATCAGCCAGTTGTAGACGGGGCTTACGATGCCGAGGAGCATTATGCCGCCCACGGTGACGATGAGGCCGAGGCGCTCGCCGGGGGCCGACTGGAAGGTGGCTATCTCGGGCTCGCCGGGGGTGATGTACATCGACTTCACCACAAGCAGGTAGTAGTACAGCGAGATAATGGTGTTGATAAGTGCTATCAGCACAAGTATGTATATCGCTGTCGAGCCCTGGGCGATGGCGCCGGTGAAGATGAAGAACTTGCTGAAGAAGCCGGCGAAGGGAGGAATACCGGCCAGCGAGAACATTGCCAGCATCATGCAGAAGGCCAGTTTGGGGTTGGCTTTCGACATACCGCGGTAATCGTCAATCGAGGTGCGGCCGGTGGCGTTCTCTACGCTCTGTATCACGCCAAAGGCGGCGAGGTTGCTGAAGACGTAGACAAGGATGTAGTACATCATCGCGGCCATGCCCATGGCGTTGTTGGCGATTACGCCCAGCATGATATATCCGGCCTGCGACACTGACGAGAAGGCCAGGAAGCGCTTGGCGTTGCGCTGGCGGATGGCGAAGAGGTTACCGACGGTGATGGTGAGGATGATTATTGCGTAGAGCATCCACTCCCACACGCGGTGGTATACGCAGCCGAAGGCCTGGGCCATGATGCAGAGGAAGGCGAAGGCCGTCGCGCCCTTCGAGATCACCGACAGGTAGCTGGTGACCGATGTGGGCGCGCCCTGGTATACGTCGGCGGTCCAGTGGTGGAAGGGAACGAGGGAGAGCTTGAAGCCGATGCCGGCGATGACGAAGGCCAGGGCGAAGATGAGCATCGACGAGTAGTTCTGATACAGCTGCATGTATATGCCGTCGAAGTAGAGCGAGCCGGTCAGGCCGTATATAAACGAAAGGCCCATAAGGAAGATCGCGCTTGAGAAGACGGCGGTAAGGATGTATTTTACGGCAGCCTCGTGGCTTTCGTACTTACCCTTGTTGAGGGCCACCATGGCAGCCAGAGGCAGCGAGGCGCTTTCGAGACCGATGACAAACACCAGGAAGTGGCGGCCGCTTATCATCAGGTACATGCCGAACAGTGTCACCAGCAGTAGCTCGTAGAACTCGCCGCGGCGTATTGCTATCATATCGCTGTTGGCCCAGCGTATGCTCTGCAGCAGCACGAGCACCACGCCTATGTTGAGGATGCCCTTGATGGCGGCTATCACCGGCGAGGTGAAGTACATGCCGCCGAAGGCCGTGACCTCGTCAGCGGCACCCAGACAGCAGGGGAAGAAGCCGAGGACGGTCACCACTGCCATTGCCACTACCGTGAAGACCGGCAGGCCCGACAGCGTGCGCTTGGGCATGAAAATGTCGTAGAGAAATACCAGCAGGAACACGGTCAGGAGTCCGATTTCCTGTTTCATGGCTAAAAACTGAGAGTAGTCCATTTTTTATGCTTGTTCTTTGTCCGCCCGTGCGCCCGGGGGCGCACGGCGCGGATTTTTATCGCTTTTTGGATGATTTCAGACTGGTTTGTTTCAGGCTCGCAGTGCGGTGTGCCGCATTACATGCCTATTACTTTGAAAATTTCAGGGCTGAAAGTGAAATTGATCAGTTCGGTAAAGAAGTTGGGGAAGCAGCCGATGGCGGCCACGCTGACGATGAGGGTGACGGCGCTGAGGCGCTCCCACCATACGGCGTCGGTGAGCGTCAGGTGGTGCTTGTCGTATACCGGACCCAGCAGCAGCTTGCCCACAACACGCAGGATGTAGACGGCGGTTATCACAATCGAGCAGCAGGCAGCGATGGTGAAGACGCGGTGGAACATGTCGGCGTGCTGGAACGAGCCCACGAAGATTGTCATCTCGGCCACAAATCCCGACAGGCCGGGCAGACCCAGCGAGGCGAAACCGGCGATGACGTACGACACGCCCAGGAAGGGCATAATCTTCATCAGGCCGCCCATGAGGCGAATGTCGCGTGTGTGCGTGCGGCCGTATATCATACCGATGAGGGCGAAGAAGAGGGCTGTCATCAGGCCGTGCGAGAGCATCTGCATGATGGCGCCGGTCATTGCCGTGGTGTTGAGCATGAGTATGGCGAAGAGTACCATGCCGCAGTGCGACACCGAAGAGTAGGCGTTGATATATTTGAGGTCGGTCTGCACACAGGCGCTGAAGGCGCCGTAGACCACCGAGATGCCGGTGAGGATAAGGAATATGAAGGCGAGCTCGTTGGCTGCCCAGGGCATGAGGTATATTGCCACGCGGAAGCAGCCGTATCCGCCGAGTTTCATCAGCACGCCGGCGTGCAGCATCGACACTGCCGTGGGGGCGCAGGCGTGACCGTCGGGGCTCCATGTATGGAAGGGGAACATGGCGCCGAGGACGCCGAAGCCGACAAAGGTGAGGGGGAAGAGGAAGCTCTGCCAGCCGTGGGGGATGGCGTCGTTCTTGGCAATCTCAAGGATGTTCCAGGTGAGCTGGCCGCCCTCGGGTGCCGAGTGGTAGTAGATGCCGATGAGGCCGAGCATCAGGAAGGCCGAGCCGCCCATCAGCATCAGTGTCAGCTTCATTGCCGAGTACTCCTTGCGTCCCGTGCCCCACAGTCCGATGAGCAGGTACATGGGGATGAGGGCCACCTCGTAGAACATGAACATCGTGAACAGGTCCACGCAGATGAAGAAGCCGAAGACGCCGGTGCTGAGGAGTATCAGCCACAGGAAGAAGCCTTTGGGATTTTCAATCTTCCACGAGGCGAACGAGCCGGCAAAGATGATGATGCTGCTGAGGATGAGCATCGCAATCGAGATACCGTCGACGCCCACGGCCAGGTTGATGTGCAGGGGGGCAAACCACTGCCAGCTGCCGGTGAAGAGCATGGGGTCGGTGTTGCCGGCCTGGCGCATGCCAAGATATTCGCACAATACGTATACCGACAGTGCCAGCAGGGCCGTCGAGCCCGCTACGGCCACGGCACGTATCTGCTGCACGTTGCGGCTGAGGGCAATCAGTCCCAGCATCAGCAGGGGTATCACCACAAAGTATATCAGAATATTTTCAAACATTTTGTAATGTGATAAAATTCAGGTTGAAACAGTTTAGTTGCCGGTTCACATCAGGCAGATTACGGTTATCGCGCCAAGGAGCAGAGCGCCCACCAGGTAAATCCAGGCGTAGCGGTGAACCTGTCCCGACTGCAGGCCTTTTATCGAGTCGGATGCCTTGTTAGTCACCCAGGCCATGCCGTCCATCGAGCCGTCGATGACGTGGCGGTCGAACCAGGCGATGGGGCGGCAGATGCGTGCGAAGATAATCTTATGTGTGACAAACTGGTATAGCTCGTCCCAGTAGAAGCGGTGGAAGCACCATGTCCACAGGCGGGGGAGTGCCTGGCGCATGCGCTCGGGCAGGTTGTTCTCCTTGCGGTACATCACCCATGCCACGCCGATGCCGACGATGGCGATAGCCAGCGAGATGGCGGCGATGCCCCAGTCGAAGTGGTGCATGATGTCGTAGGGTTTGCCGTCCCAGGTAACCAGGTCGCCGAAGGGGATGAAGCCGGCGACGCAGCTGACGGCGGCGAGGAATACCAGCGGCAGGGTCATTGTCCAGGCCTGGTCGTGGGGAGCATGCTCGCCCTTGGGTGTCTCATGCTCTTTCCACCAGAAGATGAGGAAGTAGAGACGGAACATGTAGAAGGCGGTGAGGCCGGCTACCAGCGACATCCAGATGTAGGCCACGAAGTTGTAGCCGAAGCAGGCGGCCAGGATTTCGTCCTTGGACCAGAAACCCGAGAAGGGGATGATGCCGGCGATAGCCAGACAGCCGATGAGGAATGTCCAGTTGGTGACGGGCATGTATTTGCGCAGGCCGTGCATGGCCGTGTAGTCGTTCGAGCCGACGGCGTGGATGATTGCACCGGCGCCCAGGAAGAGGAGGGCCTTGAACATGGCGTGCGTGAACAGGTGGAACATCGAGGCCATGTAACCGGCGGCGTCGTGTATCTCGGGACGTGCCACGCCCAGCGACACCATCATAAACGCTATCTGCGATATTGTGGAGAAGGCCAGCACGCGCTTGATGTCGACCTGTGCGCAGGCCACCATCGCGGCGTAGAGTGCCGTTATCGCGCCCACGACGGTAATCCACTGCAGGGCGAACTCCTCCATGAGGTATACCGGGAAGAGTCGTGCCACCAGGAAGACACCTGCCACAACCATCGTTGCGGCGTGGATGAGGGCCGACACGGGCGTGGGGCCTTCCATGGCGTCGGGGAGCCAGATGTGCAGAGGCATCATCGCCGACTTACCCATGCCGCCGACAAAGATGAGCACCAGGGCCCATGTCAGGGCCGAGCCGCCCAGGAAGGTGGCGCCCTCGGTCGACATCAGCACGGCCGTCGGGTCGGACGTCAGGGCGATGAAGTCGAAGGTCTTGGTATAGTACGACAGGATGAGGATGCCGATGAGGAAGCCCAGGTCGGCGAAGCGTGTGACGATGAATGCCTTTTTGGAGGCCGCCACTGCCGAGGGCTTGGTGTAGTAGAAGCCGATGAGCAGATAGGACGAGGCGCCCACCAGCTCCCAGAAGATGTACATCTGGAAGATGTTGGTGGCCACTACCAGGCCGAGCATCGAGAAGCTGAAGAGCGACAGGAAGGCGTAGAAACGCTGGAAGCCTGTCTCCCACACGCCGTGATGGTCGCGCATGTAGCCCATGCTGTAGAGGTGCACCATAAACGACACCGTGCTGATGACCACCAGCATCATTGCCGAGATGGGGTCGAGCAAGAAGCCCAGCTTGATGACCAGGTGCTCGGTAAACTGCAACCAGGTGACGTTGAACACCGTGTATTGCTGGCGTACGCCGTCGGCGATAAAGGCGGCGTCGCCGCTAAAGAAGTATAGGTATGCCGTGTAGTATGACAGCAGCATAACTGTGCCCATGCCCAGGCAGCCGAGGATACCGGCTACGGGGTGTTTCATCTTCATGCCTGCCAGTCCAAGCAGCAAGAACATGAACAGGGGAATCACCAGAATCAGTAAAGGTATTGTAACTCCCATGGCGCTCAGAATTTCATTTGGTTAAGACCGGTAACGTCGACATTGCGGACGCTGCGGTAGATGTTGATTATGATTGCGATTGCTATGGCGGTCTCGGCGGCGGCAATTGCTATAGCGAACAGCGAGAACATCATGCCTTCGAGCTGACCGGGGAAGAGGTAGCGGTTGAAGACGGCAAAGTTGATGTCCACCGAGTTGAGCATCAGCTCGAGCGAAACCAGCATTGCAATCATGTTTTTGCGGGTGAGGAACCCGTATACACCGCAGCAGAACATGATCATGCTGGGGATAAGATAGTATATTGCGGTAATTTCCATAAATATCCTGTCTTTTTACGGGTTAACGTTTGCGAGCCACTACTATGCCGCCGATGATGCATGCCAGCAGCAAAACCGAGATGGCCTCGAAAGGCAGCAGATATCCACCGTCGCCGGTCGACATCATAGTCTGTCCTATGAGTTTCATGTCGGGGTTAGACATAGCGGGCAGTTTGGTAAATGCCAGGCCCAAGCGTGTTACCAGGCACCAAAGGCCGGCCACCAGCATAGCCAGTGCGGCCACTAGGCCCATCACACGTCCCCTCGAAGCCAGCAGCGGGGCGTCCTCGCCCGGCTGGTGGGTAAGCAGAATGGAGAACACGAACAGCACCACTATACCGCCGGCGTAAACGGCGATCTGTACGGTGCCCAGAAATTCGTAGTCCAGCATAAAGTACACTCCGGCAGTGGCGAAGAGCGTAAACAGCAGGTAAGTGGCCGAGCGCAGGATTTTGCGCGTGGTCACCGCCATCACCGAGAACACTACCAGTGCCAGAGCGAGGATAAAGTAAATAATAATACTTCCTACGGAATCCATTTTATATGAACAGTGGTAATTGATTTGTTTTTTTCTGAGTGGTAACCTTTTAAGTGCCTTTCGGCATGTTAAGGTTTATTCTTTTTTTGCTGCCTCGCGCGCGGCGCGGAGAGCGGCGGCCTTTTCGAGGGCGGCGCGAATCTTGGCCTCCTTCTCGGGGTCGCCGGCAGCGGCGGCGAGAGCGGCCTTTGCCTTGGCGTCGAGTTCGGGAGCGGCCTGGGCGTCAGCTTTGGGTGCTTCGGCGTTACCGGCAGCGGCGGCGCGTGCGGCCTTCAGAGCGGCGGCCTTCTCGAGTGCGGCGCGTATCTTGGCCTCCTTCTCGGGGTCGCCGGCAGCGGCGGCGAGGGCGGCCTTTGCCTTGGCATCGAGTTCGGGAGCGGCCTGGGCGGCGGGAGCGGCGGCTTTGGCGGCAGCGGCGGCCTTGGCGGCGGCTATCTTGGCCTCGCGGGCTTTGGCGGCGGCGGCAAGCTGCTCGGGGGTGGGTGCGGGCTCCTCCTTCTCGGGCAGGAAGTTGAGCTGCTCGACAAGGGCCTTGCGCGTGAAGGTGGCCTGCTCAAAATCGTTACTGAAGTCGAGGGCGTGGGTGGGGCAGTTCTGCACGCAGAGCTGGCAGAAGGTGCACGAACCCAGGTCGTAGATGTACTTCACCAGTTTTTTCTTTTTTGTACCGGCAAGCGTGTCTACCATCTTTGTCTCGAGCTTGATGGTGCCGTTGGGGCATACGCGCTCGCACGTGCCGCACGCTATACACTTGTGGTTGCCCTCTTTGTCGTAGATGAGCTCCAGTTTGGCGCGGAACCGCTCGGGCCATTCGTGGGTCTTGCGGTTTTCGGGGTATCGCTCGGTAATCTTGGGGGTGACGAATTCCTTGCCGGTAACAGCAAGGCCTTTGATGAGGCTTGCAAATCCGTTGCCGAAGTCCGAGAAATATTCTTTTATACTACTCATTATTGGTTTGTGAGCTTTCTTTTATGTTTTGAGTTTGGATTATAACTCTGTTTGTTTTCAGTTTTTGACCTGGCCGCCGACGATGTCGAGCAGCTCGGCCGTGATAGACTGCTGGCGCAGTTTGTTGTACTCGAGGCGCAGGCTGTCGAGCAGTTTCTTGGCGTTGTCGTTTGCGGCCTGCATTGCCATCACGCGGGCGGCCTGTTCGGAGGCGCGGTTTTCGGTGAAGATGTCCTGCATGGTCGACATCAGGAACATCGGGAGGACAGTGTTGAAAATCGGGCCGGGACCCGGCTCGAAGATGTAGGGACGCTCGTCGCCGGCACCCTTGTCCTGCTTGAAGGTCGAGGCAAGCACGGGCAGCAGCTGCTGCGCTTTGGCACGCTGGCGTCCGGCCGATATGTAGTTCATATACAGCACCTCGCAGCAGTCGACCTGCTTCGCCAGGAAGTTTTTGACGATGGCGTCGGTGAAGGTGTTAACGTCCTCGCCCTCGCTCTTCGAGTTGACAAACTCGTACCCGAGGCCCTTGGACGAAGCCACCACCTTTACGCCCGCCAGTTTGATGTGCGAGCAGGCGCCGGCAAGCTTGTGGCCTATGGGACAAACGGTTATCAGAGCCTGCGGGAAGCGTGCCTTGATGTCGCTGATACGGGCCACCACCTGTTTGTAGATGTTGACGTTGTAAGCGCCGCACAAGCCTTCGTCGCTGCCCCAGGCCAGCAACAGGACGTTGCGGGTCTCGGCGGGTGCGTTTACCAGGGGCGAGTCGAATTCGGCGTCCGACGACAGCAGATTGGCGATGATGGTCTCGATCTGGCTGCGGAAAGGTACCAGACGGCGCAGAGCGCCCTCGGCCTTGTGCATTTTAGCCGACGAAATCATCTTCATCGCTCCGGTAATCTTCTCAGAGGATGCCACCGAGGCGATACGTCCCTTTAAGTCCCTTAGTGTTGCCATTGGCTTTTACGGTTGGTGGGTTGGTTGATTATCTCTTTGGGTTGGTTGTGCCGCCGCAGCGGCTTATTTGCTGTACATTGCGGCAATCTCGCCGGCGGCGTCGGTAAGCTTGCTCTTGATGTCGTCGTCGAGCTTGCCGGCGGCGATGGGGGCGAGCACGTCCTCGGCGTATTTGGCGTGGAGCAGCTGCACAAACTGTTTCTCGAAGTCGGCCACCTTATCGAGGGGCACGTTGGAGAGCAGGCCGTTTACGCCGCAGAAGATGACGGCGACCTCGTCGGCGACGTCCCAGGGGTGATACTGGGGCTGGACGAGCAGGCGCTGGTTCTTGCGGCCCTTGTCGATGACGCGGGCGGTGACGGCGTCCATGTCGCCACCGAATTTGGTGAAGGCCTCGAGCTCGCGGTACTGTGCCTGGTCGATCTTGAGGGTACCGGCCACTTTCTTCATCGACTTGATCTGTGCCGAGCCGCCGACACGCGATACGGAGATACCTACGTTGATGGCGGGACGGATGCCCTCGTTGAAGAGGCCGGTCTCAAGGAAGATCTGGCCGTCGGTGATGGAGATGACGTTGGTTGGGATGTATGCCGACACGTCGCCGGCCTGTGTCTCGATGATGGGGAGGGCCGTCAGCGAGCCTCCGCCCTTGACGATGGGCTTGAGGGGAGCGGGCAGGTCGTTCATCGTCGAGGCGATTTCCTGGTTGTCGATGATTTTTGCGGCGCGCTCGAGCAGACGCGAGTGCAGGTAGAAGATATCGCCGGGGTAAGCCTCACGTCCCGAGGGGCGCTTGAGGATAAGCGAAATCTCGCGGTATGCCACGGCCTGCTTTGACAGGTCGTCGTAGACGATGAGAGCGTCGCGGCCGGTGTCGCGGATATACTCGCCGATTGCCACGCCGGCAAAGGGGGCGTAGTAGCGCATCGAGGCCGAATCGGCGGCCGTTGCGGCGACGACAACGGTGTAGTCGAGGGCGCCGTTGCGGCGGAGGGTCTCGACGAGGGCAGCCACCGACGAGGCCTTCTGGCCTATGGCGACATATATGCAGTATACGGGCTTGCCGGCCTCGTAGTTTTTGCGCTGGTTGATGATGGTGTCGATGGCGATGGCGGTCTTGCCGATCTGGCGGTCACCGATGATGAGCTCGCGCTGGCCGCGGCCGATGGGAATCATGGCGTCGATGGCCTTGATGCCTGTCTGCAGGGGCTGCGTCACGGGCTGGCGGTAGATTACGCCGGGGGCCTTGCGCTCGAGGGGCAGACGCATCAGGTCGCCCTGGATGGGGCCGCGGCCGTCGATGGGCTCGCCGAGCACGTTGATGACGCGACCGAAGAGGCCGTCGCCAACGGGAATCGAAGCGATCTCTCCGGTGCGTTTGACCGACATCCCTTCGGAGACGTCGTTGACGTTGTCCATAAGGATGACGCCGACGTTGCTTTCCTCAAGGTTGAGGGCCACGCCGGTGACACCGTTCTCGAATTCTACGAGTTCGTTTGCGCGCACATTGTCGAGTCCGTAGACGTGTGCCACACCGTCGCCCACTTCAAGCACTTTGCCTACTTCGTCGAAGGTGACGTGTTTGTTGACGTTTTCAAGCTGCTGCTTTAAAACTTCGGATATCTCGCTGGGATTGATCATTGCAACCGGTATGCTAAGTTTTTACTCTAAATTTTAAATTATGTCAGGGCCGGAGGCTCCGGCGTGTCTGTATCTCTTTGTTGTTGACGTTTGAGCGGTTTTGCTGACGGGGGGGCTGTCCGAACGTCGGCCGGGGCCTGCGCCGGGGTCACTTCATCAGGTTTTGTCTCAGTTCGTTAAGTTCGTTGCGCACCGAGGCGTCGAGGCGCTCGTTGTCGACAGTGATGATGAACCCGCCGATGATGTCGGGGTCCACAAGGTACTTTATCTCGGCCGTCCCGCCGTTGAGCTTCGACATCACAAGCTGTTCGAGGCGCTTGCGGTCGGCCTCGCCGAGGGGCATTGCCGAGGTGATGGTGACGAGGTAAATCGAGTTTTCCTGACGGTAGATGTCGCGGTAGGCGAAGGCCATCCACATCACCAGGTCGAGGCGATTGTTCTTTGCCAGGAGTTTCACAAAATCGGTCAGAGTGTCGCCGCCTTTGTCGGCTGCGGGACTTCCGGCGGCCTCAAGGATGAGCTTTTCCTTCTCCTCCTTGGGCATAAACGGATTTGCCATAGCCTTCTGCAGGCCGGGTACAGCCTCGAAGTTATCAATTACGGCCTTCATCGCCTCGTAGACGGCAGCCTGGTCGTGCCGTTCGAGGGCGAACTCGTAGAGAGCCTTGGCATATCTGTGTGGAATAAGTCCGTTGTCCATTCTTTGCCGGGTTTGTGTTTGTATCTTCTTAAGAGTTTTCGCTGTTCGCCGCGCCCGGGGGGTGAGGGGCCGGCGGGAGTTGTCAGGGCAGTATCTTAAGCGTGATGGTTATTTCTTTTTGGTGTCAGGGGTGTTGCCCTTGCCGCCGTTTTCTATCTCGTCAAGGTAAGTGTTCACCAGTTTGGACTGAGCCTCGCTGTTGTCGACGTTAGTGCGTACGACACGACCGGCTACGTCGAGCACAAGCTGCCCCAGCTGCTGGCGCAGCTGAATTTCGGCCTGCTTCTGTTGCTGGGCAATCGACTGGCGTGCGGCCTCCATCTCCTTCTGAGCGGCGGTTTTGGCCTCGTTGCGTGCTTCCTCGACAATCTGCGTCTTCAAGCGGTCGGCCTCACGCAGGATGTCGGCCTGCTTTGTGCGGGCCTCGCCAACGATTTTGTCGTGTTCCTGCTGGGCGTTGTCCAGCTGGAGCTTGGCGTTCTGCGCATACTCGACACCCTTGTCAATGAGGGCGGCGCGGTTATCCACTGATTTGATGATGACGGGCCAGGCAAACTTCCACAGGATGAGGAAGAGGATGGCGAAACCGACGAACATCCAAAAGACAAGGCCAAAGTCGGGGGTGAATAGTTCCATTATATTTTGCTTGGAAAATAAATACAGACGTTTTAGGGGTTGGCGGCCATGCCGCCGTGAGCCGGGAGGAAGTCTCCGCCGCCGGCACCATCGCGCGTGTCCCGGGGGCGCCGGGGCGCCCCCGGGGTACTGCGGACGTTATGCTCAGACGAAGAGGGCAAGTACACAGACGATAACTGCAAACAGGGCCACGCCCTCGACGAGGGCTGCGATAACAATCATGTTGGAGCGGATGTCGCCGGCAGACTCGGGCTGACGGGCGATGGCCTCCATGGCTGCGCCGCCGATTTTACCGATACCGATACCTGCGCCGATGGCTGCGATAGCTGCGCCTATTGATGCGCCGAGACCTACGAGAGCTTCTGCTGCTAAAATTCCTAACATAGTTTAAAAGTTTTAGATGTTATTTTTTTGTTGATTATTTTGCTTGTCATGTCTTCGGGACGGGCCCCGAAGCTGTATGTTTTGAGTTGCGTTGTCGTTTGCTGCTGCGTTGTCTTTGCTGTTGTTGCTTTATTCCGGGTTGGGGGCCGCTGCGGCTCAGTTGGTTGCCGCGGCCTCCTTGTCGACGGTTGTCACGACACCGGGGGCGGTGCTGTCTGCCATGATGGCCGAGCCCGGCGACGAGTGGTCGTGGTCGTGCTCAAGATGGTGCTCGTCCTCGTGTCCCTTCTCCTGGGCCAGCGAGATGAAGATTGTCGAGAGCATGGTGAAGACGTATGCCTGGATAAAGCTTACCAGCACGTCGATAAGAAGCATGAACACCGAGAAAAGCAGGCTGATGACTGTCGCTCCGCCTCCGGCGGCCGGGCTGACGGCGGCGAAGATGAAGATGAGCAGTGTCAGCACCAGCACTATCATGTGTCCACCCATCATGTTGGCGAAGAGACGCACGGTGAGGGCGGCCGGCTTGGTGAACATGCCGAAAATTTCGATAGCCGGCATGATGGGCAGGGGGAACTTCAGCCACAGGGGCACGTCGGGCCATAATATCTCTTTCCAGTAGTGCTTTGTGGCAAAGATGTTGGTGACCAGGAAGGTGATTATCGACAGCACCAGCGTGCAGGCGATGTTGCCCGTGAGGTTGGCGCCGCCGGGGAAGACCACCATCAGGCCCATGAGGTTGGCGATGAGGATGAACCAGAACACCGTCAGCAGGTAGGGGGCAAACTTGTGGGCCTTTTCGCCCAGGGTGTTGCGCACTACGCCGTCGTAGATGAAGCAGGTGATGAGCTCGACAAGACCCAGGCCCTTGCGCGGGGCGAGCAGTGTTTTGCGGCGGTACCATCCGGCATGCCACAGCATGAGGCCGCTGACGATGAGGACGGTGATGAGGATGGCGGCGACGTCCTTGGTGACGGAGATGTCGGCCTTGACCTTTATCTCTTTGCCGTCGGCGCCGACTTCGACAACTTTGCCCTTGTAGGGCGAGTCTTTGCCGGCGATATGGAATGTCTTGCCGTTGTGCTCGTACGAGGCGCCGTGTTCGAGGTGGTGCGACATGAACACGTGTGTGCTGCCCTCATGGTCGACGACGATGACGGGCAGAGGTATGCGCTTGTGGTGGTTGAAGGGCACCTCCCAGCCGTAGGCGTCGCCCAGGTGCTCGAAGATAACCTCTTTGGGGTCGAGCTTCTTCTCTTCGTTCTGAGCCTTGCCCGCGTCCTTTTCGAGGTCGGTGGAGACCTTTAAGGTATCGGCGGCGACATCGGCTCTGGCCGACCAGGGGGTCAGCAGGACGATTGCGGCGATTGTTACCAGACGGATTAAACGGTTCATGTTATATCTCGTAAAACGTTGGCTGACTGTTAATACACACACACCGAGATGACGTTGTTGTCGACATCGGCAATGCCGCCTTTGACGGGGAAACTGCCCTCCTTGCCGTCGGCTTCGCGGTAGGCGATGTTGCCGGGGGTGAGGGTTGAAATCAGCGAAGCGTGGTTGTGCAGCACGGTAAAGCTGCCCATGGTGCCGGGGAGGGTCACCATTGTCACCTGTCCTTCGTAAACGACTTCGGTAGTGGATATTATCTTTAGTGTCACGACTTGTTCTGTTTTTCTGTTTCCTTATCTTTGGCATGCGGCCCTGTTTGAGGGCGGGGCCGC
>SFLG01000098.1:0-2500 GCA_004553485.1 Bacteroidales bacterium | reverse complement strand
CCCGCTGTAGAGGCGGGGCAGCCGATGGTTAATCGGTCAACATTCCGATACCGGCGCGTATTGCGAGGCGGGGACGGAGGAGCCGAGGCGCCGCCACCGGACGGAAGAGGTGGTTGAAGCCCCGGGGTATAGGGCCGGCAGGAAAGTCCGCCGGCGCTGCTGAGGGGCGAGAGTACGCCGAGGCTTCGGCCGAGGCGACAGCGCGCGGAGGCAGGCTCCCGAGAAAAGCCGCTAGGCGTCAGATACGCGGTGCCCGTACCGCAAACCGACACAGGTGGACGAGGAGAGTATCCAAAGGTGCTCGAGTGAGTCATGGCTAAGGAATTAGGCAAACTGACCCCGTAACTTAGGGATAAGGGGTCCTCCCGTGAGGGAGGCGCAGAGAAATGGCCCAGGCGACTGTTTAGCAAAAACACAAGGCTTTGCGAAGCCCCGGTAAACGGCGGCCGTAACTATAACGGTCCTAAGGTAGCGAAATTCCTTGTCGGGTAAGTTCCGACCTGCACGAATGGTGTAACGATCTGGGCGCTGTCTCAGCCATGAGCTCGGTGAAATTGTAGAAGCGGTGAAGATGCCGCTTACCCGCAATGGGACGAAAAGACCCCGTGAACCTTCACTACAGCTTAGCATTGGCGCTGGACGTACGATGTGTAGGATAGGTGGGAGGCTTAGATGCGGCGGCGCCAGCCGCCGCGGAGCCGACGTTGAAATACCACCCTTTGTACGTCTGGCGTCTAATCCGGGAGCCGGAGACAATGCTTGGCGGGTAGTTTGACTGGGGTGGTCGCCTCCAAAAGAGTAACGGAGGCTCCCAAAGGTGCCCTCAGCATGGTTGGCAACCATGCGGTGAGTGCATTGGCACAAGGGCGCTTGACTGCGAGACGGACATGTCGAGCAGGTGCGAAAGCAGGGCAAAGTGATCCGGCGGTACCGAATGGAAGGGCCGTCGCTCAAAGGATAAAAGGTACTCCGGGGATAACAGGCTGATCACTCCCAAGAGCTCATATCGACGGAGTGGTTTGGCACCTCGATGTCGGCCCGTCACATCCTGGGGCTGGAGAAGGTCCCAAGGGTTCGGCTGTTCGCCGATTAAAGTGGCACGCGAGCTGGGTTCAGAACGTCGCGAGACAGTTCGGTCTCTATCTATTGTGGGCGTCGGAGACTTGAGCGGGGCTGTCCTTAGTACGAGAGGACCGGGACGGACGAACCTACTGTGCACCGGTTGTGGCGCCAGCCGCACCGCCGGGTAGCAGCGTTCGGCAGGGATAAGCGCTGAAGGCATCTAAGCGCGAAGCCCTCCGCAAGATTAGGTCTCCTTTGAGGGCCGTGGGAGACTACCACGTCGATAGGGCGCAGGTGTAAGCGCGGTGACGCGTTGAGCCGAGCGCTACTAATAGCCCGACGGCCTCGCGCGGAGCGGGCCGTCCCATCGCCAGGCGCGGCGTGTAAGCCCCCTGTCAGATCCTCCTTCCAGCCGGTTGTCGGACACAAGAGACACACGGTGACTATAGCGCGGAGGTCCACCTCTTCCCATTCCGAACAGAGAAGTTAAGCCCCGTCGCGCCGATGATACTGCAGAAGGCTGTGGGAAAGTAGGTCGTCGCCACCCCCATAAAGGGTCCCCCCGGATCTCCCGGAGGGACCCTTTCTTTTTTTTCACACTACCACACGCACATCATAACCCCGCCACTACCGTTTGCCGCCTGTTTGTCGCCACCTCAGGCGCAACCGCCTTCTCGCACTGACAGCGCGAACCCCTTTATGTCGCTCATCAAACGGCAGGTACTTTAAAACGATTTTAACGGACACTTGTTTCTGAGGCGTGCTCATTGGTTCCCGGAGGCGTCGCGTTAGGGATTGTTAGTCCGTCAGGATTGAGACCTTGGCTCAACGGCGAAGCCGCAAAAGCCCGACGGCGGAGCCGGAACGCCCAAATATCTTAACCATTTCATCTACGCTTTAGATTATCTATCGTATGATTTGCTGTTTATTCAATCTAACATTCTTTTTGTTGTTTTGTCCCTATTTGTTATGTGCAGCATCTAATGGATTCTTTATTGATTTTACCCTTGTGGATTCGCTTATTCTGCCTCTTGGGAAATGAAACCTCTTATTTAAACTCTCAAGTTTTCCGTTGATTTAAGCCAATTCTCTCTGTTAGTCATCTCTTTACGGGCAGAAGATAGCCTCAGGTCACTTTCTTTGTTTGAAACTCACATTCTGAACCAAAACGGCTGTATAATTGGGATAATGCCAATTTTTTGTTCCTCTCATGATTGAACTTATACAGACAGCTTATATTCTCGCATGCCCTTTATAAATAAACGCTGCAAGAAGAAAATGCAATGGCTGTATTCAATATTGTATGGAAAAAATATTGTTCTTTACGGTAAATGTACTATATGATTATAATTCTGTCGTGAAAAGCATATCTACAAGATTGAAGTGTATTTTGTTGAATAGCATCATGCTCTTTAATCCAAGATTGTTATAATCTAAA
>SFLG01000026.1 GCA_004553485.1 Bacteroidales bacterium | reverse complement strand
CATCAGTCGTGTAGCTCGCTACACTCCTTCTTCACAAATCAAAATCCATCCCAAAATATGCGACCCTGCGTTAACAGAAATTAGGGGAACGGGCTCTTACACAACCGACAAACCCACACAGGAGTAGCTATATGGCCTTAGCTGTAATAGCTACTCCTATTTTAAAACGGATTAAGCTTTAAAACGGATCATGCTCCTTTTTGCGGTGCACAACGCATGGCTGAACGCTATCACGCACCGGAATTTTGGATTGTTCCATTAGAATATCCGTTTTAGATCTCCCGTCTTTAGAACTCCCGCTGAAAACATGACTGAAATATCCACATTGGGCGAGTTCGGCCTCATCGACCGCCTCACCGACGACCTGCCACGGGCCAACAACACCACCAAATACGCCGTCGGCGACGACGCCGCCGTCCTTGGCTACGGCGAGCGCGACGTGCTGGTCACCACCGACCTGCTGCTCGAGGGCGTGCACTTCGACCTCACCTACGTGCCCCTCAAGCACCTGGGCTACAAGGCCGCCGTAGTAAACATCAGCGACATCTGCGCCATGGGCGGCACGCCACGCCAGCTGACGGTGTCGCTGGGCATCTCGCAGCGCTTCACCGTCGAGCACATCGACGAGCTGTACGCCGGCATCCGCCTGGCCTGCGAGCGTTACGGCACCGACATCGTCGGCGGCGACACCACGGCCAGCCGCCAGGGCCTGGTCATCTCGATCACCTGCATCGGCGACGTCGAGAAAGACAAGGCCATCCTGCGCAGCGGCGCCCGCGTCAACGACCTCATCTGCGTCTCGGGCAATCTCGGCGCAGCCTATATGGGCCTGCAGCTGCTCGAGCGCGAAAAAGCCGTGTCGAAGGGCATGAAGGACTTCCAGCCCGACTTCGCCGGCAAGGAGTATATCATCGAGCGCCAGCTCAAGCCCGAGCCCCGTGTCGACATCGTAAAGGAGCTCAGGGAGGCCGGCATACAGCCCACGTCGATGATGGACGTCAGCGACGGCTTGTCCAGCGAGCTGCTGCACATCTGCCGCCAGAGCAAGGTGGGATGCCGCATCTACGAGGAGCGCATACCAATCGAGTACCAGACCGCCGCCATGGCCGAGGAGCTGAACATGAACCTTGTCACCGCGGCCCTCAACGGCGGCGAGGATTACGAGCTGCTCTTCACCGTGCCCCTGCACGACAAGGACCGTGTGGCCGCCCTGCGCGACGTACACGTCATCGGCTACATCTGCGACGCCGACAAGGGCTGCGCAATGATCACCCGCGACGGCGAGTCCGAAATCCCCCTGAAGGCCCAGGGCTTCAACCCGCTCAAATAAACCTGCAACGCCCGCCAGCGGCCGGCCACCGGAGGAAGACGAACACCTCCGGCGACCGCCGCGACGGGCCTTTGTGCTTTTTACGGCCCGTTCGGCCCCGTTTTTCCGCAAATAATTAGTATCTTTGCACCGCGAACGCTTGCGGCGAGACAGCACGTGCCGGCCGACAGCGCTCAAAAAAACTTTCAAAGAGCACATTCAAATAGTCACTACACACAAAGATGATTAACCGTATTCTGATAAGACTCAAGGTTGTGCAGATGCTGTACTCGTACATGCTGACACGCACCGAATTCAAAGTGGAAGCCCGGCCCGACAATGCCGACATCTCGCCCGACCGGCGGTTTGCATATCAGACCTACATCGACCTGCTGATGCTCCTGCTGGAAATCACCGGCAACGACACCCACAGCCCCGGCCAGCCCTCGGCCGTGGTCACCGACCCCCGTATGGCCAAGTCGCGCCTGGGCGCGGCACTGGCTGCCGACAGCGAGGTGCGCCGCCTGATTTTCCAAAACGCCTCAGACATCGACGCCCTGCGCCCCCTGGCACAACACCTGCACGACAAGGTGGCCGCCTCGACCGCCTTCGGCGACTTTGCCCGCAAACGCAAGACCGACATGGGCCTCGAAGTGGCGATGTGGTCGGCTGTCATCCCCACAACGATAACCAAAGACCAGCAGCTGATGAGGGCCATGCAGGCTCTCCCCGGCTACACCCTCAAAGGCCTGCACATGGGCGAGGACATGCTGCTCGAAACCCTGCGCTCGCAGTATGCCGGACGTGCACAGTACGCCAACGCCCGCGAAGACCTGGAGAAGTCGCTCGACAAGGCCTACGAGCTGTATATGAGCATCTTCGCCCTCATGGTAGAGCTGACACGCGAGCAGGAGCGCCGCATCGAGACGGCAAAGGAGAAACACCTTGCCACCGCCGAGGAGCGCAACCCCAACATGCGTTTTGTCAACAACAAATTCATCGAAAAACTTGTCGAATGTGACGCCCTTACCAAGTTCTGCGACGAAAACAAGGTAAGCTGGGAGGGCGACATCGTCCTGGTCAACAGCCTGCTCGAGGCCATCACCGGCTCTGAGCTGTACCGCGAGTACATGGAGGCCGAGGACAACGACTTTGCCTCCGACTGCGACTTCTGGCGCAATGCCCTGCGCACCATTGTCTTCACCAACGACGAATTTGCCGAGACCCTCGAGAACAAATCGGTGTTCTGGAACGACGACCTCCAGATTATGGGCACCTTCGCCCTCAAGACCATCAAGCAGGCCGCCCTCCATCCCGACAGCCCCATCGAGATGCTGCCCAAGTACAAGGACGAGGAGGACGCACGCTTCGGCGACGAGCTCTTCTGCGACACTGTCGAGCACCACGAGGAATACCGCGCCTACATCGACCGCTTCATCAACACCGGCAGCTGGGACCCCGAGCGAATGGCGTTTATGGACATCATCGTGATGCTGACGGCGATAAGCGAGCTCATCAACTATCCCAAAATTCCCCTCGCCGTCACCATGAACGAGTACATCGAGATTGCCAACGACTACTCGACGGGCAAATCGGGCCAGTTTGTCAACGGCATCCTCTTCAACGTCGTCGGCGCCCTGCGCCAGGAAGGCCGCATCATCAAATAAGCCGAAAAATCTGACGGCAAAAGGCTGTGACGCGCACAAGTTTCATGCCGGCGCAAACCCTTTCGCCCCCCAATCCGTTTTTATCATTAAAATCAACAACTACAAATACCGCATATTATGCTTTCAAACACCATTCTCCTCCAGGCAGCCTCCGGACAGCAGAGCCCCATGTTTTCGATTCTGATGATCGTGGCAATGATCGCCATCTTCTACTTCTTCATGATCCGTCCCCAGCAGAAACGCGCCAAAGAAATCAAGAAACAGCGCGAGGCCATGCAGAAGGGTGACAACGTTGTCACCGCCGGCGGCATCTACGGCAAGATTGTCGAAGTGCGCGACGACTCGTTCCTGATCCAGGTAGACAGCAACGTCAAAATCCGCGTATCGCGCGAGTCGGTTTATCCCGACGCCAACGCTGCCAACGAAGCTATCCAGAAGTAATCACAACGGTAGTCACCGCGGCCCGAGCGGCCGCCTGCACCACTGACCGTAGCCCGGCAAAAACGCATGGGAGTACACGAGAAATTACACCGCCTGAAGGCCAACATATCCTCGCCGCGTGGCAAGGATTTGCTGGCCTTTTGCATTGCCCTGGTGGTAGCCGCACTGTTGTGGTTCTCGACGGTCATCAACGAGGAGGTGACACGTGACGTGCGTTTCCGCCTCGAAATCACCAACATCCCCGACTCGGTGCACAACGTCACCACCCTGCCCACATCGCTCAACGCCAGCGTGCGCGGCGCGGGGCTGCAGCTGCTTTTCAGCGACTTCTTCGACAACCGTCCCATCCGCATCGACTACGCCCACTTCCAGCAGCGCAACGTCATCAGCCTCAACGAGCAGCAGCTGAAGACGCTGATACAGAATACAGTCGGCAGCGAATGCTATATCACCTCGGTAAAGCCCGACACCGTCGGCGCCACCTTTACCTCGCGTAAACCGGTAAGGCTGCCCGTCACCATCGACGCCCGCATCACCACCCTGCCCAACTGTATGCTCAAGGGCAAGCCGCGCTCGTCCAGCGACAGCGTGTGGGTCTACAGCCTCGAGGCACTGCCCAAAGGCATGACAGCGGTTGTCACCAAACCGCTCGTGCTGGACGGCGTGACGCAGTCGGGCTCGGCGCGCGTGGCCCTGACGACCCCGGCGGGCTCAATGGCCGACCCCGATTCGGTGACCATCTCGTACACCGTCGAGCCGATGATCATGCGCACGCAGAAGATGGCGATAAAAACCGTCAACGTCCCCGACCAATACCGCCTCATCGTCATGCCCGCAACGGTAAATGTCAACTATATGATGCCCATGAGCCAGTATGACGACGCCATCCCCGAATTTACGGTGACGGCCGACTACAACACCCTCGCCTCGGGCAACCCCGACCGGCGCGTCATAGGCCTCAGCCTCAGCCAGTCAGGCGGAATGGTAAACGCATACCTGGCGGTTGACTCGGCCGAGTATATCATTGAAAAGCGATGAGCCGGCTTACAGCGATAACGGGAGGGATAGGCTCGGGCAAGTCCGTAGTCTGCAATGTGTTGCGTGCCCTCGGCTACGAGGTCTACGACTGCGACCTGCGCGCCCGCGGCATAATGGACGGCGACGCGGCCCTCAAAAAGCGTCTCGCCGAAGCCTTCGGCAAAAATATAGTCGGCAGTGACGGCAGCATCGACCGCCCCGCCCTGGGAGCGATTGTGTTCAGCGACCCCGAAAAATTGGACATCCTGAACGCCCTTGTGCATGGTGCCGTCAAGGACGACATAGCAGCCTGGTTCGACCGTCTGTCGGCACAACCGCGGCTGTTCATCGAGACGGCGATACTGTACCAGAGCGGCCTCGACAAAATGGTGGACGACATCTGGGAAGTCACCGCCCCCGAGGACGTGCGCATCGCCCGTGTGATGGCGCGCAACAACCTCACCGCCGACCAGGTGCGCTCGCGCATCGAGGCCCAGCGCTTCCCCGTCCCGGCACAGCATCCCCCCGTCGCCACCATCCTCAACGACGGCCACACGCCCCTCCTCCCGCAGGTGCTCGCCCTGCTGGAAAAACAGAACTGAAAAAACCGGCCCCTTACAGGACCGGCTTTACCGTTATGCGGCGTACTCGCCGTTTTTTTGTGCCCGCCGCTATATTCAGTCCTTGTCCCTCAGTACGGGGAATGACTGGCGCAAGGCGTGCAGGGCGTCAAGGTCGAGGACGGCGATGAGGGCGCCGAGGTGGGGATTGTCGGTGCCGATGCTGAGACCCTGGGGCGAGAAGATACGCGACATGGCGCCGTAGGTGCCCATATCGTCCGAGCCGGAGCGGTCGGCGCCGGCAACGTAGCACTGGTTCTCGATGGCGCGGGCGCACAGCAGCGACGTCCAGGCGTGCTCGCGGCTCTCAGGCCAGTTGGCAGGGATGAGGAGCAGGTCGTACGGGTTGTCGGCATTGTTGCGCATCCACTGAGGGAAACGCAGGTCGTAGCACACAGCCATGGCCACGTTGCAGCCGCGGAAGCGCACGATGGGCGAGCGGCGCGTGCCCGGTGTCAGCACCTTTGCCTCGGCGGTGAGGCTGAACAGGTGCCGTTTGTCGTAGTACGACACCTCGCCCGACGGCTCGACAAAATAACAGCGGTTGGTATAGACACGGTTTCCGGCGCCATCGGTGGCGGCGTACAGCACCGAGCCGCACACGGCCGCGCCGGCCTCGGCGGCGGCCTCCTTCATTGCATCGAGCGACGGATGCTCGCCGGCCGTATCGGCTAACTGCGACATCTGCGACGGGTCTTTGACAAATCCCGTCGAGAAGAGTTCGGGCAGAACGACGATGTCGGCCTTGTGGCGCAGCTGACGCACGCGCCGGCGCATTTCAAACAGATTTTCCTTGCGGTCGGCCCATGCTATATCCATATACACGACCGCGACATTAAGAGTATGTGATGACATAGTTAATCAGCTTTATCAGACGGCTTTGGCCCGTCATTATTCGGCTTTGGGCTCGTCGGTAGAGAAGAGATGGGGACGTCGGCCCTGCGGGTCAAGGGCGCGGTAGAAGGCTTTGATTTGGTGCATGTCGGCATCAGTGTCGCCCGTGGTGTGGAAAACGGTGTCAAGGGTGATTGTCTTTGTGCGGAAGTCTATCACTCCCAGCTCGATGGGGATGCCGGCCTCGTGGGCGATGTGCAGAAAGCCGGTGTGCCAGCGGTCGGTGCGGCTGCGGGTACCCTCGGGGGTGATGGCAATATGCAGGCGGTCGGTGTCGCGAAACTTTTCGACGACGGTCTGTGTCAGCGACTGGCCGCCCTTCTTACGCTTCACCGGTATGCCTCCGATGGCCTTGAAAATCCAGCCCAGGGGCGGAAAGAACCACGACGACTTCATCATAAAGCCGGCATGACGGGCCACGGCGGCGTAGGCGAGTTTGCACAGGATAAAGTCCCAGTTGCTGGTGTGGGGTGCCACACAAATGATCAGCTTGGGATAATCGGGAGCGGTGATGTTTACCTTCCAGCCAAAGGCCTTCAGTATGCGTCCGTATATATTCATAGGTTAAAGAGAGATGAAACGGGCCAAATTAGCTAACGTAGCTGGTTTAGCTACCTTAGCTACTTTAGCTACCTTAGCTATTTTAGCTAAAATAGCTATTATAGCCAACGGGGCTTAAATAGTAGTGCGGCGGCGGGCGGTGCCGATGCGGCACTGCCTCGCCATGCACCCATTATAACACCCGTCGGGGTTATTTTGCTTTGTTGGCCTGCCTGACCTCCTCGGGCATGGCCTGGTTCATCTCCTTGACGATGGCCTCGACGCCCTTGTGGAATTCCTCGGCGAGCTTGGCGTAAGCCTTTTTGTTGTAGGCGTTGAGAGCCTTGCGGTATGCGGCGCCGTCGGCAAAGTCGCGGGGCGTTTTGTCAAACGAGAAGCTGACAGCGGAAACTGCAGACTCCTGCAGGCGGGCGATATCGTTGATGATTTTGACGACGGTGTCGTTGTCAAAACCGGGATATATGGCGCGTGCCATCAGGATTTCGGCGGCGAGGTCGCCGCATACAAAACGAATTTCTTTTTTGAGTTGACGTTTGTTGGCCATTGTTGATATATATTTAATATGGTGGTTGTTTCTAAGTCTGATGTTTGTTTCGTTCGACTTGCCCTCCCCGCCCGGTACTGTCCCGGGGAGGGAGCGGGGCGGCTGTCATATTTTTCCGACGAGCACCTTGCGGAAGTCGTCGTAGGTTGGGCGGATGCGCAGACGCTGGTCTTTGCCGGTCATAAAGTTGGTGAGCTGCAGCGGCAGCTCCATGGCGCGGCCCGTGATGGCGTTCATCGCCGTCAGCGACTTTGCCGGATGTCCGGTGGCCATCATCAGGCCGACATGACCCTCGGGGAGACCACTACGGAGGGCCTGGTAGGCCAGCGCCGTGTGCGGGTCGATGACGTATCCGTATTTGTCGAGGCAGTGGTTAACGCCCTCGATGATGCCGGCGTCGTCGATGGAGACGGCGCTGAAGGCCTCGCGCAGCCCGGCCACGCCCTTGGGGCACCGGCATACCTGGCGTATGCGGGCCATGTTGGTTGGCATGCTCTTGTCGCAGGCACAGGCCAGTGTCGGGATGGGACGGTGGGGCAGGCGCTCGGCACCCGTGGCAAGCAGACGCGTCAGGTAGTCGTTGGCGTTCTCGGCGGCGATGATGCCGTCCATCTTCAGGCCCATCTGCCGTGCCGCCAGGGCCGCCGTCAGGTTGCCGAGGTTGCCGGCGGGGATGGCGACGGTGACGGGGGTATGCTCGCCCTCGAGGCGCAAAATCTCGGAGACGGCGTAGAAGTAGCAGAACATCTGGGGCAGAAGGCGCACAATGTTGACCGAGTTGGCCGATGTCATCGTCATCTCGGCGGCGAGCTCCTTGTCGGCGAAAGCCTGCGCCACCAGGGCGTGGCAGTCGTCGATCGAGCCCTGCACCTCCAGGGCGTGGATGTTGTCGCCCAGGGTGGTGAACTGCGTCTCCAGCTGCCGGTCGGCCGTTCCGCGCGGGAAGAGGATATACACCTCCACCCCGGGGATGTGTCTGAAGCCGTTGGCGACGGCGCTGCCGGTGTTGCCGGTGGTGGCGATGAGCACGTGCAGCTTGTCGCCGCGGACGCCGGAGAATTTGCCCGATGTGTGCAGGCTGCTTATCATACGGGCCATAAAGCGGGCGCCAAAGTCCTTGAAGGCCAGCGTGGGGCCGTGGAACAGCTCGGCCGAATAAAGCCGGTCGCCTACCTTGCGGACGGGCAGCGGGAAATTGAAGCTGCGTTCGATGATGTTCTTGAGCTCGGACGATGACAGTACGTCGCCGAATAGCATGTTGCACACAACGTATGCTATCTCGGTGAAGGTCATACCCGATATGTTGTTGAAGAAAGCCTGTGGAATCTGCGGCAGCTGCTCGGGCCAGAACAGGCCGCCGTCGGCGGCGCGACCGTGAAGTATTGCCTGAGCCAGGGTTACCGGCTGCGTTTTATTGTTTGTACTGAGGTATCTCATTAAAAGGTCAGTGAGTATCAGAGAAGAAAGGTCCGGCGGAACGGCCCGTCGGGATTGGGTGATTAGGTATGTGCAAATTTAAGGAAAAATTTCTATATTTGCACAATAAAAAATTCTGCTTTACAGCACATTTTACCCCGTCAGTTTGTTCTCAGGACAGGTACCATGCAAAAAACCGTATGACAACCATATTCAAGCTATCAAAACTCACTCATGGAAGAAATTAAGAACCAGGAATTTGGAGGCGAGCGCCCGTTGTTTGGCCGCGAGAACCTTTGCCTTGAAAACGTCACCGTTCATGCCGGTGAGTCGGCGCTGAAATTCGGCCGCAACATCGAGGCCGTGAACTGCCGCTTCGAAGGCAAATATCCCTTCTGGCACTGCGAGAACTTCCTCATCGAGGACTGCACCTTCACCGAGGGCGGCCGCGCCGCCCTGTGGTACGGCCACGGATGCACCATGCGCCACTGCAAGGTGGACGCTCCCAAGATGTTCCGCGACCTCAACGGCATAACGGTCGAAGACACCGAGTTCCCCGACGCCGAAGAGACGCTGTGGCACTGCCGCGACATCAAACTGCGCGACGTCAAGGTGTTCAAGGCCGACTACCTTTTCATGCACAGCTCAAATATCGACATCAAGCGCTACGAGCAGCACGGCAACTACTCGTTCCAATACTGCCGCAACGTCAGCATCGAAAACGCCGACATCCACTCTAAGGACGCCTTCTGGAACACCGAGAACGTCACCGTGCGCAACAGCAAGCTGTCGGGCGAATACCTCGGATGGTACTCGAAGGGTCTGCACCTTATCGACTGCCACATCGAGGGCACGCAGCCGCTGTGCTACTGCCGCGGCCTGGTGCTCGAAAACTGCACCTTCGACCCCGACTGCGACCTCGCCTTCGAGGACAGCGAGATACAGGCCACGATAGCTTCCAGGGTCACGAGCATCAAGAACCCCCGCACGGGCCGCATCACCGTGCCCGAGGTGGGTCAGCTGATTTTTGACGACCACCTGCGCGCCCCCGGCAACTGCAAGGTCGACATCACCCGCAAAAGGTAAGAGCCCGTTACTTAAACATCAGCCTGTCCCGTAAAGAGAGGACCCGTCCCATAGACAAAAGCCCGCTCCGCAAATAGGGGCCTGTCCCTTAAAGACTTGTAAGTCAAGTTGAAAAAAGATCTGTCACACATGCTCGGCCAGCCCGGGGCCCTCGACGGCCTCGGGTCGAAGCTGCGTATGGTGATGCTGCTCACCTGGCCCGCCATCATGGCCCAGATGTCCAACATCGCCATGGAGTACATCGACGCGTCGATGGTGGGCAGCCTGGGAGCCACGCAGTCGGCGGCGATAGGACTTGTCGCCACCAGCACGTGGCTTGTCTGGGGCCTCAGCGCGGCGGCGAGCACCGGCTTTGCCGTTCAGGTGGCCCACCGCGTGGGCGCCGGCGACGACGAGGGCGCCCGCAGCGTGACGCGCTCGGCAATCTCGACGGTCTTTCTTGTCGGCCTGGTCATCGCCGCCTTGGGCGTGGCTATCGCCCCGGTCCTGCCCGGATGGCTCGGCGGCAACAGCGACATCGCCGGGCCGGCGTCGTGGTACTTCGGCATCTTCGCCGCCGGCGTACCGCTCATGGGCCTCACCTTCCTGGCCACCGCGCTGTTGCGCAGCAGCGGAAACATGACCGTCCCGGGTCTTGCCAACGTGGTGATGTGTATGATGGATGTCGTGTTCAACTTTTTCCTCATCTTCCCCACGCGCGAGGCCACCGTCTTGGGCATGGACATCACCATCCCCGGCGCCGGGCTGGGCGTGCCGGGAGCGGCGCTGGGCACGCTGCTGGCTTACTCGGCCGGCGGTATATGGATGATGAGCTACATCTTTGGCCGCTCGGCGCACCTTAGCCACCCCTGGCGCGGGCTGAAAGGCCGAAATCGGTGGCGTCTGCGCCGCGAAATCCCCGTCCGCGCCGCCGTGATAGGCTGGCCGGTGGCCCTCGAACGCGTGGTGATGACGGGTGCACAAATCCTTATCACCACCATCGTCGCGCCGCTGGGCAACGCCGCCATCGCCGCCAACGCCTTTGCCGTCACCGCCGAGAGCCTCTGCTATGCCCCCGGCTACGGTGTCGGCGACGCCGCCACGACCCTGGTAGGCCAGAGCCTCGGCGCCGGCCGCAAGGACCTGGCCCGCAGCTTTGCCCGCATCTCAGTAATCTCGGGAATGATAATAATGGGTGTGCTTGGCGCCGTGATGTGGCTGCTGGCGCCGCAGATGATGAGTCTGTTCAGCAGCGACCACGAGATAGTCTCGCTGGGAGCCATGGCCCTGCGCACCGAGGCGTGGGCCGAGCCGATGTTCGCCGCCGCCATCGTCACCTACGGCGTCTTTGTCGGCGCCGGATACACCGTTGTCCCCGCCTGCATCAACTTCGGCAGCATCTGGCTTGTGCGCCTCACGCTGGCCTGGTTCCTGGCGCCCACGATGGGTCTGTACGGCATCTGGCTGGCAATGTGCATCGAGCTGTGCGTGCGCGGCACCATCTTCCTCGTCTACCTCGCCGGCAAACGCTGGATACGCCGGTCGCGAGCCCTCCCGGCCGATGCCGACGCCCTCGACCCGTCGCCCGCCGACGAGGGCGACGGCCCGGTAATGTAACCGCCCCCAAAATAGCTATCGTAGCTATATTAGCTATAATAGCTAAATTAGCTACCCAACCAACTAAACAACAACCACTTGACAATACAACCCGCCATGAACTTCGATTTTGACAAACTCCCCAACCGCAGGGGCACGATGTCCGTCAAATGGGACAGTGACCCCGACCCCGAAATGCTGCCTCTCTGGGTGGCCGATATGGACTTCACCACCGCACCCTGCATCATTGAGGCCCTCGAGCGCCGCGTGGCTCACGGTGTCTTTGGCTACACCCATCCCGGCAAAGAATACTACGACGCCGTAACGGGCTGGTTCGACCGCCGCCACGGCTGGAAATTCGACCCCTCCCAGGTTATCTACACCATCGGCGTCGTACCGGCCATCTCGGCCTGCATCAAAGCCCTCACCAACCCCGGCGACGGAGTTATCATCATGACGCCGGTTTACACTTGCTTCTTCTCGAGCATCCGCAACAACGGCTGCCGCGTGGTGGAGAGTCCGCTCAAGCGCACCGAGACGTCGTACGCCATCGACTTCGACTCGCTCGAAGACCTCTGCCGCGACAGCACCAACAAAATTCTGCTGCTGTGCAATCCCCACAACCCCGCCGGACGTGTGTGGACGCACGACGAGCTGCGCCGCGTCAACGACATCTGCGTTGCCCACGGCGTTACCGTCATCTCTGACGAGATACACTGCGAAATAGTGTTCAAGCCCCACGCCTACGTCCCCTACGCCACCGTCGCCACCGGGCCGTACGTCATCTGCTGCTCGGCCTCGAAGGCTTTCAACACCGCCGGCCTGCAGTGCGCCAACATCGTCTCGCCCGACGAGAAGATGCGCGCCCTCATCGACCGCGCCATCAACATCAACGAGACCTGCGACGTGGGCCCGATGGGCGTCACCGCCGTCATCGCCGCATACAACGACGGCGAGGAATGGCTCGACACCTGCGTCCAATACATCCACGGCAACTACGAACTGCTGAAAGAGCGCCTCGGCGCCATGCCGGGCAACCTAAAGGCGCTCGACCTCGAAGGCACCTACCTGGCATGGGTTGACGTGTCGTCGCTCGACATCCCGTCGGCCTGGCTGTGCGACGCCCTCAAGCACGAGGCCCACATCTGGTTCACCCCCGGCACCGAATACGGCTGGGCCGGCGAAGGCTACCTCCGCATCAACCTCGCCACCTCCCGCGCCATCCTCACCGAAGCCCTCGACCGCCTCCAGTCCTGGCTCCAAAACCGCTGACACCCCCACACCATACACCAACGGCGAACCGCCGACGCCCAAGCGTCCCGGTTCGCCGTCGTGTTTTTATTTAAATTATAACCCGAGCATTGCGGACGGCGCTATGCCGAGAACGAGGCACAGAGCGCGGGCGATACGCAATGTCGGCTCTGCCCGGCCCGAGATATAGTCGCTGACTCTTGACGGGCTCACGCCAAGCTCCCCGGCGAGCTGCTTCTGCGTCATACCCCTTTCTTCGATGGCGAGACTAATCAGCTCGCCTATCGTGGGTTTTGCTATCGGGTAATGAATGTTCTCGTAAGCTTCAACCACATCCGCAACTATGGTAAGCTCGACTGCATGCTTGTCGTATGCCGGCGTTTCGTCCGAGACAAGCGGCAACAACTCTTCAATACGCTCAAGAGCATATTCATATTGCTGTTTTGAAATTTCCATATCGTAATAGTTAGATGGTTGAACAATCAATTTTGTCATATTCGCTATGGGTACCGACAAAGCGGACGAAGATTCTTCCGATAGTAAATTTAATCACTACCACCAGCCTATAATTATTGCCTTTTATATTAAAGACATAATGCTGGTTTCCCACATAATCCGTTGCCGGGAAGTCCTCTCGTATCTCCGCCAGGTTATGCCACTGCGCCTGTTGGGCAATGTCGTACCAACGTTCTAAGGCAATTCTCGAATCCTCGTGCCCTGTTGATTCGTAGAATTCCTTGATCTTTCTATGCGAAATTATGTGCATGACTTTTCTGCTTGCAAAGTTAAGAATAGATTTTAATATTCAAAAGTTTTAAGGCAACTAGTTTTAAAACGCAAAACTTCGGGCTTCGTATAAGGTTCTATATTATTATTAAAATCTATATTATGTGTTGTTCAGCAGGTCGGTGTAGGTGGGGAAGGTGGTGAGGAAGGTGTAGGTGGGCGGGGTGAGGCGGACGGCGCGGGTGTCGAGGCCGTTGGAGAGGACGAGCCACGAGGCGCCGAGGACCATGTTGTAGCGCGCGACCTGGTCCATCACCTTCTGCGACAGGGGGATGTGCGGGGCCTTGTATTCGATTATCATCAGCGGCTGCAGCGTGTTGTCGTAGACGACGGTGTCGCAGCGGCGGGCCGTGCCGTTGAGGGTTATCGACACCTCGTTGGCAAGGCGGTGCTCGGAGTAGCCGTACTGCGTCCTCAGCAGGTTGACGAAATGCTGGCGCACCCACTCCTCGGGAGTGAGGGCGACCCATTTGGCGCGCAGGGGGTCGTAAATCTCGGCGTCGTCGGAAGTGGCTGACGCAGCGCGCAGTCGCACATCAAAGGGCGGCAGATTGAGGCGGGGAAGCTCGGCAATAGTCATCGGCAGGTTGTCGTTTATTGTATATACACTTTTAAACCTATGCAATAAAAATTTTAAAAGTATACATACTCTTAGAAAAAAACGTTGTAAATTTACACAAAATTTCGGTACACCCCAACCCGTCATCATCCATCACCCTCCGTTCCTATGCCGGTCAACGCCACTTTTGAGACACTGAAAGCGCAGCTTGAACGTCCCGACGCCCTCGCCGGGCTTGCCAACGTATACGTGCTGCACGGCGAGGAAGGGTACTACATCGACGAGCTGGTAAAGGCCTTTGAGAACGTCATGTCCGAGGCCGACCGCGAGTTCAACCAGTACGTCATCTACGCTACCAGGGTCACCCCCGACGTCATCCTCGACACTGCCCGGCGCCTGCCCATGATGAGCGACCGTCAGCTTGTCATCGTCAAGGAGGCCCAGAGCGTGCGCGCCGACTTGCTCGACCGCCTGGCCGAGTACATTCTGGCGCCCAACCCGTCGACGGTGCTGGTGATAGCCAGCCGCGGCGCCAAGATAAAGGGCACCAAGCTGCAGAGTGCGCTGCGCAAGTCCAAGGAAACGGTGGTGTTTACCTCGGCCACGGTGCCCGAATGGAAACTGCAGGAGACGGTAAAGACCCATATCAACCGCCTCGGCGTCAACGTGCAGCCCAAGGCCCTGGCAATGCTGGCCGACTTCATCGGCACCGACCTGAGCCGCATGTACAACGAGGTGGACAAGCTGCTGGGCATCCTCGGCCCCGGTGCCACCGTCACCCCCGAGGCCGTCGAGCAGCACGTGGGCGTCAGCCGAAGCTTCAACGCCTACGAGTTTGTCGACGCCCTCGCCAACAAAGACCTTGCGCGCAGCCGACGCATCGCCGGCTACTTCCGCGCCAACCCCAAGGCCGTTGCCCCGGTGATGCTCACCGCCGCCATCTTCAGCTTCTTCTGCGACCTGTGCGTGACCTATTTCGTCAAAGACAAGACCGAGCGCGGACTCATGGAGGCATTAGGTCTCAAGAGCGCCTACCCCCTCAAGCGCATAAACATCGCACGCACGCGCTACAACGCCTACCAGTGTATCGAGGTGATACGCATAATACGCAAATTCGACGCCGAGAGCAAGGGAATAGGCTCGCGTCGCGACCTGTACGACCTGCTCGACGAGCTGGTTTTCCGCATCATCACCGCCCCCGGCAACCTTTTCCCGAAATACTGACCGAAAACACCACAAAAATTATTTTTAAAAAAGTTAGCGATACGCAAAGTTTTCCAAAACTTTTTTCACATCGCTGTTTTTCAATACTTTAATTTTTAAGCAAGCCTTAAAAGTTTCCCGTTTTAGTAATTTGTTGAAAACTTTTTACCCCACAAATATTGCTTTTGGGAAAAGTTTATTGTAATTTTGTAACCGCAAAACCCCGGCCCCGGCACCCCCGGCACTGCCAGCGCACGCCCGGTCCCGCCCCGGCCCTCCCCGGCCCACACGCCCGGCCCTCCCCGGCCCACACGCCCGGCCTTTGTCAGTGTGGGAAAGGCTTGCCTTTCCACCCCACCACCCCTTCCACCGTCAATATAATACCAAACAACCAATGATACAGACAATCATAAAGCGCGACGGTCGCGTCGTCGGCTACAACGAAGAAAAAATCAAGGCCGCCATCCGCAAGGCCATGCTCGCCACCGAACTCGGCGAGGACGAAAATCTCATCAACAAGATTACCGACCGCATCACCATGACCGGCAAGGACCAGATGACCGTCGAGGAAATCCAGGATCGCGTCGAGCTGGAGCTTATGAAGTCGCCCCGCAAGGAAGTGGCAAAGCGCTACATCGCTTACCGCGACCAGCGCAGCATCGCCCGCCGCGCCAAAACGCGCGACATCTTCCTCGAAATCATCGAGGCCAAGAACAACGACATCACCCGCGAGAACGCCAACATGAACACCGACTCGCCCGCCGGCATGATGATGAAGTTTGCCTCGGAGACCACCAAGCCCTTCGTCGACGACTACCTGCTGTCGGCCGAGGCCCGCGAGGCCGTGCGCAACGGCTACCTGCACATCCACGACAAGGACTACTACCCCACCAAGTCGCTGACCTGCGTGCAGCACCCCCTCGACAAAATTCTCCTGGGCGGCTTCAACGCCGGCCACGGCGAGAGCCGTCCCGCCAAGCGCATCGAGACCGCCAGCGTCATCGCCTGCATAAGCCTTGAGACGGCACAGAACGAGATGCACGGCGGCCAGGCCATCCCCGCCTTCGACTTCTACCTCGCTCCCTTCGTGCGCTCGTCGTTCATCGAGGAGGTCAAGAACCTCGAGGCCCTGTCGGGCAAGGACCTGAGCAAGCACTACGACTACTGCCCCGCCGACTTTGTCAAGAAGTCGCTCGAAGGCCTCGAGGGCGACGAGCGCCTCATCCAGCACGCCGTCAACCGCACCGTGGGCCGCGTACACCAGGCCATGGAGGCCTTCATCCACAACATGAACACCATCCACAGCCGCGGCGGCAACCAGGTGGTCTTCAGCTCGATAAACTACGGCACCGACACCTCGGCCGAGGGCCGCTGCGTCATCCGCGAGCTCCTCAACAGCACCTACGAGGGCGTGGGCAACGGCGCCACAGCCATCTTCCCCATCCAGATATGGAAGAAAAAGCGCGGCGTCAACTACGACCCCGCCGACCCCAACTACGACCTCTACCGCCTGGCCTGCAAGGTGACGGCACGCCGCTTCTTCCCCAACTTCGTCAACCTCGACGCCACCTTCAACTACCACGAGAAGTGGAAGGCCGACGACCCCGAGCGCTACAAGTACGAGATAGCCACCATGGGCTGCCGCACGCGCGTCTTTGAGAACCGCTACGGCGAAAAGACATCCATCGGCCGCGGCAACCTTTCGTTCTCCACCATCAACATCGTGCGCATGGCCATCGAGGTGATGAACATCAAAGACCCCGAGGAGCGCATCCGCCGCTTCTTCGGCAAGCTCGACGAGGTGCTCGACATCGCCGCCCGCCAGCTTGACGACCGCTTCAAGTTCCAGGCCACGGCCCTGGCCAAGCAGTTCCCCCTGGTGATGACCCGCCTGTGGAACGGCGCCGACGCCCTCGGCCCCAACGACCGCGTCGAGCCCGTCCTCAACCAGGGCACCCTCGGCATCGGATTCATCGGCCTGGCCGAAGCCCTCATCGCCCTCACCGGCAAACACCACGGCGAAAGCGAGGAGGCTCAGGCCCTCGGCCTCAAGATTGTCAGCCACATGCGCTCGCGTGCCAACGAGTTCAGCGAGAAGTACGGCCACAACTACTCGGTCCTCGCCACCCCCGCCGAGGGCCTCAGCGGCAAGTTCACCGCAAAAGACCGCAAGAGCTTCGGCGTCATCCCCGGCGTCACCGATAAAATCTACTACACCAACTCGAACCACGTACCCGTATATTATAAGTGCTCGCCCCGCCACAAGGCCAAAATCGAGGCACCCTATCACGAGCTAACCCGCGGCGGCCACATCTTCTACGTCGAAATCGACGGCGACGCCACCCACAACCCCGAGGCCATCGCCGACATCGTCGACCTGATGGACAAATACAATATCGGCTACTGCTCGGTAAACCACAACCGCAACCGCTGCATGGACTGCGGATACGAGGACGCCGCTGACAACCTCACCGAATGTCCCAAATGCCACAGCCACAACATTGACAAGCTGCAGCGCATAACCGGCTATCTGGTAGGCACAACCGACCGCTGGAACTCGGCCAAGCTGGCCGAGCTCAACGACCGTGTCGTCCACAAATAAGACGCCACCCGCTCTACTGAACGCACCGAAAAGCAATAAGATGGGACACACCTTGCGCGTACTCGATATCGTAGCCGGGACGTCGGTCGACGGCCCCGGGCTGCGCACGTCAATCTACTTCGCCGGCTGCCACCACAAATGCCCGGGATGCCACAACCCGCAGTCGTGGGACCCCGAGGGCGGCACAGCGATGACGGTGGAGCAGATCATGGCCGAAATTATCGAGAACGACTTCAACGTCACCTTCAGCGGCGGCGACCCGCTCTACCAGGACCCCGAAGCCCTGCTCGAGCTGGCAACGGCCATCCGCGCCGCAGGCTACACGCTATGGTGCTACACCGGTTTTGTGTACGAGGAAATCAAGGACAACCCGCGCTACACGGCCCTGCTGCCCTTGTTCGAGACCATTGTCGACGGCCCGTTTGTCGAGGCCCTGCGCGACACCTCGCTCATCTTCCGCGGCTCGTCCAACCAGCGCCTCATCCGCCCGTCCGAGAGCTGACATCAACAGAACACAACCCGTGGCGGTGTGCCTAAGTGATTGATTCGGGCACACCGCCCGTCTTTTTATCCGCCCGGGCGGGGACTCCGGTTTTTGGCAACTGATCATTTAAACCAACCGGTATGCCACTTGTTATAGGGTAAAGCTTTATGGCTTGAACCCGGGAGCGGATGCCAGGCATCACCCCGTCGAATCGAGTACAAACAAAACTTCTCTGTATGAATGAGTTTTAGACCTACTCGTATAGCTTTTCGGCATCCGCTCCTTTTTACGGTATGGTCAGTGGGTTATTACTACGTAGTTAATTTTCTTTATCTTTTATTGTTTGCTGCTAACATTTTATAATACAACACTATCCTATTTTAATTTTGTACTTATTACGGATTAACAAAAATGCGCTAAGTAAGATAATGTCTCCAAAGACCCATGAAGCACAGGCAAAATACGTGCTGTACTTTTCAATGCATATAATGGGCATAAAGAATGCTATCCATGAGATCGTATCAAAAATCTCTGACTTAAAGACCCCTTTAATGATTGCCCATAATTTACTGCTGTTAGTGAAAAGCAACCACAATGCCATGCTCATTATAACGATTACCAGGAGAATGCAACTGGCAATAGAGATACACGAAATGTTTTCTATTCCGTACTCAATTACAGCATCAAGTTTGAACCAAAGGCAAAGTAGCAAGGTGACTGCCACCAGAACATCATTTTTGTGGGGGCCCTTTTCCATATTATTTCGAAAATTTATTATCTAAAGGATCGTCAAAGTCAAGTAAGGCATCAAACAGGAGGCCTATTGCAAAAACTGCCGCATACTTCATTTTGCCCCATAACGTTGATGGCTTTTGACCAGAGAGTTTTTTGCCTGTTATTTTACGGTTTGTCGAAAACAATCCCATTGTAGCTTTTGCCTCACGAACGTCCTCTGTGTCTAAATCCGTCTGCGAAAGCATCTGTCTGAGCAGAGTTTCTTCCTGCTCACTGAGTGTAGCATCATAGTACTTCTCAATCATTTTATGTATATTACTCTGTGCCATTAGTTTATGCTTTTATAGGTTTCACGAACGGTTTTCCGTGCTCTGGACAATATCTGCCTGGCGTTATCTTCTGTCATACATATATGTTCTGCTATTTCTGCAAATGAATAACCTTCATAGTCGCGCATCCATAAAACAGTTCGCTGTGTTTCTGTTAATTGCAGTTCTATGATTTTTTTGACGGCATTGAATAGTTCATGAACGTCTTGCTCGTGAGAATTATCCGTCTCTGCCTGCTCTGTCGTTGATTGGCCATTTCGTTCTGCAAACCTTCTATAATCAATGCTTAGATTCTTAACTATGGTTGAAGCAATCTTTTCTGTTTGTTGTTGATCAGAAGGAAGATTATTTAATGTCCATAGTTTGCAGAAGGCATCCTGCAATATGTCATCAGCATGGTCATCCCCAGCAATACTACGAGCTGTAGCATGTAAACGCTGTTGAATGCGTGAAAATATTGTTAGAACATTGTCTCGTTTCATTATGATAGAAAATATTTTCCTAAATTTGATTGTCTATATATATAACGAATAAGTTGTTGTATTGTGACACAAAAATGCCACTTTGTTTCTAACTGGACAAGATACCATTGACGCCGTACTCAACAGCGTTGATCCAGACGGTCAGTAACACCCACCCTCACGGACATCGATAAAAGCGACCATAAGATAGAATGCAATGAAGGAAAACCGGCAACACACTTTTTCTCCAACCTGCTGACAGCGCTTGGTGTACGCCATACGCGCGACTACAGCGACAGGCGCTTCGTCGAGATGCCCTTCGGCACGATGTTCGGTCTGAGCAAGCTCGCGGCCGAATATGGCATCGGCACCCTCGGCGTACGCCTCGACGACAAGGATGAAATATGGCGCCTCCCCACTCCCTTTGTCGCTCCCGTGCGCTGCGGAGCCTGGGTGACAGTGATTAAGACAGACCAAAACTCCGACATCGTAACCTATCTTAGCAACGGACACCCCGAGACGGCCTCCTCCGCTCAGTTAAAGGCATCGTGGAACGGCACGGCCCTCCTCATAAAACCAGACAGCGCCTCCACCGTAACATCCGTTAAGCAATAATTTTGTACCTTTGCGTAACAAAATACACATCCCTATGTACATAGCCTCGCAAAAACGCAAAGAGAACATCGCCGAATACCTTATTTACATGTGGCAGGTCGAAGACATGATACGAGCCAACGGTCTTGACATCGACAAAATACAGCAGAACATCATCACACCCTCGGGCCTTGACGAAGCACGCCAGCGCGAGCTGCGCGAGTGGTACGAGAGCCTGATAGACATGATGCGCCGCGAGGACATACAGCAGAAAGGCCATCTGCAGATGAACCGCAACACCCTGTCGCAGCTTGTGGCGTTGCACCAGACGTTGCTGAAAGACCCGCGGTTCCCCGAGTACACGGCCGAATTTTACCGCACCCTCCCCTTCATCGTCGAGCTGCGCGGAAAGGCCGGCGAGTACGCCGCAGGCGAGATAGAGACCTGCTTCAACGCCCTCTACGGCATGCTGCTGATGCGCCTGCAGGGCAAGGAGATCTCGCCCGACACCGCCGCCGCCATCAAGCAGATCTCGCGCTTCATCGCCCTCCTCGCCCGCGACTTCCACCTCGACGAGGCCGACAAGCTCTTCCCCCACGACGACAAGGAGTAAAGGGCGGTCCTAGCTATCGGCCGGTCGACAAAAAATCCGCTGAAAATTTGACCAATAGGAAATAATAGGCTAATTTTGCATTCTGCTTGCGGCACAGTGTCACACACGCCCATCAAGCAGTGCATCGCTGTCCCCTCAGGCGACGTCCCGCAGGCCCGCAGGCGGCTGTTACAACGCGCCGCGACACGGACTTACCCAAGCGCCACAACCAAGCGTTAACACTCTTATTTGCAAGGATTTTTAAGGTAAAATGGTATTTTCAGACCTTTTCTTCATATTTGTTTTCCTGCCCCTTTTTGCTCTGACGTACATCGCCGGCACCTACGCCGACAAGGCACGCTGCCGCCATGACGATGCCGCCGGGAAAACGACGTCACGCCCGATGATGTGGCGCAACGCCTCGCTGATGGTGTTCTCGGTGCTGTTCTACGCCTGGGGCGAACCGATATACGTGCTGCTGATGCTGCTGTCGGTATGCCTCAACTACGTCAGCGGTCTGCTCATCGCCGGACGCAAGGACGGAGTGTCGCGCAAGGTGGCGCTGACGCTGGGCGTGGCGATCAACCTCGCCATCCTCGGCAGCTTCAAGTACTTAGGCTTTTTCTGCGGCATCCTCAACAACGCCGGCCTTGACATCCCCGTCCCCAACATCGCCTTGCCCATCGGCATAAGCTTCTATATCTTCCAGTCGATATCCTACCTCGTCGATGTCTACCGCAGGGACACGCCCGTGCAGCGCAATTTCTTCGACCTGCTGCTCTACATAGCGATGTTCCCGCAGCTGATAGCCGGCCCCATCGTGCGCTACGGTACCGTCGCCAACGAAATCAACCACCGCACCGTCAGCGAGGGCGACCTTGCCGCCGGCAGCTACCGCTTCTTCATCGGCCTGGCAAAGAAGGTCATCTTCGCCAACATCCTGGGCGAGATTGCCACACAGCTGCTGGGGGGCGACATCACCAACCTGTCGGCCGCCGGAGCGTGGGTGGGCATACTGGCCTTCTCGCTGCAGATCTACTTCGACTTCTCGGGCTACTCCGACATGGCCATCGGCATGGGCCGCTGCGTCGGCTTCCACTTCCCCGAGAACTTCAACCACCCGTACATCTCCACGTCGATGACCGACTTCTGGCGCCGCTGGCATATCAGCCTGGGCTCGTTTTTCCGCGACTACGTCTACATCCCCATGGGCGGTAACCGTCGCCACCAGATGCTCAACATCCTCACCGTGTGGTTCCTCACCGGCATGTGGCACGGCGCAAGCTGGAATTTCATCATCTGGGGCCTCTACTACGGCCTGATTATCACCCTCGAGAAATACACGCTGCTGCGCCACCACGTCCCCCGCGTTTTCTCGCACATCTACAGCCTCTTCCTCATCCTTGTGGGCTGGGGCATCTTCTACTTTGACGACCCGACGCGCCTGGGTCAGTTTTTCCACGCCTTCTTCGGCATGAACACCCCGCAGGGCTTCCCCATCGAGGTCGAGAGCCTGATTTCGGACAACTTCTGGCTCATCCTCGCCGCGCTGGCGCTGTGTCTGCCCATCCGCACAAAAGTGGCCGGCTGGTGCGACCGCTTCGTCACCACGGGCAACCGGGCCGCCGGCAGCTATGTCCTGCTGCTTAGCCGCGCAGTCATCGCCGCCGTCATCCTCGCAGTATGCGTGGCCCTGCTCATCGGCGCCACCAACAACGCTTTTATCTACACACGATTCTAAAATGACAAACCTCTCCTCAATATCACGACACCTGCGTGCCGTAGTGCTTGTGGCACTCGGCCTGCTGATCATGCTCCCCGGCGACCTGTCGGGCGGCCTCACCGACGAAATCACCCAGACCGCCTCGGCGGCAAGCAAGAAAAAATCGAAAAAGAAAAAATCGAAAAAGAAAAGACGGAGCAAAAAGGCCACGCGGTCCAAGTCCAAAAGGAAGAGCTCGCGCAAGAAAAGACGCTCGAAGAAGCGCCGCACGCCCAGACCGGTGGTCACCACCCTCTACGCCTCTCCCGACGGGTGCGAGTTCATACACCGCGGCAAGCGCGGCATCATCGTCTCGCGCGACACCGCCGGCGTAGTGCGCGGCATGGCTCCCCTCACCACCATGGCCTACGGGGGCGCCGACTATGCCGCCGCCATCAACCGCTATGCCGGAGCTCTCGCCGGCGACAGCGTGCGCCTGTACATGCTCATCGCGCCCTCGCAGGGCGAGTACTATATGCCCGACCGCATCGGCGGCCGCGGCTCCGAGGCCCGCGCCATCCGCAACACGGCGGCCATGCTCGACAAAGCGGTGACGCCCATCCTTGTCGACAGCATCATGCGCGCCCACACCGACGAGGAAATCTACAGCCGCACCGACCACCACTGGTCGCCCCGCGGCGGACGTTATGCCGCCGCCGAGCTGGCACGCGCAGCCGGGCTGCCCTTCCTGCCCGACTCGCACTACCGCGCCGACACCGTCCACAACTACGTGGGCACGATGTTCATGTTCTCGGGCGACTCGGCCGTCAGCAAGGCTCCCGAGGAGTTTGTCTGGTTCGAGCCCATCGACACCAACTACGCCTCAACCTTTGTCGACTACACGATTAACGGCGGCCGCGCCGTCAGCGAGAGCGCGCCGCATCCGGCGCCCTTCTTCCGCCCCTACCCCGACGGCAGCCGCGCCGCCTACTGCACCTTTATGGGTGGCGACTACCACGCCGTAAAGGTCACCGGCCTCAAAGGCGACCCCTCGCGTCGCCTGCTCATCGTCAAGGACAGCTTCGGCAACGCTCTGCCCTCGAACCTCTTCGGCACCTTCGGCGAAATTCACGTGCTCGACTTCCGCTACTTCCCACACAACCTCGTGCGGTATGTCCGCGAAAACGGCATCACCGACATGGTCTTCGTCAACTGCATATCCATCGCCTTCGCCCCCAACACGGCACGGCGTCTCAACACCATGCTCACCACCGCCGACACCGACTTCGGCGCCACCGGCGACACCCCGCCCGCCCCGGCCGGCCAGACCGAGGAAACGCAGAGCGAGGACCCCGCTGACAACACCGGCGAAAACGCCGAATATGCCGACGGCCCGGACGAAGAGACAGAGCCCGAAGGCGAGGAGCCGGACGGGGAAGAAGGCAAAAACAAATAAACAAAGCAATCTAACGCAACGATGGAACTGGAAAAGCCAAAAACATTTTCGGCCGCTGCCGGCACCTCCGCCGGCGCACACGGGACAGGCAGCCCGACGACGGCCGCCACAGGGCATACCAAAGCTAAAGCCGGAGGCACGACCGTTGCCCCCGAGGCCGTCCATCCCCGCGGCGCAAGCATACTGTACCTTGTGGTCACGCTCGCCGTCTTCGGCACCTTCACCGCCATCTTTCTTTTCCTGCCGCGCTCGCAGTTCTCCGAGCTGGAGAAGCGCGAACTGGCGACCTTCCCCGATACAAAGCTCATCACCGAGAACCCCGCGGCCTTCACCGCGGCCGTGTCGTCGTGGTTCAGCGACAGCGAGCCCTACCGCGACCACTTCATGACAATGAGCATGGACCTGCGCGAGTCGTTCCGCCATCCCCTGTCCGCTGCCATTGAGCCGGGCGAGGAGCAGGTTGTCTTCCGTCCCGCCGCTCCGGCCGGAACCGAAACTCCTGCCGACAACCCGCTCGTCGAAGGCGCCGACAAGAAGACCGTCGAAGAAAACGCCAAGCTGGCCAGCTCGGGCACCATCATCGTGGGCTCGGGCGAGAAGGTGCGCGCCCTCATGGCCTACGGAGGCGGCCGACAGGCCGGACAATCGTTTGTCAACACAATGAAAGATTACGCCGAGGCTTTCCCCGACAAAAACCTGTACGCCGTCATCGCACCCATCGCCACCGAGTTCTATCTGCCCGAAAAGGCCAAGAGCGTGAGCAACCCGCAGAGCGCACCTATATATTATGTGCGCGACAACCTGCCCGACAAAGTGCGGTTTGTTGACGTCTACGCCGCCCTCGCCGCCCACAAGGACGAGGACATCTACCTGCGCACCGACCACCACTGGGCACCCCTGGGCGCCTACTATGCCGCCCGCGAGCTGGCAGGCAAGGCCGGCGTGCCCTTCCCCGGCCTCGACAGCTACGACCGGCACGTCATCCACGGCTTTGTGGGCTCGATGTACGGCTATTCCAAGGACATCGCCGTCAAGAAGGCTCCCGAGGACTTTGTCTACTACACCCCGCGCGGCCTCGACCCCGTCACCACTTACGTCACATACAATACCGACAAGTCGTACCACATAATCTCCGAGTCGAAGCCCAAGCCCGGACCGTTCTTCTATAAGTTCCACGACGGCTCAGGCAACGCCTACCTCACCTTCATGGGCAGCGATAGCAAGCTCACACGCGTGGTGACGGGCACACCCGGCAACCGCCGTCTGCTCATCATCAAGGACTCGTACGGCAACGCCCTGCCCGGCTACCTCTTCTTCAGCTTCGCCGAGGTGCACGTCATCGACTTCCGCTACTTCAACCGCAACCTCAAGAAGTACGTCGCCGACAACAACATCACCGACATCGCCGTAGCCTTCAACATCTTCAACATGTCGGGCCACGGCCCGCGCAAGATCAAGGCCTTCCTCACCCAAAGCGGCGGCGCCACGGCTCCCAAACGCAAGGATAAACCCGTCGCCGAGCCCGCCGCAAAAGCCGAGGCAACGCCCTCCCAGAAGGCCGACACCGTCAAGTAACGCACCGCGCCCCGGCCACCCGCAACCAGCCCGCGCCACTGCGCCACTGCCCATAAACGGCACGCGCCACTGCAGTTTTCCGCAGTGGCGCGTGCTGTCGCTTTTCAGCCAAGGTGACAACACTGCTATGCGGCGAGCTCGCCGCATAACAGTGCCGGGCTACAGGGCGGGGTGCCTGTCAGGCGGGCTCTGCCATGCCCTCGAGGATATCGACGACGGCCTTGGCGTAGTCGCCCTCGGTGCTGATGAAGGTGGAGTCAATGTGGTTGCCGTGACGGGCAAGCTCGCCGCGGAAGAAGGCCTCCGACTCCTTGGCGCCCACGATGATGAGGCGCTTTACCTCGGCCTCGATGGCGCCGTTGACGGTGCGCGAATAGGTGTGGAGGATAAAATCGTTGTTGGCGGCGTTGGTATAATCGGTGTTATAGGCAACGACGACGGTGTCGTAACCGGTCAGCTCGTCCTTAATCTCCTCTTTGGTGGCGGTGCGGAACCGGGCAACGTTGACGTTGGTAGTGTCAAGCATCACCTTCTCGGGGTTGGTGACAAGCACCTCAACGGCGCGGTTATCGTGTAATAAAGCTGAAAGCACGGTGTTGTAGATGGTACCGGTAGTGCCGGCTAATGCTATTTCCTTCATGATGGAATGAGTTTAGTTTTTATAATATTGAGTTAAATGTTCGGCAGTTAGCTTAAAAACCTTTGCCGCACAGCGTCGGCGATGACGCCGGCCGCCATACAGGATGGTCTTCTTATTAACAACCATAGGGGCGATTTCGTTTATTTTTTGTAACTTTGCATCTGTCTTAACCGATATTTATGCACATACTTGTAACTGGAGCCCGGGGACAGCTGGGCACCGAACTTAAATCAGAACTTGAGCGCCGCGTTCCCGGCGTAACCGATTACATCGACCGCGAGGAGCTTGACCTCACCGATGCCAAAGCCGTCGACGCCTTTGTGCGCCGCGGCGACTACAGCCATATCATCAACTGCGCCGCCTACACCGCCGTCGACAAGGCCGAGGAAGAGAAGAGCCTCTGCCATGCCGTCAACACCGAGGCCGTGCGCACCCTCGCCGCCGTCGCCGCCGACACGGGCACAAAAATTCTGCACATCAGCACCGACTTTGTCTTTGACGGCAAGAGCAGCCACGCCTACACCGAGAGCGACAAGCCGGCCCCGCTGTCGCACTACGGCGCCACAAAGCGCATGGGCGAGACGCAGCTGCTGGGCCTGTGCCCCGACGCCGTCATCGTGCGCACCGGATGGCTCTACTCGCCTCACGGCCACAACTTTGTCAAGACTATCCTGTCGCACTGCAAGCCCGGCGGACGCCTGCGCGTGGTGGACGACCAGATCGGCACCCCTACCTACGCCGCCGACCTGGCCGGGATGGTGGCCGACATGGTACTGGCCCCGCAATGGCTGCCCGGAACCTACCACTACAGCAACGAGGGCGTTGCCTCGTGGTACGATTTCGCCGTGGCGATAGTGCGCCTGGCCGGATTTGCAGACAGCGTGGACGTGCTGCCCATCCCCTCGTGCGACTACCCCACCCCGGCCGAGCGGCCCGCCTTCTCTATCCTGTCTAAAGCAAAAATCAAGGCCACCTACGGCGTGAAAATTCCGCACTGGGAGGCCTCGCTCGAGAAGTGCCTCGGCCGTATGGTCGAAAAAAACTGACATCAAACCCCGTACGCACGGCCAACGGTGCCACGACACCCGCCCGCCGCGACGTACGCTGATATTTGAAAATGACACAGACTGAAGAAATAAAGCGCCGGCGCACCTTCGCCATCATCTCGCACCCCGATGCCGGCAAAACCACCCTCACCGAGAAGCTTCTGCTCTTCGGCGGCGCCATCCACGTTGCCGGTGCCGTAAAGAACAACAAAATCAAAAAGACCGCCACCAGCGACTGGATGGAGATAGAGAAACAGCGCGGAATTTCGGTGGCAACGTCCGTAATGGGCTTTGAATACGAGGGTTACAAAATCAATATCCTCGACACCCCGGGCCACCAGGACTTTGCCGAGGACACCTACCGCACCCTCACCGCCGTCGACTCGGTTATCATCGTCGTCGACGTGGCAAAAGGCGTGGAGCAGCAGACCCGCAAGCTGATGGAGGTCTGCCGTATGCGCAACACGCCCGTGATTATCTTCGTCAACAAGCTCGACCGCGAGGGCCGCGACCCCTTCGACATCCTCGACGAGCTCGAGCAGGAGCTGAAGATCGACGTGCGCCCGCTGAGCTGGCCCATCAACATCGGCGCCAAGTTCAAAGGCGTATATAATATCTACGAGAACGCCATCGACCTGTTCACCCCCGACAAGCAGAGGGTGAGCGAGCGTGTCGAAATCAACGACGTCAACGACCCGCGCATCGACGAGGCCGTAGGCGAGGCCGATGCCGCCAAGCTGCGCGAGGACCTCGACCTAATCGAGGGCGTCTACCCTGCCTTCGACAAGGAGGAATACCTCAAGGGCGCCGTGGCTCCCGTATTCTTCGGCTCGGCTCTCAACACCTTTGGCGTCAAGGAGTTGCTCGACTGCTTCGTGGAGATTGCCCCCTCGCCGCGCCCCGTTGTCACCGACGAGCGCACGGTCAACCCCGACGACCCGACCTTCAGCGGCTTCGTCTTCAAAATCCACGCCAACATGGACCCCAACCACCGCTCGTGCATCGCCTTCCTGAAAGTCTGCTCGGGAAAATTCGAGCGCAACAAGGTGTACAAGCACGTGCGTTCGGGCAAACCGCTCAAGGTGTCGTCGCCGACAGCCTTCATGGCCCAGCGCAAGGACATCGTCGACGAGGCGTGGCCCGGCGACATCGTCGGCATCCCCGACACGGGCAACTTCAAAATCGGCGACACCGTCACCGAGGGCGAGGTGCTGCACTTCAACGGCATACCGTCGTTCTCACCCGAGATGTTCAAGTATATCGAGAACACCGACCCGATGAAGTCGAAGCAGCTCGAAAAAGGCATACAGCAGCTTATGGACGAAGGTGTTGCACAGCTCTTCGTCAACAAGTTCAACAACCGCAAAATCATAGGCACGGTGGGCCAGCTGCAGTTCGAGGTAATCCAGTACCGCCTTCTGCACGAGTACGGCGCGCAGTGCCGCTGGGAGCCCCTGTCGCTGTACAAAGCCTGTTGGATTGACTCGGACGACGCCGAGGCCCTGGAGGCTTTCAAGCGTCGCAAACAACAGTACATGGCCGTCGACCGCGCCGGCCGCGACGTCTTCCTCGCCGACAGCAACTACGTCCTGCAGATGGCCCAGCACGATTTCCCCGCCATCAAATTCTCATTCTCCAGCGAGTACTAAGCGGGAGTATTAGCCTAATAAGTCTAATAAGCCTAATTGGTCCAATTGGGCTTATTTGCTTGTCTGGCCTTACTCGAAGTCGAGGGGGTTGTCGGGCCAGGGGTGTTGGGGGTAGCGGCCCCGCAGCTGCTTGCGCACATCGTAGTAGGTTGAGGTCCAGAACCCGCGCAGGTCGCGCGTGAGCTGGACGGGACGAAAGCCCGGCGAGAGCAGCTCGACCAGCATCGGGCGACGGCCGCCGTCGACACACGGTGTGTCGGTGAGGCCGAGACAGTCGGCAAGGCGCGCGCTGAGCACCGGGTCGGGAGAGCCGGCGCGATAGTCAATGCGCACGACACGTCCGCGCGGCAGACGGTAGTGCGTGGGCGCCAGCCTGTCCACCTCGGCCATCGTCTGATAGCCCACCAGTCCCTCCACCACCTTGCACAGGTCGATCTTGCGCAGTTCCTGCGCCGTCGAGGCATCCCCGGCGTAGAGAGGCAGCCACGACGGTGCCGAGGCCATAAGCGCCTCGTCGCTCATATCGGGAATCTCCATCTCGGGATGCCATTCGCCTACCATTTCGAGTCTGCGCTGCAGCCGGCCAAGGTCGTCGCTGAAGCTGAACATGCTGCGCCCGTCCCTGACGGCGGCGCGGGCGATGGTCTGCACCACCTCGTCGCGGCTGACATTCTCGGCCGGACGCGACGACACCACCAGCACGCCTATGCGCCGCTCGTCGCGCGCCGTCAGACGTCCCTCGCGGCTGTTCCATGACAGGTTGCGGTGGTCTTTGGCTCGTTCGAGCACGGCCTCGCGGCTTATCGGCGAGGCAAGGAAGATGCGCCGGCCCACCGAGGCCACGGCAAGGAACTCGGCGGTGGCGAGGGCATCTCCGTCGTTGAGGCGGACGTTCTCGCCTCCGGGCAGACGGTACACGCCGTCGCCAAAGCGCTGGGCTATGCGCTCGGGGTATGCGTCGGCAAGCAGCCGGCCCGTCTCGTCGGCGTCGACGGCCGAGTTGTCCTCGGCGCACCGCACCAGACGGCGGTACTGCGAGGCCACGGCGGCGATGCGGCGCCAGCGTCCCGAGGCTCCGCGCGCACGCTGGCGGCGCAGGATGTCGATGCGGGTACCGATGTCGGCGTCAGTCTCGTCGTCAACGGGGTCTTTCTCTTCAAGTATGGCGGCGATGTCGGCGGCAAGAGCGCGCAGGCGGTCGTCGTCGGCCGTCACCAGCATCCCCGCTATGCGCGGATGACACGGCAGGGCGGCCATACGTCGGCCGCGGGCGGTAATCGCCCCGTTGTCGTCCAGCGCGCCCAGCATTGTCAGCAAACGGCGGGCGTCGGCAAGGTGGCTGGGCGGCGGGGGAGTCAGCCACGGCAGGTCTTCGGGGCGGCATCCGCCCCAGGCAGCGATGTCGAGCACTGTGCGGCTGAGGTCTGCCTCGAGTATTTCGGGCGTTCGGCACTCGGCCATGCGGCTCTCGGTGGCTTTGGACCACAGGCGGAAACATACGCCGTCCGACAGTCGCCCCGCTCGGCCGGCGCGCTGACGGGCCATATCGGCGGAGATGCGCGCCGTGACAAGGCGGCTCAGGCCGTTCGAGGGCGTGAATTCCACCCGCCGGTAAAGACCCGAGTCGACAACCGTCTTTATCCCCTCGATAGTCAGCGAAGTCTCGGCGACGGGGCTGGCCACCACGATCTTGCGGCGCCCGGCGGGGTTGTACTCAATAGCCCGGTACTGCTCGTCCGGCGGCAGAATCCCGTGCAACGGAAACACCGCCGCATCGTCCAGCGCCTCGGAGAGCGCTGTGCAGCAGGCCGAAATCTCGGCTTGGCCGGGCAGAAAGACAAGGATATTGCCCTGCTGGGTGCGCCAGGCCCGTCTTACCGCCGACACTACGGCCGGCACGCAGCGGTCGGCCTCGACATCCTCGCCGTTGACAATTTCGACATTATGCAGCGTCCCCTCGGCCTCTATCAGCTCGGCGCCGAGGGCCCGGCAAAGGGGCGCGACGTCGATGGTGGCCGACATGATGACGATGCGAAGGTCGGGCCTGAGCACATTGCGGGCCTCGAGGGTGAAGGCCAGCGACAGGTCGGCGGTGAGGCTGCGCTCGTGAAATTCGTCAAAAATCACTGTCGACACGCCCTCCAGTGTCGGGTCGTCGATGAGCATACGCTCCATCACGCCCTCGGTCACCACCTCGATGCGCGTCTTTGCCGACACCTTCGACTCGAAGCGCATGCGGTAGCCCACCGTCTCGCCGGGTTTCTCGCCCAGCATCGACGCCATGCGCAATGCAATCTGCCTTGCCGCGGCACGTCGGGGCTCGAGCATGACCACCTTTCCCGCCGGCTGTCCCTGCAGGATTGTCAGCGGCAGGAGGGTCGACTTGCCCGACCCGGGAGGTGCCGTCACCACCGCCGCGCGACGCGACGCCAGCGCCCCGTTAAGCCTGTCGGCCACCGCCGACACCGGCAGCCCGTCAATATATCGCCTGTCTATTACCATATCTTAGAGCCCGTTCTCTTATTCGCACACACGCGCATAGGTTGCGGCCCTGCCTCGCCGATGTCGGCAACGGCCCTTCTTCCTCGGCGCGTATGCTGTTGCAAAGGTACGCAAAAAAACGGCGTCACGTAAAAAACATTTATTCAAATCGAGCCCGGCTTAGCTCCAATTATTTGTTATTTCATAAATTTTCACTACATTTGCACAAATTGAAGCGACGGTTTATTGCACATTCATCAAGCAGTCGTTTGCTGCATCAAGCTGAGCTATAGCGGGCGGCCGCACATGAAGCTGCATCAATCCATAGAAAGAGCCAAGGCTCATAACAACCTATCATACCGCCACAGACCAAAAGAATATGTCCGACTGGTTTATTATTGATATTGCCGTATTCATGGTAGTGATGACCCTCACGGGTATCATTATACCTCAGATTCTTCTCATTGCCTTCCGCAAGAATCTGTACGACGAAGTCAATCCACGCAAGATCCACTCGGGATCAATACCCCGCCTTGGCGGCATAGCGTTCTTCCCCTCCATCCTTTTCGCAATTCTGCTGGTATTCGGCATCGGCGCGTATTACTTTCCCAAGCAGATTCTCTCCATCCCGCCCACCGACATGACATCGCTGTGCTTTGTCTGCTGCGCCGTCATCGTGCTTTACCTTGTGGGCATGGCCGACGACCTGATAGGTCTGCGCTACCGTGCAAAATTCATGGCACAGATTTTCTGCGCCTGCCTCATCTTTGTCGGCGGCCTTTCCCTCAACAACCTCCACGGCTTTTTAGGCATACACACCATGCCCGTCATCGTCGACTTAGGACTGACGATCCTGCTTACGGTATTCATCACCAACGCGTTGAACCTCATCGACGGCATCGACGGCCTTGCCTCGGGCCTGTCGGCAGTGGCCTGCGCCTTCTACGGCATGATTTACGTCGAGGCCGGCGACCAGGCATACGCCCTGCTGTCCTTCGCCACGCTGGGCGCCATGGTGCCCTTTTTCTACTACAACGTCTTCGGCAACGCCAAAAAACACAGCAAGATATTCATGGGCGACACCGGCGCCCTCACCGTCGGACTTATCCTCAGCGTCCTCAGCATCCACATCTGCCAGCTTGACGCCTCAAAACTCAAGGCCAATGCGGCGGTGGTGGCCATCGCCCCGCTGCTGATACCGTGTTTCGACGTGGTGCGCGTCTATGTCCACCGCATCCATTGCCACCGCAATCCCTTCCTGCCCGACCGCAGCCATATCCACCACAAGCTGCTGGCCTTGGGTATGTCGCAGCGCGTGGCTATGCCCACAATCGTGGGCACGGGCATCGTGCTGACGGCCGCCAACTACTGGTTCAGCACATTTGTCAATATCAACATCCTGTTTGCCATAGACGCTGTGCTGTGGATAGTGGCGAACATCCTTATCTCCAAAGCAATACGCCGACGTGCCAAACGCACCGGCATAATACTATGGGAATAACGTCCCGGCGACTTTTCACCTTATAACACAGACACAGGGCGCAGGGGCGTAACCGAAAAATTCAGTAACAAGAGTGAACGACAAAATAAAGAAATATAACGTGGCGGTGGCCGGAACGGGATATGTAGGACTCAGTCTGGCTACGTTGCTGGCCCAACACAACCACGTGACGGCGGTGGACATTGTCCCCGAGAAGGTTGACAAAATCAACCGGGGCATCTCGCCCATCCAGGACGAATACATCATCAAATACCTGGCCGAGAAGCCGCTCGACCTCACCGCCACCCTCGACGGCGCGGAGGCGTACCGCCATGCCGACTTTGTGGTGATAGCCGCCCCAACCAACTACGACCCCGTAGCCAACTACTTCGACACACACAACATCGAGGACGTCATCGACCTGGTGCTCAGCGTCAACCCTGACGCCGTGATGGTGATAAAGTCGACAATACCCGTTGGCTACTGCCGCTCGCTATACCTCAAGTATGCCGCAAAGGGGGTGCGACGCCTTAACCTGCTGTTCTTCCCCGAATTTCTGCGCGAGAGCAAGGCTCTCTACGACAACCTCTATCCGTCGCGTATCATCGCCGGCATACCCAAGATTATCGACCGTCCCGACTTTGCCGAGGAGAATGTCGCCATCCGCGCCGTCACCGACATCGCCGCCATGGAAGAGGCCGCGCACATCTTTGCCGGGCTGCTTCAGCAGGGCGCCATCAAGCAGGACATCCCCACCCTTTACATGGGGATGAAGGAGGCCGAGGCCGTCAAACTCTTCGCCAACACCTACCTGGCTCTGCGCGTCAGCTACTTCAACGAGCTCGATACTTACGCCGAGGTAAAAGGACTTGACTCGCAGGCCATTATCGAAGGCGTGGGCCTTGACCCGCGCATCGGCACACACTACAACAACCCGTCGTTCGGCTACGGCGGCTACTGCCTGCCCAAGGACACCAAGCAGCTGCTGGCCAACTACGCCGACGTGCCGCAGAATATGATGTCGGCGATTGTCGAGAGCAACCGCACCCGCAAGGACTTCATCGCCGACCAGATTCTCAAGATGGCCGGATACTACGACTACGGCTCGCGCGGCCAGTTCAGCCGTGCCGACGAAAAACCCTGCGTGATAGGAGTTTACCGTCTGACAATGAAGTCAAACTCGGACAATTTCCGCCAGTCGTCCATCCAGGGCGTGATGAAACGCATCAAAGCCAAGGGCGCACAGGTGATTATCTACGAGCCCACACTGGACGATGGCAGCACCTTCTTCGGCAGCCTCATCGTCAACGACCTCGACGAGTTCAAACGCCGCAGCCAGGCCATCCTTGCCAACCGCATGGACGCCTGCCTGGCCGACGTC
>SFLG01000025.1 GCA_004553485.1 Bacteroidales bacterium | reverse complement strand
TTACGCTTCGGGGGCCTTGGCCTCCTGGTCCCAGTATACCTCGGGCACGCCGGCGAGGACGTTGAGCTGCCGTGCGAGGGTGAAGAGGTAGTCGCTGAGGCGGTTGACAAAGCGCATCGCCGGCTCGGCCACCGGGGCGTGGGCCGTCAGCGTCACCATCTGCCGCTCGGCGCGTCGAGCGACGGTGCGGGCAATCTGTGCCTGCGCGCTTGCTGCCGTTCCGCCGGGCAGGATGAAGCGGTTGTGCTGCGGCAGCGATGCCGTGACGCGGTCGATGGCCTGTTCGAGCACGGCGACGTCGTCGGCCGAAATCTCGCGCGGGCGCCATTTGCTGTCCGGCTCGGTGGCCAGCTCGCTGCCCAGGTCGAACAGCTTGTTCTGTATCCACACCAGCAGCGTCATGTCATATTCGGGTAGGATGGGGGAGGCCGAAGCCATCACCAGTCCGAGCCACGAGTTGAGCTCGTCGACAGTGCCGTAAGCCTGCAGGCGCAGGTCGTCCTTTGCCACGCGTGTGCCTCCCACAAGCGAGGTTGTGCCCTTGTCGCCCGTTCGGGTGTAAATCTTCATTGCCGCAAGGAGTTAGTGTTTGCGTTTGCCCAGCAGGTCGCGCAGGCCGTCCATGTCGAAGGTGAGTGAGAAGCGCAGAGTCTGGTCGAGGGGCGAGGTCTGCGCCGTAGCCAGCATGTACGAGGCGTCGAGGCGCACTACGTTGAGGCTGAAGCCGGCGCCGATGCCGAAGTACTGGCGGTTGCCCTTCATGGCGTTCTCGTAGAAGTAACCGGCGCGCAGGAAGAACTGCTGGTTGTACGAGTACTCGGCGCCGAGCGACCAGGTTATCTCCTTGAACTCCTCCTTCGCACCGCCGGGCGCGTCGGAGAACGACTTGAAGATACCGGTGATGGGCGACATGTCCTCCCACTTCTGCAGTGCGTCGTTGTACTCGCGCTGGCCCTCGGCGGTAGAGGTGTCATAGTCCTGCTCGCGGGGACGGGCGGGTACCAGCAGCTTGTTGGCGTCGAGGTTGATGGCCAGGGTGTGGTAGTCGGCCAGGGGGAAGGTGAATGATGTGCCCAGACGCAGGTTGGTGGGCAGGAAGGCCGGGTAGGCGCCGTTGTCGTACGACACCTTGGTACCGATGTTGGAGATGTTGAAACCCCATGCCCACTGACATTCGCTGCGGCCGATGACGGGGTATGTCTGGTAGTAGCCCGAGATGTCGGCCGAGAAAGCCGAGGCGCCGGTGATGGCGTCGCCGCTGTACGAGGTACTGAAGCCGAGGTCAGAGTAGATATAGCGCAAGACAACGCCCATCGAGAACTTTTCGGACAGCTTGCGCGAGTAGCCCACGTCGATCGACAGCTCGTAGGGGTTGAGGCTCTGGCCGGCGTCGTTGTCCTGGGTGCTAGTCGTCACCTCGCCCAGCGAGAAGTAGCGCAGCGAGGCCGACAGCGCCTGGTTGTCGCCCGAGCCCAGCTTGAAGTAGCCCGAGAGGTTGGCCAGGAAGATGTCGTTGACCAGTTTGCGCAGCCACGGCGTGTAGCTGAGCGACACGGCGCCTGACGAGTAGGCGAAGGCATATTTCGACGGGTTCCAGAACTGCGAGTTGGCGTCAGGGTCGGTGGCGGCGCCGAGGTCGCCCATCGAGGCGCCGCGGGCGTCGGGAGCGATGGACAGCGAGGTCACACCCGTGGTGATGGGGTTGAACTCAGTGTCCTTGATGTCGTCTTCGGCGAAGGCCGCCGAGCCGGCGGCAATAGTCAGAGCCGCCGTCAGAAGGTATCGGAAGTATGATTTCATTTTCATTTTTGAAGGTGATGATGACCGGTGTGCCGCCCCGCCCGGACGGGCTGTCATTGAACCGTCGGGCGTATCGACACGTTTATATAACGCACGCGAGGCGGTATTATTGTATTGCAGCCTCTTGAAGGGGCACGCGTGGGTCAGCCGACCGTTAAAAATTTTTAAACAAAGGTGCATCGGCGGACAAACCAAGACGCACTTTGTTCTAAATTTAAAACGAATGGAAAACTGCGCGCATACGATAAAAAGCGACAACAAAAGCATAACCATTTGATTAGAAAAACACATATTCAACAATCTTAATTCCCTTTATACTATGAACACAGCTCCTCTACAAGGCATTAAAGTGGTCGACTTCACCAGCGTGCAGTCGGGCCCCTCATGTACCCAACTCCTGGCCTGGCTCGGCGCCGACGTCATCAAAATCGAGCGCCCCGGCACAGGCGACGCCACCCGCAAAGAATTGCAGTTCCTTCCCGACGAGCCCAGCTACTACTTCCTGCAGCTGAACTCCGACAAGAAATCGCTGGCCCTCGACGCCGCCACTCCTGACGGCAAGGATATCCTTACCCGCCTTATCAAAGAGGCCGACGTATTTATAGAGAACCTGCACCCCGGAGCAATGGACAAGCTCGGTTTCAGCTGGGACGCAGTACACAAACTCAACCCCAGGTGCGTCTACGCCACCATCAAAGGCTTCCCCGTAAGCTCGCGGTACGCCCACCTCAAAGCCTACGAGCCCGTGGCACAGGTAACAGCCGGCGCCGCCTCGACAACCGGCTGGTATGAAGGCGATAACAACATTCCTACCCAGAGCGGCGCAGCCCTGGGCGACTCCAACACCGGCATGCACTGCACCATCGGTATCCTTGCCGCCCTTATGCAGCGAGAGCGCACCGGCGAAGGCTGCTTCGTATATCAGTCGATGCACAACGCCTGTCTCAACCTCTGCCGTATCAAGACGCGTGACCAGCTCACCCTTGACCGCATCGGTTACCTCACCCAGTTCCCGCAGTATCCTAACGGCAAGTTCGGCGACTTTGTACCCCGTTCGGGCAACCAGGAGGGCAGCGGCGTTCTCGGCTGGACCTACAAGTGCAAAGGCTGGGAGACAGACCCCAACGCATACGTATACGTAATTCTGCAGCGCGGCGCCAAGGACTTTGAGCTTGCCTGCAAGGCTCTCGGCTTCGAGGACTGGCTCACCAATCCCGACTTCAACACCGCCGATGCCCGCGACCGCCACAAACAGGAGGTTTGGGACCGCATCCAGAAGTTCTGCATCGACAAGACCAAATTCGAGGTTACCGATTTGCTCTCGAAGGCCGGCGTGCCCGTGGCTCCCGTGCTTAACACCAAGGAGATTATGGACGACCGGAGCCTCTACGACGGCAACACCCTCGTCAAGATCAACCAGGGCGGCAAGATCGGCGAATTTGTCACCGTCGGCGTGCCCTTCACCCTCAGCAACTACCAGCCTACTTACGGCCCGTGCCCGACTCTCGGCGGCAACACCGAAGAGGTGCTCAAGAGCGTAGGCTATACCGATGAGCAGATTGCCTCGTTCGCCAAGAACGGCACCACCGCCCCCATGCCCAAGCCCGCCACCGAGCCTGCCAAAGCATAATATAGCAGTATTATCAGCAGTATTATCTTAGACCGCCGGCCGGAGTTATTGGACGTGGCAAGCCTAAACGGTGTCGCCCGTCGATATGCTCCCGCATCGTAATTCAGGCCGGATTCTTTTTCAACCATTCTTAAAACATACGCATTATGGCTGACACAACAACAGTAAAAGCACCCGCCCAGGCTCCCGCCGCCACATGCACGTGCACCAAGCCTGCTCCGCACTTTCCCGAGCAGGTAACGGGTATGTACATCCTGGCCCGCGCCCTCAAAGAGGTGGGTATCACCGATATGTATGGCCTGGTGGGCATCCCCGTCACCGAGGCCGCCTATCTTTGCCAGGCCCGGGGCATCCGCTTCGTGGGCTTCCGTCACGAGCAGCAGGCCGGTATGGCCGCCGCCACGCACGGCTATCTTACCAAGACGCCCGGCGTCCTGCTCACAGTATCGTCGCTCGGCTTTATGAACGGCCTCACCGCCACCGCCAACGCCACCGTCAACTGCTACCCGATGATACAGATTTCGGGCGCCTCCGACCCCACGATGGTGGATATGAAGATGGGCACCTACGAAGAGCTTGACCAGCTCAATACCGCCCGTCCCCTCGTCAAAGCCGCCTTCCGCTGCAGCCACGCCAAGGACATCCCCGCCGCCGTGGCTCGCGCCTACCGCGCCGCCGTCTCGGGCCGCCCCGGTGGTGTTTACATCGACATGACAACTCCCGCCCTGGGCGAGGTCATGGATGCCGCCGACGCCGAGAAGCTGTTCTTCAAACCCGTCGACGTCGTCTCCCCCACAGCGCCTAACGCCGACGCCGTCAAGCGCGCCGTCGACCTCATCGTCAACGCCAAAAATCCCACTGTCCTCCTCGGCAAAGGCGCCGCCTACGCACAGGTCGACGACAAGATCAAGACGCTTATCGAGAAATACAACATTCCATACTTCCCCATGTCGATGGCAAAGGGCCTGATGCCCGACGCCGGTCCTCTGAGCGCCCTGTCGTGCCGCAAGACCATCATGGAGAAGTCGGACGTCGTGATAATGATCGGCGCACGCCTCAACTGGCTGCTGTCGTTCGGCCACGGCAAGTGGAACCCCGACACCAAGTTTGTCCACATCGACGTTGAACCCCTGGAGATGGACGTCAACGTGCCTACCGCCGCTCCCGTAGTGGGCGACATGGGCCTGGCCCTCGACGCCATCCTCGCCGGCCTCGAAGGCAAGACCATGAAGGCCGACCCGCAGTGGGTAGCCTCGCTGCAGGCCGAGACAAAGGTCAAAGCCGTCAAGTTCGCCGACCGCCTGACCGATGCCAAGGATATGATGCCCATGCACCACTGGACCGCTCTGGGTGTAATCAAACCCATCCTTGAGGCCAATCCCGACGTCATCCTCGTCAACGAGGGCGCCAATACCCTCGACGACACCCGCGACGCCGTCAACATGAGTCTGCCGCGCCACCGCATCGACTGCGCCACCTGGGCAATCATGGGCATGGGCATGGGCTCGTGCGTAGGAGCCGCCGTGGCAACCGGCAAGAGCGTCGTCGCCGTCGAAGGCGACTCTGCCTTCGGTTTCTCGGGCATGGACTTCAGCACCATCTGCCGTTACAACCTCCCCGTCACCGTCGTCATCCTCAACAACGGCGGTATCTACAACGGTGTAGGCGTCAACATGAGCAACGACGGTGACCCCGCTCCCACCACCCTGAACATCAACGCCCGCTACGACAAGTTAGGCGAGGCCTTCGGTGCACAGAGCTACTACGTCACCACCCCCGCCGACCTGCAGAAGGCCCTCACCGAGGCCATCGCCTCGAAGAAGCCCTGCCTGATTGACGTCCAGCTCGCCGCCGACTCGGGCGCCGAGTCGGGCCACATCGGCTACCTCAACCCCGCTCCTCTGCTGGAGATTAAGGTATGATAATCTTCTTAACCTATGAGGTTGTTGTAAAGCACACAAACCCGAAATGCTGTATATAGTAGTAGGGACGCTTTTCAAAGCGTCCCTGCTACAAATTACAGTTTTACCGTTCTGCAAATTACATTTTACCGGTTCTGCACCATCTACTTTTCTAAGCCAAATAACGAAACGATACGTTTCAGCTGTTTTAATAACTACTAAAATTTAGTGATATGCTCCATGTAATTTTATACGCCATCGTCCCGATTATCGTGGTGATGTCAGTGGGCTTTATCGCCGGCAAAAAGGGCGCGTTCAGCGGTGGAGACGCCAAGGCCTTCAATAAGGTTGTGCTTGACTTCGCATTACCCGCAGCCCTCTTTGTCTCGATTGTCGACGCCGACCGTCAGATGCTTGTCGACGACCTCAAACTCACCATCATCTCGCTGGTGGTAATCATGGCCTGCTTCATGCTGGTCTATTGGATTTATAAGTACGGTTTCCGCAAACAGGGTGTCACCCAGGCCGACGCCGCTATCATGGCCCTTGTAAACGGCTCGCCCACAATCGGCTTTCTGGGCTTTGCAGTCCTTGAGCCTATTTTCGGCACCAACGCCTACGTGGCCCTCGTGGTGGCCATCGTCGGCATCGTGGTCAACGCCGTAGGTATCCCCGTTGGCCTGTCGCTGATGAACGCCGGCAACGCCGAAGCTGCCGCCGCGCGCAACGGCGGCAAGAAGCCCAATCCCTGGGTTCCGGTGATCAACGCGCTCAAACAGCCTGTGGCATGGGCTCCTATCCTTGCCGTAGTCTGGGTTGTGGCCGGTATACCCTGGCCGAAGTGGGCAAGCCCCTCCTTCGACCTCATCAAGGGCGCCAACGCCTCGCTGGCAGTATTTGCCGCCGGTGTGACTCTGTCCTCTATTAAAATCGACGTCAACTGGCAGGCTGTGCTTGGCGTACTACTCAAGCTGATAATGATGCCTCTGGCGCTGCTCGTTGTCGGTATCATCTTCAAGATGTCGCCCCAGAACCTGGCAATGCTGGTTGTCGCCGGCGCTCTGCCCCCTGCCTTCTCGGGAATCATCATCGCCGACGAGTACGACTCGTACGTCGCCACTTCGACCTCGTCGCTGGCAGTGTCCATCATCGCCTTTATGGTGGCATGCCCGCTGTGGATATGGATTACCGAAGCGGCCGTGCACATGTTCTACGGCCCGACCGTAGGCATAGGTCTGATTGGCTAATACATACATATCTGTAAACTGACGGCAGCCGCACGCTACATCGATGGACGTGCGGCTGTCGCTGTGTTTTGGAAGGTCGACGAAATTTTGGGCGTCAACGAAAAAAGCCGTACCTTTGTGACCTATGAAAATCGAACGGTACAATTTTGACTGTGTCGTCGACCGCCACGACACCTGCGCTACTAAACTTGAGGAGATGGACGCCAAATTCGGGCGTCACGACCTGATACCCTTCTGGATCGCCGATATGGACTTCGCCGCTCCCCCGTGCATCATCGAGGGCCTGCGCGAGCGCCTCAACCACGCCGTCCTGGGCTATACCACGCCTCCCGCAACCTTCTGGGCCGCCATCACCGGATGGCAGCGGCGCCGCCACGGCTGGGGGGTGGACCCCGCCGAGGTGACCTTCCTGCCCGGCCTGAAGAAGGGTCTTAGCCTCTGCGTCACTTTCTTTACTGCTCCCGGCGACGCCGTGGTCATACAGCCGCCTGTCTACCACTCGTTCCGCACCGTCATCGAGGGTGATGGCCGCCGTGTCATCGCCAATCCGCTGGTGAGGGACGCCGACGGTGTATACCGCATGGACTTCGACGGGCTGGAGAAGCTTATCGCCGCCGAGCATCCCCGCATGATGTTTGTCTGCAATCCCCACAACCCCATCGGGTTGCAGTGGGACGAGGAGACGCTGCGTCGCGTAGCCGCGATATGCCGCCGCAACGACATCGTGCTGGTGTCGGACGAGATTTACGGCGACATGATGCTGGGCGGACGCCGCCACATCCCCACGGCTTCGGTGTCGCCCGAGGCCGCCGAGGTGACGGTCACCCTTGGCTCGCCGTCAAAGACTTTCAACATCCCCGGCATCGTCAGCGCCTGGACGGCCGTGAAGTCGGAGCGCCTGCGTGAGCCGTTCTTCAAGTGGCTGACGGCAAGCGAGTTCAACGCTCCGCCCATCGCTGCCATGGTGGCCACACAGTCGGCCTACGAGGGCGGCGGGGAGTGGCTCGACCAGGCCCTCGAGTACTTGCAGGCCAACGTGGACTTTATGCAGGACTACCTTGCCCGCGAGCTGCCGCAGGTGAAGATGTACCGCCCGGAGGCGTCGTTTGCCGTCTGGCTCGACTTCTCGGCCTTGGGTCTGCCCCAGGAGCGCCTGGTGAACCTGTTGGTGAGCCGCGGTCGCATCGCCCTCAGCGACGGCATCAGCTTTGGTGAGCCGGGACGCGGGTTTATGCGTATGAACATCGGCGTCCCCCGCAGTATCCTGCGGCAGGGCCTCGACCGTCTGCGCGAGGCTGTCGCCGCCCTTGACGAGAAGGCCGGCGCAACTGTCGTGGCCGAGGCGCCTCACGACATCCCCTTCACCAAGATGCACGGCCTGGGCAACAAGTTTGTCTATGTCGACTGCATGCACCGCACGCTGGGCAACCTGTCCGAGCTGGCGGTGGAGATGAGCCGACGCCACACGGGCATGGACACCGACGGCATAATCGCCATCTTGCCCAGCGAGACGGCCGATGTGCGTATGCGCATCTTCAATGCCGACGGCACGGAGGCACAGATGTGCGGAAACGGCATACGCTGCGTGGCCAAGTATATATATGACAACGGGATAGTGCGCAAGCCGTCGATAACGGTGGAGACGCTCAGCGGTATCCGCCGCATCGAGGTGCACGTCGGCACCGACGGCCTCACCGAGACGGTGAAGGTAGACATGGGCGCGCCCATCATGCGTCCCGCCGATATACCGGTGCTCTTCGACGGCCCGCAGATGCTCGAGCAGCCCGTAATGGTGAATGGCCGCGAGGTGGCCGTTACGGCCGTCTCGACGGGCAACCCGCACGGCGTGGTCTTTGTCGATACCTTCGACGGCGACCCCGTCAGCACCCTCGGCCCGGCTCTTGAGTGCCATCCCGTCTGGCCCGAGAAGGCCAACATCGAATTTGTGCGTGTCGACGACGCCCACAACCTGTCGATGCGCGCCTGGGAACGCGGCGCCGGCGAGACTATGGCCTGCGGCACCGGTGCCTGTGCGGCGGCGGCAGCGGCAGTGGCCACGGGTCGCGCGCAATGGCCTGTGACGGTGAGCCTTATCGGCGGCAACCTCTTCATCGACTGCGACGCCGACGGCCACATGCAGATGACCGGCCCCGCCGTCACCGTCTACTCCGGCACCTACTACCCCTCCTGCTGCTGACCCTCCCGCCTAAAACCACTCACCCCAATACCATATACCCATAATACTGCAAACCGCAGGTTTGCCAATACTGCGGCGAAGCCGCCAATACTTTATTCCGTGCTTGTCGGATAGTACTTTGGCCGGGGGCGAAGGGTGTAGAAGTCGTCGGGGGTGCAGAGGCGCACGACGAAGTAGCTCAGGGCGGTGACGATGAGCATGGGCCAGAAGAGGGTGAAGGTGGCGGTCATCTCGAGGACGATGAACATCGCCATCAGCGGAGCGCGTATCGCGCCGGACATCACGGCCCCCATCCCGAGGTAGGCGAAGTCGCTAACGGGGATGTCGAAACCCCAGTGGCGCAAAAGCATGGCATATACCACGCCAACCATGCAGCCGGCGTAGAGAGTGGGGGCGAAGTCGCCGGCCACACCGCCCGCGCTGTTGGTGGACGAGGCGGCGAAGGGCTTGATGAGGCATATCGCGGCCGCCGAACCGGCGATGAGCCATAAGCCCTCCAGGTCGCGGAAGAGGCCGCCCTCGACCAGCGACATCACGTCGCCGGAGAGGATACGCGCCATTACGCCGTAGCCCTCGCCGTACAGCGCCGGAAAGGCGAACAGGCAGACTGCCAGGATTGTACCGCCGGCGACATTGCGTATCCAGGGATTTTTTATGCGCTGGAACCCGCGGTCCATGCGGTCCATGACGTGCGAATAGTAGTAGCCGTACAGCCCGCTCACCAGTCCTAACAGGCAGTACCACGGCAGCAGCTCCGAATGGTAGGCGTGCGTGTCGCCAAAGGCCATGTCGAAGGTGCATCCCGACATCACGTAGGCAGTGGCGCCCGCCGTCACCGATGCCGTCAGCAGTGCCACCACCGCCGACGTCGTCATGCTAATGCGCAGCACCTCCAGGGCAAAGAGGAAGCCGCCGATGGGGCTTTTGAAGATGCCGGCAATGCCGGCGGCGGCTCCGCAGCCCAGGAGCACGCGCTGCAGCTCGGGCCGCAGTCCGAAGAGGCGCGCCGTGTTGCTGCCGATGGCGCCGCCGGTATAGGCGATAGGGCCCTCCGAGCCGGCCGAGCCGCCGAAGCCGAGGGTGAGGATGGCGCCGATCATCGGCGAGACCATCACGCGCGCCCTGATAATATAGTTGTGTGCCTTGAGCTGTTTGAGCATTTTGTTGGTGCCCTTGGTGATGTCGAGTTTCACCACATAGCGCACGAAGATGCCCGTCAGCACGATGCCCAAAATCGGGAAGACCGGCAGCTGCCAGTTCTCGCGGGCCATCGACAGCCCCGATGTCGCAGGGTCGGACACAAGTGCGATGGCCTTTTTGAGCAGAAAGGCGCAGAAGCCCGCCACAAAGCCCACGGCCACGGCGAGGATGAACATCACCGAGTAACGCGAGATGTTCTTACGGCGCCAACCGCGCAGGTGGTGCACAGCCTTCATCGTCTTCTTGGAATAACGCATAACGTGTGAGTCTTACTCTCTTTAAAACACCCCTCTCGCGCTATTGTTTGACCCCAGGCCGGGGTATTGGCGGGCGGTTGGGCTAATTGGTGCCGGCGGGAGCTGGGTAGGTGTTGGCCTAATTGGTCTGATTAGTCTAATTGAGCTTGTGATGGGGTTTTGGATGGCCGCTGCGGTAATATTGGTGCTAAAACCGTTAAAGTTGCTTGCGATGTGGGTGTGTTGCGATATTGTATCGTTGGTGTAACAATGCTGTAATATTGTCGTCGTATCTTTGCAATGCAAAGCAAAAATGACGGCACCCTTCTGCGCCACAGCCGAATCGAGCAGTCACAAAGCATACGCGGCCCCGCTGCTCCGGCGAGGGCAGGCGAAAGAGACATTAGACATCGTAGATAAAGAGAAATAAAAGGTTAGACAGAACCAATCATTATCACATTTCTTCATACAGCCCCAGAGGCTGACCCCCCCCAAAAAAAAGATAAAATATTAAACCTGTCACAACCACATTTCCTGCAATCGGAAAACAAGATAGTTAACAGATAACCAATCACCCCCATAAGCTGATAACCAATCAAGCGCATTAAGCTGATAACCAATCAAGCAGTCCAAAAAGACCATCCAACCGGTTATTAGACCAAGCCAATCATTACAGCGCCAATCACTATCACATTTCTCAATTATACGAATAACCAGTCTCGCCATACATCGATTCATCACCGCAAGCCGGTCATTATCACATTTCTATACCTCACACGAAAAACAGAGCCCGCTTATCAGGCCCCGTTTTTTTGTATAGTAAATGATAAGCAGACAAAGAAATACATTATGCCAATCTTCGGCACCTTATAACAATCTATCCTTCCTGCCTTAATAACCTGTAAACCGAAAAACAGCTCCCGCCCCAACCAGGGGCGGGAGTAACTTTTTTTGTGCCCGTCCCGCACCCCCGGGGGCCAAGCAACCGCCCCATGGGCACGCACCGGCCCCCAGCCGGGTAGGGGAGGCGGGCCACAAGCCGGTTAGGGAGGCTGGCCGTGGGGCCGTTAATGGAAACGGGCCGGACATACTTTATAACACCCAAGGCAATGCGCTGTTCGCAACGGCAGGTCGCCAACGGCTAACAGCCACTAACCTACGGCGACCGGCCGTCACTATCTATTTCTCCAGCACCTGCAGCAGCTGGCCGGCGGCGTCCTTGGTGTTGACCTTGGTGATGACGTGGGTGACCGTGCCGTCTTGGTCGATGACGAAGGTTGTGCGCACCACGCCCATGTACTCGCGGCCCGCCATCTTCTTCTTCTGCCATACCCCCGTCAGCTCGCACAGCTTGTGCTCGGGGTCCGAGATAAGGGGGAAGGGAAGCTGATATTTGTCGGCAAACTTAGCGTGGCTGGCCTCCGAGTCTTTGCTGACTCCAATCACCTGATAGCCCAGCCGGGCCAGCTCGGTATATCCGTCGCGCAGGCTGCAGGCCTCGGCAGTGCAGCCGGGAGTGTTGTCCTTAGGGTAAAAATAGAGGATGATGTTCTTTCCCGCGAAGTCGCTGCGGCGCACCTCCTTGCCGTTGGCGTCCACGCCGAGCAGGTCGGGCATTTTGTCTCCTACTGTCATCATTTTTGTTTTAAGTTAGTGGTTTGTAATGTTTTATCTGCGGGGATGGCGTTGTGGTGCCCCGCTGCGCCTTATTGGCAGTGCAAGTTTAGCCACAATAATTATAACAAGCACGTCCGGACCAAAGTTTTTTGTTAGCCCATACACCTTTTTAACTTAAAGCCGAATGTTGCTCGACACAGTGACGAACGGACGGCCACGTTCGCCGCCAAATTTCACTCCGATTTTTGCCTACGATAGGCTTCCGAAACAAATTTTTTGAAAAAAACTTTTAAAATCGCTTTGTAGTTCGGGAAAATGGGGCTAATTTTGCCAATATAGTCCGGCACCATAGGCCGCATTGTCCCCCCGACGGCAACGTCGGCGGCGATGTCGCCGACAGAGGCCTCGGGCGACTTCTTTCTAATACCCTGATTCACAACGCCGCCTACGGCGTGGCTGAAATGCCGTCGGGGAAACTAATTATTTTTTAACGTTATTTATACAAAAATAACAAATCTGTAATAATCGCTAATCCATGACCGTCAGCTCCGGCTGTGAGCTGCAAAATATCACATTTATGAAATCGTTACAGAAATGGTTAACATTTGCCCTCGTTTCGGCGCTCTGCTTCGGCTTTAGCTCGTGCAGCGACAAAGGAGAAGACGGACCCGTTGACGACGGCATCAAGGTGGAGCTCACTCTGCCCAAGATTATCCAGGTAAAGAAAGGCGAACCTGTCACTGTCGACATGAAGGCCGGCAGCGTCATCTACAGCTCGGACATCATCCAGCTGCAGGCCTCCAACGGCACCCTCATCAACTGCACCATCTCGGCAGTTGGCGAGACCTCGGTCACCTTCCTTATCCCCGAGACAACCCCCGCCGGCTCCTACACCGCCTTTGTCAAGCGCGGTCAGGATCGTCGCCAGCAGGGCCAGTTCACATTAGAATATATAGAGGATGACCCCGAAGGATGGGATCTCGCCGACGGCACCACCGTCTACGGCAAGATCAGCTCGGTTGAAGGTCCCGTGGCCAACGTCGTCGTCAGCGACGGTATCGACTTCGCCGTCACCAACGAGAAAGGCCAGTACGAGCTCAAGTCGAAGAAGGCCCTCGGATACGTCTTCATGTCGGTACCTTCGGGCTACGATCCCGTCACCAACGGCGTCATGCCCGTCAACTACAAGCTGCTCACCAGCTCGGGCACCACTCCCGAGCGCGTCGACTTCAGCCTCAACAAGGTTGACCAGAGCAACTACCGCGTGCTCTTCTTCGGCGACATGCACCTTGCCAACCGCAACGACGACATCAAGCAGTTCGGCGAGATGGTCAAGGACATCAACGCCCACGGCATCAAGGGCAAAACCTACGCCATCACCCTCGGTGACATGACCTGGGACCTCTACTGGTACGACCAGAACTTCCAGTTCTCCAACTACATCGACCTGATGAACCGTTCGTTCAAGAACCTCATCACCTACAACACCATCGGTAACCACGACAACGACTACAAGGCCACCAACAACGCCGCGGCCAAGCGTCCCTTCGTGCACAGTGTGGCTCCCAGCTACTACTCGTTCAACATCGGCCAGGTACACTACGTTGTCCTCGACGACATCGACTGCAGCACCTACGACGGCACCACCTCGCGCAACTACACCGAGAAGATCTACCAGCCCCAGATGCAGTGGCTGCGCAAAGACCTCAGCTACGTCGACAAGTCCACCCCCATCGTGCTCACCATGCACGCCCCCGCCTTCGGCCCCTCTACCGCCACACAGTTTAAATATAGCATGGAAGGTGTGAGCGACCTGCTGTCGGCCCTCAAGGACTTCAACGAGGTGCACCTTGTCACCGGCCACACCCACAAGAACGCCGTGGCAACCTCGGCCGCAAGCATCCTCAACGCCTATCCCAACATCATCGAGCACAACCAGGGCGCCGTCTGCGGCGACTGGTGGTGGAGCGGCCACCTCACCCCCGGTGCCCTCACCGCCCACGACGGCACACCCGCCGGCTACGGCATCTGGGACTTCCAGGGCAAGAACATCAAGTGGAAATACAAAGGCACCAACCTTGACGAGAACATCCAGTTCCGCACATACGACCTCAACAACGTCTCGTTCTCGCTGGCCGACGTCCCCAACCTCACGAACACCAGCGTCCAGAACAGCTTCAAGAAGTACATCGACGCCTACCCCGTGCGCCACGACAACAAGGTGCTCATCAACATGTGGAACTACGACCCCAAGTGGACCATCACCGTCACCGACGAAGGCGGCAACAAGCTCCCCGTCACACCGCGCATGGCATACGACCCCCTGCACATCAAAGCCATGAGTATCAAGCGTTTCAACCGCGACATATCGTCCGTTCCCAACTTCATCACCGGCAACTGGACCCACTTCTTCGAGGTGACCGCTCCGGACGCCAACACCGACCTCACCATCACCGCCACAGACCGTTTCGGCAACACCTATACCGAAAAGATGGAGCGTCCCAAGAAGTTTGACCTGCCCTCCTACGTCTGGTAAGGAGGTGCGGGCACGACACCGGAGAATACCTTTGAAAACAACCAATCAATATCTATAACCAATATGAAATCATTACCCAGACTTATGCTGTTGTTCGCGGTTCTTCTGTCGACAGCATGGTCGGCCTACGCCCGACAGGTGAAAGGCACAGTCGTCGACGCGGCGGACGAGCCGCTTATCGGCGTGTCCGTCACAGAAGACAAGTCCAAGGCAGCCGTCATTACCGATGTTGACGGCAAATTCACCATCACTGTCCCCGACGCAGCCGTGACTCTCAAGTTCTCGTTCATCGGTTTTAACGAGAAGACCGTCAACGTCCCCGTCGGACAGAACACCGTTAACGTCACCCTGACCGAAAGCGTCAGCGAGCTCAACGATGTAGTTGTCGTGGGCTACGGTGTACAGAAAAAGGTCAACCTCACCGGTGCCGTGGCATCGGTAGACGGTGCCAAGTTTGAGGACCGCACCGGCGGTTCGGTCACCAACATGCTCCAGGGCTCGGTGGCCGGTCTTAACGTCAGCGTCACCAATGGCCGTCCCGGCACATCGGGTACACTGAACATCCGCGGTACAACCTCAATCAACTCGGCCGGTCCCCTCGTCCTCATCGACGGATCGATCGGCGACATCAACGACCTCAACCCCAACGACATCGACAACATCTCGATCATCAAGGACGCCTCGGCCGCCGCAGTATACGGCGCACGTGCAGCCTTCGGTGTTGTTCTTGTAACCACCAAGAGCGGTAAGGAAGCCGATGGCAAGGCCACAGTACGTTACGGCGGCCGCTTCGGCTGGGTCAAGTCTACCACCTCGGATGAGTACGAGCACCGTGGCTACTGGCACACCTACACCGTCAACGAGTTCTTCATGGCCGACTCCGGTCAGCCCTACGTCAAGTACGACGACTACGACATGCAGCAGCTGCTTGCCCGCGTCAACGACGAGACCGAGCACCCCGACCGCCCCTGGGTTGTCGAGAGCGACCGCAACGGCAGAAACCAGTGGTACTACTACGGTAACTACGACTGGTACCACACCCTGTTCCAGACCACCCGTCCCACCCAGGAGCACAACATCTCCATCTCGGGCGGCAACAAGGCTGTGCGCTACTTCGTTTCGGGCGGCTACAACCGTCACGAAGGTATGCTGAAAGTCATCCCCGACGTGTACAAGAAGTACAACATGCGCTCGAAGATCGACTTCAACATCAACAAGTGGATCACCATGAGCAACAACACCGCTTACATGGGTTCGACCTACGACTATCAGGGCCGCTCGAGCGTTGACGGTACCCTCGGTTACCTCGGCCGTCACGCCATCTCCATCTTCCCCCTGGTTAACCCTGACGGATCGAACATCCGCGACACCCCCTACGTCGGCTACGCCATCGGCAACAGCCGTCACTCCGAAATCATCGACGGCCGTCACCCCAACCGTGACCGCCGCACCGACTTCACCACCACCTTCCGCTTGAACATCACCCCCATCAAGCAGCTCACCGTTACCGGCGACTTCACCTACCGTTACCTCAACGTCAACTACATGAACCGCGGTAACAACCTGACCTTCCGCATGTACCCCGGTGAGGAGCTCCGCGTATGGGACTCGGGTGCCGGTTTGAACGACCTGCGCGAAAGCCAGCGCACCACCAACTACTACTCGGTAAACGCCTTCGCCACCTACCGTGACACCTTCGCCGACGCCCACAACCTCACCGTAATGGCCGGTTACAACTACGAGCGTCGCAACTACATCCGTCGCGATATGTCGGCTGAAAACCTCATCTCCGAGGACCTCACCGACTTCAACCTCGTCGGTGTAAACTCTAACGGCGACAAGATCACCGACATCACCGGTGAGCAGAACCAGTACGCCATCCAGGGTATCTTCGGCCGTATCAACTACGACTACAAGGGCCGTTACCTGTTAGAGCTCTCGGGCCGCTACGACGGTACCTCGCGCTTCGGCCGCGGTCACCGCTGGGGCTTCTTCCCCTCGGGCTCGCTGGGCTGGCGCTTCTCTGAGGAAGAGTTCATGGAGAACATCCACGACTGGTTCTCCAACGGTAAGATTCGTCTGTCATACGGCGAACTCGGCAACCAGAACGTATCGTCCTACTACACCTTCCTGCGTAACGTCACCAACCACACCTTCGCGTCCTACACCTTCGACGGCTCGAACAAGGCTGTGTACACCTCGCTCGACGACCCCATCGCTTCGGATATGACATGGGAGACCGCCAAGCAGTGGGACCTTGGTCTTGACCTCGGTTTCTTCAACAACCGACTCAACTTCACCGGCGACCTCTACATCCGTGATACCAAGAACATGCTCACCGACGGTGTAGCACTTCCCTCGGTTTACGGCGCCACTCCCCCACAGATGAACAGCGCCGACCTCCGCACCAAGGGTTACGAGGCCTCCATCAGCTGGAACGACAACATCGAGCTGTTCGGTCACCCCTTCAGCTACAACGTCGGCTTCAACATCAGCGACTACCGCTCTCACATCACCCGCTACGACAATCCTAATAAATCGTTTGCCAAGGCCTACTACGAGGGCAAGCGCATCGGCGAAATCTGGGGCTTCCACGTAGACGGATTCTTCAAGACCACCGAAGAGGCTCAGCAGTACGCCTCCGAAGTCGACCTCGGTTACGTCACCAAGCGCGTCACCGGCGGCTGGCAGGCAGGTGACCTCAAGTACCTCGACACCAACGGCGACGGCAAGATTGGCTTAGGCCAGAACACCGTCGATGATCCCGGCGACCGTCGCGTCCTGGGCAACTCGCTGGCCTCGTTGCAGTACGGCATCACCGCCGGCTTCCAGTACTTCGGCTTCGACGCTTCAGTCTTCTTCCAGGGCACCGGCAACCACTACTGGTATCCCACCGGTCAGAACATGGCATTCTGGGGCGCTTACTCGTACAGCTACTGCTCGTTCCTGCGCGCCGACTTCCGCGACCTCGTCTGGAGCGAAGACAACCCCGACTCGTACTTCCCCCGTCCCATGGCTTACGCCGCTACTTCGGGTACCCTCAGCTTTGTTAACGACCGCTACCTGCAGAACCTCCGTTACCTGCGTCTGAAGAACCTCACCATCGGCTACACCCTGCCCGCCAAGTGGACAAAGAAAGCCTACATCGAGAAGTTCCGCGTATTCTTCACCGGCGAGAACCTCCAGTACTGGTCGCCCCTGAAGAAAAACTCCAAGTGGCTCGATCCGGAAGGTGCCTACAGCCACGGCAACAACCAGAACGACAACCTCACCTACACCTTCCCCAAAACATTCACGCTCGGTATCGACATCACATTCTAAGAAATTCCAGCAATGAAAAAAATATTATTAGGACTGTCGCTCGGCCTTTTCGCGCTGACCTCCTGCGAGGATGCAATCGACCTCACTCCGCAGGACCGTGTAAGCCTTGACGACTACTTCAAGACCGGCGACCAGCTCGAGGTATTCTCGAACCCGCTTTACAACAATCTGCTCGATAAAGAGCCTGAAAGACAGAGAAACGACTTCTATCTCACCCAGACCCTTTGCGACGAAATGCTGGGCGGCAGCAAGCGCATCACGCCCACCAACGCCGGTTCGGGTGGCTGGAGCTGGGGCAACCTGCGCCGCATCAACGCACTGATGCAGTACGCTCCCGAAAAGTGCGAAGACAAGGCTGCCGTTGCCAAGTACACCTCCGTCGGCGCTTTCTTCCGTGCCTTCTTCTACTTTGAAAAGGTAAGACGTTTCGGCGATGTGCCCTGGTACGACCGCGAACTCGGCTCGGCCGACGAGGCCCTCTTCAACCCCCGCGACAGCCGCGAGCTGGTTATGACCAACATCGTCAAAGACCTTGACTTCGCCATCGCCAACGCTCCCCGTAAGGCACAGGAGCCCAACAACCCCTACCGCGTAACCCGCGGCGCCTGCCTGGCCCTCAAAGCCCGCATCTGCCTCTGGGAGGGTACCTTCCGCAAGTACCACGGCATCTCGCTCGAAGGCCACGACTACAAGTGGTACCTCGAACAGGCCGCCGACGCTGCAAAGAAGCTTATCGACGAGAAGGAGTACAAGCTCTACTCCACCGGTCACCCCAGCACTGACTACCGCGACCTCTTCGTCGCTTCGGACGCCAACACTGACGAGTACATCCTCGCTATCCGCTTCGGTGCCGCCACCGCTGCCTTCCACGAGGCTGCTTCGAGCACCCTCCAGCCCACCGGCGGTACACCCGGCTTCTCCCGCAAGCTCGTCAACCAGTACCTGATGAAGAACGGTGACCGCTACACCGACCAGGACGGTTGGGAAACCAAGCTGTTCGTCGACCAGGTAAAGGATCGTGACCCCCGCCTGTCGCAGAGCATCCGCACTCTCAACTACACCCGTATCGGCAAGAGCGAAGTCCTCGCTCCCGACTTCCAGGCTACTTGCACCGGCTTCCAGCCCATCAAGTTTGTCCAGGCTCCCGATGCTGACGGCCAGAACATCGACAACAAGCGTTCGACCAACGATATGCCCGTCTTCCGTTTCGCCGAGGCTCTCCTCATCTACGCCGAGGCCAAGGCCGAGCTCGGCACTATCACCCAGGAGGACCTCAACATCTCCGTCAACCTCCTGCGCGATCGTGTCGCTATGCCCCGCATCAGCCTCCTATGGGCAAACGCCAACCCCGACCCCTATCTGCAGGATCCCCGCTTCGGCTACACCAACGTAACCGGCGAGAACCTCGGTATCATCCTCGAGCTCCGTCGCGAGCGCTCAATTGAGCTGGTAATGGAAGGCCAGCGCTGGCCCGACGTCCTCCGCTGGCGTGCCGGCTATGCCTACGACCAGGATATGGGCGGTGTCTACTTCCCCGGCCCCGGCGAATATGACTTCACCGGCGACGGCAAGCCCGACGTTGTACTCTACGGAGAGAATCAGGCTAAGCCCGCAGTCGGCAAGGGCGTGCAGGTTTACCAGATCGGTAAGGAAATCCTCCTGTCCAATGGCACCTACGGCTTCACCGACTACCACCGTTCGCAGCTCAAGACAAAAGCTCCCTGGAACGATGCCCGCGACTACTACTACGGCATACCCATCGAGGATCTGTCGCTCAACCCCAACCTGGTACAGAACCCCGGATGGGACGACATCAACCGCGGCGAATAAAGAAACTCTAAAGTATAGATTATTTTCAAATTAGAATATTATATGAAACTTAAGATATTTTCATTAGCGATGGCTTTAGCCGCGTGCTGCGTGACTGTCTCGTGCAGCGACGACGACGAACCGGTTTCAGCAAAAGCCGTGCTCGCCAGTGCCTCAAGCCTTACTTTTGAAGGAGTTTCGGCCGCTCCCCAGACAATTGTGGTCACTTCGGATGCCGACTGGTATTCGGAGGCTCCCGAAAACATCACCATCACTCCTTCGACCGGCCACGCCGGACAGACTGAGGTCACCGTCTCCATCACCGACAACATGCGTGACGGCGCCCTGGACAACCCCCACGATTACGAAATCGTCTTCCGTGGCAACACCAAAAAGAGTATGGCCATCGTCAAGGTCTTCCAGCTCGGCGACACCTACCGTGGCGTAGCCGACTACAAGATCGTTGAGCTTGTCACCGCTCCCGACAACACCGCCGTGCAGATGCCCGGCATGACCATCATCGCCAAGCTTAACGCCGGCGCTGTTGCCACCGACGGCACAGACTTAGTCTATGTCAGCGGCAACCCCGAGGGTGTTGAGGCAGGTACTACCGGTATTGTCAAGGGCACCAAGTTCACCGATGCCGCCGGCATGCCCTACGTGGTATGCGAAATCTTCCAGGCACAGAGCACAGGCACTTACACTCCCGGCACCCCCGAAGACATCACCGCAAACTTTGGCAGCTACTCGTCTGACGCCATCAAGTATGTCACTGTCAACTGTCTCGTCTCGGCCGGCAAATTCACTGTTGAAGGCCAGAACGGTTCGCTCGAGGTAGTCGACGCTCCCGTCGGCACCGACCTCGGCGCTCTCGACAACCACAATGTCAAGGTCACCGGTTACTATGCCGGCAAGAAAGGCTCGACACACCGTCTGTATATGACCGCAGTCGAGGACCTCGGCCTCTACCAGGTTGTATACTGGAGCGAGGACTTCGAGTGGCTCGAGCCCTGGTCAAGCCAGAAGCCCGCAGGCCGTACCGTCGAGGAGAACAACTCGGATGCCACCGCACAGCAGCTCGGCACCAACAAGGTTGACGAGGTATCCACCTACGACGCTCTCTGCGCCCGTGGCTACGAATTCCTCACCGTACACGACCCCGCCAAGTCGGAGCGCAAACCCTACGCCCAGATCTACCTGCAGCGCAACTACCTCAAGTTCGGTCTGACCGGCTACCAGAGCGGTATCAAGCTCCCGCCGATCACCACCGTCCCCGAGGGCGCCAAGGTTACCATCAACTTCGACTGGTCGGTACAGCGTCAGGGCAGCGGCGTGTTCGACAAAACCAAGCTGGTTGTTATCGTCAAGAACGGTACAGCTGAGTCGCAGTTCGAGGTTCCCGCCCACGACTTCAAGGACAACGACGCATACCGTTGGATTCCCGTCTCGATTGACCTGTCGAGCGTCAAGATCGGCAAGGACACC